>CAYWZS010000003.1:0-79418 GCA_964462905.1 uncultured Anaerolineaceae bacterium
AGGCGATGTCCTCCGCGACGATTTGACGTTGTGCCTCCTGATAAAAGGCGGCGCGTTGGTTGTAGTCGGCACAGTTGGGCATTGCTTGGGCGCGGGCCAGCAGGTCATCCACCTGGGGATTGCTGTAGGAGGTGATGTTGGGGCCGCTGGTACCGTTTACTATCGTGTCATTCATCTTGCCGAACTGGCGGAAAGTTGACTCTGGGGTGTAGGGGTAGAAGGCTTCTATGTAGACGAGGTTGGCATCTGCGGTTTGGCGGTTGGTGCCACTTGTCTCGACAAGGTTAACTTCAAAGCCGATTGTAAGCAATTGACGCGATAGCTCGGTGGCGACCGTGCGGCTACGCGGGTCATTCCCTTCACGGTAGCCCAGTCTCACCGATAGACGGCTGCCGGGTGGTGCGGTGGTACAGGTGACACACTCGCGGAGGCGGCTGTTACCCGTGGGCCGCCAGCCGGCCTCGGTGAGCAGGCGCTCGGCCTCGGCGCGGTTGAACGTGGGTGTGGATAGGTCATCGGCCTCGTACCACGCGCCGGACGGGGCGATGCCCCTAACGGGTGTTCCGTGACCGAGGAAGGCTACATCAATGATGGGCTGTACGTCGATTGCCAGCGATACCGCCTGGCGGACGCGGCGGTCCGCCCAGACGGGATGAATCCCCTGGCCGTCTTCGCTGTCGGTGTCGAAGGGGCGTGCTTCTGTGGGGTCCGCAAAGTTCAGGGCCAGCGCGTAGACGCCTGTCCCTGGTTGGCTGATGACGCCACCGCCAACGGATGCTACATCGCCGACGCGCTCGTAGGGGAAGTTGGTCAGGTAGTTGGTCTCGCCGCGAATAAAGCTCTCAACAGGATTGCTCGTCGCTGCTAACACGTAGGCATGGTCGCCGTCTGTGCCGTCCAGCCGGATTTCACCGCGTACCCCGGTGCGGACGCTCGACAGCGTGTAGGGACTTTCGTTGGTGGTGAGCGGGTCCAGCGAGAACGGTTGATTGCGAATCTTGGAAAAATTGTAGTCTCCCAGGAATGCGGCCCACTGTGCGGTTTGTTCCTTAACCGTAGGCGCGACAACGGTCGTTTCTACGATCTGCTGGAAATCTGGGGCGAACGGGTGATAGGGAATCACACGCAGCGAGAGCAACGACAAATCACACTGCGGCTCGTCCAGTGTGAGGACGAACGTAGTCGTGTTTGGGGCGGCAAAGCCGAACCGGTACGGTGCATCGTCGGTGCTTGGCGGCGCGAGGGTGGTCAGCGTGAAGAGCACGTCATAGGCGGTGACAGGTTGTCCATTGGACCATGTGAGGTCGTCGCGTAACGTGAAGGTGTAGTCGCGTCCGTCCGGGGACTGTGACCAACTTGTCACAAGTGCATTGGACCCGATAACGGCGGGTTCCCAGCGGGCGGTGGTTGGATCGACATAGCCGAAGCCGGGTAGGAGCTTGCGCTGAAGATGTTGACATGCTTCGGTAGCGCACAACAGCGGGTTGAACTCGTTGAGCGAGGCGATGCTGTTTATCGTCCCCTCACGGACGACGCCTACGCCCTCCTGGGCATGGATGACGGTCAATATTGGGACGAGGGACACGGTAAACAGTAGTATCAGCAGTGGTCTTTTTCGCATAGTGATAACCCTCAGTCCAATGCTGGGGCGAGGTACGGCACCCACACGTCGAACTCGCGAATCACGCCGTCCTCCTCCACCGCGCCAATCACGTCCGTCGGGCGGCGACCGGGCAGGCGAAAATCCCCACCAAGTGATATTTCACGGTATTCGCGATAGCTCTGGACGGCCAGCGCGGTGTAGAGTGCCCCTAGGCTAGCGTGCGCTTGGGCATATTCGGGGTCCAGTTCGAGCGCGGTGTTGAGGTCCGCCAATGCCTCGTCATAACTGCCTTCGGCGGCATAGGCGATGGCGCGGTTATTGTAGGCGACAGGTTCATCTGGGCGGAAGGCGATGACGAGGGTAAAGTCGCCAATTGCGAGGCCAAAGTTGCCCTCGCGCATATACAGCACACCCCGATTGGTGTAGGCCTCTACGTTGGCGTCGTCCAGTTCGAGGGCGCGGTTGTAGTCCGCCAGGGCGCGGGCCTCGTCCCCCTGAATGGTGAAGGCGTAGCCACGCCGTACCAATGCGGGAACATAGCCTGCGTCGAGGTCAAGAGCGCAGGTGTAGGCGGCGATGGCGTTCGTATAGTCAATCTGGCGAAAGTAGGCATTGCCCACCCCGACGTAATACTGAGCGGAAATCTCGACAACACCTTCGGGTTCCAAACATTCCAACTCAAGCTGGGCGGCAATGGGACGACCTGCAACAAGCAACAAGACTATAGTGAGTAACAGCAGGGGCAGATGATTCGAGACCGAGCGCGTTGCCCGACCTCTACGTACCGCCGCCACGGAAATCACAGTGGGCGGGTGGTGGTATGTCATGATTATTCTGCCTCCTCCTCAATCGGTTCGATCAGCGGGGAACGCAGGAAGTAGGAGCCATCATCCACACGCAGTTCAAAGGTGAAGCGGGATTCCAACGCCCCGGCTGCTGACTCAATGCGGTTGTCCGAACGGCCTTGGGCAGCAATAAGATAATTGTCGTAGAGGCCGAGCGCCTGGGCAGAGCGGACCAAAGCCAACATCGCGTAGGCCTGGGTTTCGCCCGTGGTGTATTCCGGCAGTTCAGACTCATTTTCCGGGTCACGGATGATCTCTAGCGCAGCGTCCACGTTGGAGTTCGCTAGGATCGACTCAAAGATCGCAATCGCAGTGTCGTATTCCCCGTTAATGACGTGGATCAATGCACGATTGTTGAGCGCAGGCACGAAGTCCGGGTTAACACCGAGGGCAGCGTCGAAATCGGCGGCGGCTAACTCATACTCTGCCTGTAGCACGTAGATGATGCCCCGGTTATTGTGGGCGGCGGTGGTCGTGAACATACTAGCGTTGAGGTCAATGACGGCGGTCAAGTCCTCAATGGCCTGTTCATCGCGGCGGTCACGGGTGTAGATGTCCACGCGGCCCACATAAGCGGGGAGATAGGACGGGTCTACCACCTCGATAATGCAGGTGTAGGCCCGTTCGGCGGCGCTGTTTTGCCCGGTGCGGCTGTAGGCGATGCCCTCGCCCATGTAGTAGCCAATGCGGACCTCGGCGGCCTCGCCCTCGAAGGCGGGGCAATCCGGCAGGTCGTCCTCGGCATCCTGGGCGAACAGGGCGACCGGGACCAGGGTGGCAACCAGAGCGAACAAGATGAGCATTAGCGTGCGTTGGTTCATTTTGGGTGTAGCTCCTATGTGAGATTGGCTTGATGGTCGGTGTTAGGGTGTTTGGCCGCTGAGAATACGAATCAGCGGATCACGCCGTTGGAGTGGCGCGTACATCAAGTTTAGTAGGTTGAGCGTGACGCGAGCGTCCTCGATGTGGGCGCGTGCCTCGCGCACATCCGCGAAGGTGACGAAGGTTGCGCCCTCGGTACGCGCACGGGCGCAAGCGTCCGCAAAGGCGGCGATTGCTGCGTTGATGTCCGCTGTGGTGCTGTCCAACAGGTCAATTGCCGGTGTGAACAGCGCCTCCTGGCGAGCGTCGAAGTCGGTCACACCACGTCCGACGCGGGGCGGAATCCGTTCACAGGTCACGCTACCGCCGTTTGCCACGGTGTTCCAGATGAAGGCGATGTTGTTCAGGCTGTTGAGAGATGCCTGGATGTCTGTGTCTAGCTGGCGGATGATGCGTCCGTAGGGATAGAGGTAGGCGGTGTCGAACAGGCGCAGCGTGCTACCGCTGATGACGCGCACATCCCACGCGCCGATCCAATGAAGTTCGCCACTGTCCAACAGCAGTTGATAGCGCGACCAAGCCCCGCTACCGAGGCGTCCGGTGAGTTCGACGCGGGTTCCGGCGGGAAGTGTGCCGACAGCAAACCCCTCCCGGTCGTAGAGAATCGCCTCACGCGAGGTAATCCCGACCGCGCCTGCCTGCCGGATGAACGGTACAGGATCCACACCGTCTACGGGGAGCGTGACGACATCCCCGCTGTAGACGAGGAAGCGCACGAACAACCAGCCGCGTGTGCCGTCCGGCTGGGCGACCTGCAACCAGCGGGTGTCCGCTGTGCGGCCAATCGCCATGAGCGTTGTCTCCGGCGGTACCACCGCTATTGCCGGGAACTGCTGGGATGGCCCGGTGCGGAAGTTCAGGAAATCCTGGGTTGTCACGTAGATGCCCGTGTCCGCCGGGATCTCCCTGGTCAGGTTGGGGGGTGGTGTGGCGAACGGCTCCGGGGTGGGGGTCGCGTTTTGGGCGACGGTGGGCCATACGGCCAGCAGCACCATGACCAACACGCCCACCACCATAAACGACTTCGTGTTTCGCATCACTCGGCCTCCCTGATAATCCAGCCACGAATGTCACGTTGCCCCTGGCCGACTTCGGTCACACTACCTGTTTGTAGGTCTAAGATGAACGTGCGCTGGACACGCGACAGGCGCTCCGGTTCGCTGTCCGGCAATCCATAGAACGGCGTGGCTGTTGGGCCGGGGCCGGGAATCGGCGTGGGGCGGGTGTCGAACAGGCGGGCGGGTAGGGTGCTGATGAATGCTAGGTAGCGTCCATCCGGCGCATGTTGCAGCACACCGCCGATGTTCGAGTCGTTTAGCTCTGGGACACAGTAGCGACGGGTGGCCCTGGTTTCCATGTTGTAGACCTCGATATGGGGGACGGGTAACTCGGCCTCTACCAGCGCACGCAGGTCATCGGGTGCGGGACGCCGCCAGGTGTAGCGGTAGTGTCCGTCGTTGCTATAGGTGCCAATTGGCAGCCGTCGTTCGGAGAAACCACTGTAAACGAACAGCGCCCCGCTACCCGGCTGGAAACCGTAGAGTGTGTCCGTGCCGTCTTGTGGGGAGAAGTACAGCAGGCGACCGTCCGGTGTCCACTCGGCGAAGATACTGTTGTCGCCGTCGTGTTCACCCCGGCGGGTGAGGACGGTTGTCTCGTCCGTCTCGCGATCCACGAGATAGTAGGTGTAGCCTGTGGCGGAACCGCCTGTGTCGAACGGCACCTGCACGATCCAGTAGCGGCGCTGAACAGGTTGCCCAACTAGGATTTCCGTCGGCAGTCCGTTGATGCCCTCATAGGGAACGGTTGTCGGCACGATGAACGGGGTTGCGACTGTGCCTGTGGCTGCGTCGTAGACCTGTTCGTAGGTTTCCAGTTCTAGCGGGGCGGTGACAGGTTCCGGTGGGGCGTTGTAGCGTATCCGTACCTGTGATGTGCCGGGTATCCACTCGATGACGTTCACATCGCCAATGATCCCGGTGAGTTCCAGCAGGTCGCGGGCGTCCGCGCCGTCTGGACGGGTGACGGTGTTACCACGGAGTAAGAACTGACGATCCGCAGAGGTGTTACAGGTGCCCTGTTCATAGCAGATGGGGAGCGTGTCGTCGCGGAAGGTGTTGCCCGTGACCGGGTCCAACGTCCAGAGGCCGTTGAAGTCATTGCGGAAGGTGAGCAACACGCCGGGCGGCGCGAAGTCCGGCGGTGGGTTCTCCAGCGAGTAGAGCTTTGCGTTTGGCTCGCAGAAGTCCGTGACCATGTCTGCCTCAGGGAAGGGGTTATCCGCCGGGAATAGGGGTGGGGTGGTCGGCGTGATCGTTGGTGTGATGGTCGGCAATGGAAGCCCCAACACCTCCGAGGTTGGCGTGGCCGTCGGCTGTAACGAGATAAACGGCACTTTCGGCGTCTGCGAGGCGAACACGCTCTGGGTGGCGGTGGCTGCCGCCGCGATGTCCTCGTAGGGGCGGTTAAGGCGTTCGATCTGGATATAGCCACCATTCACATAATGTGCGAGCAAGCGTCCGTTGTTGCTCAGGCGCGGACGATCCAGGGCGCGGCCTGTCTCGCGCTCGTAGGCACGCATCACGAGGGCCAGTGAGAAGTGCGAACGGGGGGCACGGTTAGCGGGGCGCACATCCGGCGAGCGGGTGAGGCTACGGGCGGCAGTCTCAATGTTGATCTGCATCAGGACGGGGCTGCCGGGATCACCACCCCCGCCGCCGACATCTCCGGTGGACCCGAACCCCTCGCATATGATCTGCTCAAGCTCGGCGGTGTCCCCTGGGCCAAGGCCAGCCGAGATGGTGCGCCAGACATCGGCGTATTCCTCGGCCTCGCGGGTAAAGTTCTGCGTGATGCAGGTGGGGACGTAGGCCAACGCCGGGACGGTGGCACGAAAGGCCGTGCGGCTCTCGCGGGTGGGGACTGCTGTTGGGGTGGGTGTCGTCAGGATTTCGTCCACGGTGACGGCATCTGCCGGGAGCACGTCGCAGACCTGTTTGGACAGGTCAATCAACTGTGTCGGTGTCAGGTAGAACGTCCGGCGCTCCCAGACAGGCACCCACTGGTTGAAACCATCGGGGAAGGCATCTACGAGGCACTGCGGTAGCCCGGTGGGGTGGGCGTCCACGCCGAAAACCGCAGTCGTGAGAATGGTATTGTCATCGGGGTTGTCCGGCTGGATCACAAAAGTGTTGTTGTTCTGCCAGAAGTATTCGAGGGGGAAGGTGCCGGGGATGTTCTCGGCGCTCATGTACCACCGTAGGCCGTCTGCGAAACTGTAGAGCGCGAGCGCGACCTGGCCGCCCTCGTTGTGGAAGGCCATCACATGACGCCAGTCCGGGCTGGCGTTGACAAACTCCAGTGGTGCATTTGGGAAGTTCTCCAGGATGAGGCGTTGGCGGTCGTCGCTGGTGACATCTGCGACCTCGATCACGGTGCGGGTTTCGCCCAGGATTTGCTCATTGCGCTGGAGCAGGAAGCGGGAGCGTTCGTCGTTCTGGTCGAGGGTCGTCCCGTTGAGTTCTACGGTTTCGCGGCGGACGATTTCACCTGTGGTGATGTCCCACTGCCACCAGGTGAGGATGTTGCCCCCCTCGCCAAAGCTCTCAATTGTGTTGATGCGGCGGTCGTCGTCGGAGAAATAAAATTCCCCGAAGCCGCCGCGCACGTTGAGGTCTTGCAGGATAACAGCCCCGGTTTCAAGGTTGAAGCGTTGGAAGTCGTAGATGAGTTCAGTCCCATCTGGGCTGAAAGCCATCAGCGCCCGTCCGTCGCTGTCGGGGTAGATGGGTTCGACAACGCGGACGATGTCCCCGGAGGCGATGTCGTAGACTTCGATTTCGCCGCGCCCGAAGTAGAACGCGATCTGTGTGCGTTGCGGGTTAATGGCCGTTTTGGTCACGTTGTCTGGGATGACGTGGCGGAAGTCGCCGCTTTCAGTTGCTTCATTATAGATGTAGAGAATCAGGCGGTTGTTGGCGGCAGTGGGTGAGATGGGGTCTAGCACATCAACGAGCGTCACATGCAGGGGCGCACCGTTGACCGCATCGCGGTAATTCTGGCTGAAGAACAAGGCCATTAGCGAGTTATACTCGGTGGGTGATGCCTCACCAATCGGTAGCGCGTTGTTGTTCTGTAACAAGCGGTTGTAGAGGGCTTGGGCCTGCGGGCCTGTGTTGGTAATGCCGGTGGTGAAGCCTTGCGGTATGTCCACGAAGCGCCCGTTGCGGCTGTCGATATGGGTGATGTTGCGTCCGCGTGGTTGGACGTAAAGCGCGTCGCTGAAGATGCTGCGCCAGGCATCGACCGGGTCCCGTTCGAAGCGGTCGGAGTCGATTTCGGCGAGGACGACGTTGCGTTCGGTTGTGCCAACGTCCAATACCTCTAAACGTCCCGGTCGGGCGGCGATTACCTTGTCGTTGTCGCCGAGGATGAAGCCGTTGCGGTAGTCGAAGAAGGGCAGCGCGGACACCTGTCCCGGTAGTGATGAGCGCCCGGTGCCAAGCGCGTTGGGGATGTCCCATAGCCACGGCAGAATGGACGTGTCGTTCTCGCTACGGCGGATCTCTTGGGGCGCGGGGACGACGGAGTTGACAACGAGCAGGCCGTTGTCGTCCGCGAAGGTGAGCGGCCCCTGGATGCCGAGAATACCCTCCGGCTCGAAGGTTTCTAGCAGGTCGCCTGTGCGTGTGTCCCATAGGTCCACAGTGCGGTCAATGGCGACGGCGAACAGGGTGCCGTCATCGCTGAAGGCGTACACGCTGTAGGTCCGTGCTTGGTAAAGCGTATGCTGGACCTCGTAGCGGGTCGCATCGACCAATTGTAGGGTGCCACCAGGGACAACCCATGCGAACTGGTCTAGTGGTTGGTTGTAGAGGATGCGCTGGGGTCGTGGTTCGCCCAGCACGCGCACGACGCTAAACGGCTCGGATGGCGTTGCCTGGGCCAACGCTAGGCCAGTGGCTGCCAAGGTTAGAATCAGTGGGATGAGGGTTCGGAGTTTGTTTGGCATCATCTCATGAAGGTTCCCCACAATGTTTGGATTTACGTTTTACATTATATGTCTATATGGATTATGCTGCATGTGCGCTTGGCCCACGCCAACCCTACGCCTGTCCTACGGCCTAACCGCTTTTGTGTCCGGCAGAATCCAGACGGTGATATAGTCGAAACAGGTCTTTGTCTAGTATCAGGAGATCGTGATGAATCGTCGTTTGGGTTTACTGTTGTCGTTACTCGCATTGATATGGGTTGGGGTTGTCGCCGCGCAAGACCCGACCGTATGCCCGCCGAATGCGTTGCTGTCGTATGTGCGGGCGGGTGCTGTCTGCCAGGGGGATGGGACGGGTGCGTGGTGCTATGGCAACGGGACGGCATTGCTGACAGGGGCGGATCAGCTACAGGGCGACCCGTTTGAGGTCACGGGGGGGCGGGTGGCCGCTGGCTTGGTGCAGTCTGTGGGCGTTACAACCGCAAGCCTGGATGCGCCGGACTATGGTGTCGTCAGTGGGCGGTTGCGGCTCACGCTGACGGACCCGGATGCGCGGGCGGTGAATGTGTTGCTGTTCGGCAATGCGACGATTGAGAACCTAGTGCCGTCCGTAACAGAGGTGCTGGTTACGTCTACGGGTACGCTGCGTATTCGCCAGTCGCCCGTGTTCAACGCGCCGATTCTGGATGAGTTGCTGGTGCGCGAGGGGACACTTGCCCACGGGAAAAGCGAGGACGGTGCCTGGCTCCGCGTGGTTATCCCCGGCACGAATGATCTGGGGTGGGTGTCGTTGGAGGTGGCACAGGTGATGGGCGACCCCGCGACACTGCCCGTTGTGGATGTGGATACCCCATTCCAACGCCCGTTTGAGGTGATGCGTGTGATAAGCGAGGATGTGCCGCTGTGTGGGGAAGGTATTGCAGCGAATGGGGTTCTGTTCCAGACGCCGAATACTGAGGACGAGGTGGCCTTCACGCTTAACGGTGTGAATCTGCGTGTGGCGGGGACGATCTTTGTTGAAGCGGACGAGCAAACGACGCGGATCACGGTGTTGAGCGGTGGGGTGCTGGTGGCAGAGACGGCTGTCTATGTTCCGAGCGGCGCGGAGATTACGCTGCCGGACGGTGAGCCGATTCCTTACGATCAGGCGCGGTTATTGGGCCTGCCAGGGAACAACCTCACGCCACGGGTGACGGTTGATGAACCGCTGGATGCCGAGACGATCATAGCACGGTTGGACGCCTATAACGCCCCGGTGCCGACCGTGGTGCCGACGCCGACCACCAATCCTGATGCCTGTCGCTATATTGCGCGGCGTGAGTTACGGCTATCCGCTGGGCCGGGGACGTTCTATGAGAGCAACGGTGTGGTTGAGATCGGGTCGAATGTGTTCCCGACGACGCAGAATGTCGATGCGGACGGCGCGACGTGGTACGAGCTGGATAATGGGAGTTGGGTGCAGGCCGCCAACGTCACGCAGACGGGCGTGTGCCAGCCGATCCCGGTGTTGGACTTTGTGGAGGCTCCGCGCACGAACAAGGTGGTGATGGAACGCTGCGAGACGACCAATGGCCCGTTACGGGAGGGGCAACGGGTGACATTCGAGTTTATGCCACCTGCCGCCGATAACTACCCGGAGATCGAATCCGCTGTGCGGACGGACCCCGGGCGTATCAACGTGGAGCAGACGGCGCTGCGCGTCCGTGCGACTGACCCGATTCTGATCGCCAGTGACCCGGAACGCTGGATTCGCGTTTACACCGGGCAGTGGGAGGCGGTTGCCGGGACATATCGCGTGGAGAGCCGTCGCCTGTCCTATATCCTGATCTGCAACCTGACGGTGAGGGCGGGCTAGGGCAAATGAGAAGGGGAAGCCCTGCTTCACGGTGGCCGCCCCTTCGTTTGAACTGTGGAGATCCAATTTTTGCGCTAGGCGTTAACCGTGCGGGTCTCCGATCCTAATGTAAAACTAGCATAACCATTGCATCCGGGTATCACTACTGACAACCGTCAAAAAATCTATGTGAGTTTGGGGAGAAATATACAGCTTTTGGATGATTTTTCAGTGTTGCTGCGCGTTAATATGACTCGTTAGGATTTTCTCCTGGATCATCATCGCCGCGCAGATGCTTGAGGTAGGCGCGTGTCATGGACTTGGACTGATAGCCGAGTTGCCGCTGGGCATCTTCTAAGCTATCCAAACGTAGGGCGGCGGTATGACGCGCCTGGTTCAAGTGGATATTGCCCAATCCAGCAGCCTTGGCATACTGCTTCAGCATATAGACGAACCCGTGTGAGGTGATAGCCTCTTTGCCCTTGACGGCGCGGTCGTGGCGGAGCCACAGCGGGGCAGTCGGTGTAAGGTTTGGTTTCCCAGTTTCGAAGTCCCAGCGGTCAGACGCCTTCAGGTAGGCGACCAGGGCGGCCCGTGCCCCCGACATATCTACTTGTTGGAGGTCTTCTGTGGTGCGGATTGCCACGACATCATCATCTAACACGATAGATTCCCAACGGAGGTTGATAATCTCGGAGCGTTTGCGCCCGGTCCCAAAGTAGAAGCGTAGCAGCGCGTTGTCCCGCTTGGCGGAGAGCGCGGCGCGATGGTTGCTGTTGGCTCGCTCCAACACGAAGTCTAGTAGTGCGTTTACATCTTCTGCTGTCAGTGGACGGGCGCTCTCCGAGGAGTAGGCCGGGGGTGGTGTAGGACGGGCCTCCCGCGCTGGGTTGGTGAGCGCGTCGCCGTTTTCCATTAGCCAGTCATAGAATGAGGAGAGGCGGCTCACGCGGGCATAAACCGTCGCGTGAGATAGACCGGCGGCTTCCAGCTTAGCACGCCATCCCTCGATATCCTCTGAGGTCACTTCGCCGGGGAGCTTACCGCTATAGGTGAAAAATCCGGCGGCGCGAGCGTTCTCAGTGTCGCCCAGGAGAATGTTAGTCTTATCGCGTATTAGATCTGCATAGCGTTTGGAGTTGGGGTTGGTACGAGCGGCGGCCCAAGCCGCGACCTGTTCCGCAAGATGCCGTGTTGTCATATGTGAAAACCCTCACAGCCTTTGAATAATTGTGTGAGCATTATGCTGCCTGTCTTTCGTAATGTCAAGTTTTTTCACTTTGCACAATGACCAATGGGTCATATGGCAAAGTTCACAGATTGATAAATTCAGCACTCATGCGGGTCTTACCTGTTTTACCTGGATTCTACACAGTGTACGAAAACTTACGGATGATATGGTGTGCGATGTAGTTCAAAAGTAAACGAAAGTAAAGTACAATTTTCATGTTAAAGTGAAAGCCTGACGAAACGACGTCACCTTATTTCATTACAGAAGGGTTGAGCCATGGGTGCTCAAAAGACAGAAGCAATTGAGATTCGTGGAACCATGCGTGAGGGATACGAGCGCGTTCTGACACCAGAGGCGACTGCGTTCGTGGCTAAGCTGGTACGGTCATTTCGCGAAGAGCGTGACGCGCTGCTGGTAGCGCGGCAGGCGCGGCAGGCACGTATTGACGCGGGAGAGATGCCTGGTTTCCTTGAGGCGACGCGGTCTATCCGTGAGGGAGCTTGGCAGGTGAACCCGGTCCCGGCGGACCTGAAGGATCGCCGTGTGGAGATCACCGGGCCGACAGATCGCAAGATGGTGATTAATGCCCTAAACAGCGGCGCGAAGGTCTACATGACGGACTTCGAGGATAGCAACGCGCCGACTTGGGACAACATGGTCCAAGGGCAGATCAACATGATGGACGCTGTGCGCCGTGAGATCACTTTCACCAATGCGAAGGGCAAGCATTACGAACTCAAGGCTGAGGGCGAACTCGCGGTGTTGATGGTACGTCCGCGTGGCTGGCATCTGGATGAAGCGCATTTCCTGGTGGATGGTGAACCCGCCCCAGCAGGGTTGTTCGACTTCGGGCTGTTCTTCTTCCACAACGCACAGGAGCAGTTACGGCGGGGTACCGGGCCATACTTCTATTTGCCCAAGCTAGAAAGCCATCTTGAGGCGCGTCTGTGGAATGATGCCTTCGTTATGGCACAGAACGAATTGGGTATCCCACAGGGGACGATCAAGGCCACAGTGTTGATCGAGACGATCTTGGCGACGTTTGAGGCGGAGGAAATTCTCTACGAACTGCGTGAACACTCTGCGGGGCTAAACTGTGGCCGCTGGGACTACATCTTTAGCTATATCAAGAAGTTCCGCAATAACCCGGACTACGTGTTGCCGGATCGTGGGCAGGTGACAATGAGCGTCCCGTTCATGAGCAACTACAGCAGGTATGTGGTGAAGGTATGCCACAAACGCGGTGCTCATGCGATGGGCGGCATGGCGGCCTATATCCCGGTGAAGGCGGATGCGGATGCCAACCAGCAGGCCATTGATAAGGTCTACGCGGACAAGGTCCAGGAGGCCAAAAACGGCCATGATGGAACGTGGGTGGCGCATCCCGGCTTGATTGAAACGGCGTTGCGTGCTTTCGATGCGTACATGCCGGGGCCGAACCAACTTGACAAGCAGTTGGATGACTTTACCGTTACGCCGGAGGACCTGCTGGCACCTAGCGAGGGGACGATCACGGAAGCGGGGGTAATGCAGAATCTCAAGGTTGGTATTCAATACATGGAGGCTTGGCTGGGTGGCAACGGCTGTGTGCCGCTGTACAACCTGATGGAAGATGCCGCCACCGCTGAAATTAGCCGCACGCAACTGTGGCAGTGGCGCAAGCATCATGCCGCGTTGGACGATGGTCGTGTGGTAGATGATGGCCTTTTGACGGACGCGCTGGTCCGCGCACAGGCGGAGATTCGTGCTGAGGTCGGCGACGAACGCTTTGAGGGCGGCCATTTTCAGCAGGCGACCGAACTATTTGAGCGGCTCATCCGGGCGGATAAGTTCACGGCGTTTCTGACGCTCCCAGCCTATGAGATGATTCGCACAACCGACTAAAACACGTAAACACGAACGGGGCTTAGAGGTATGAACAAGAGGGTATGGATCACAGCTCTGTTGGCAGCAGCGGCAGCATATGTCGCGGCAAACAAGCAGGGGTACCCGGCGGGCGACCTCGACGAGGGGTGGCTGTAAGTTCGGCGCGGACCTGCATACCGACGTATAGCATCAACATGGCAAGATCATCAAATTCAGTCCAAGAGGAGTCATGATAATGAGCATCAAGGTTCAGGCAGAGGCATTGCAGCGTGAGTGGGATACAAATCCGCGTTGGAAGGGCATTGAGCGCCCCTACAGTGCTGCGGAAGTCATCAAACTGCGCGGGAGTATCCGCATTGAGTACACGCTGGCACGCAAGGGTGCAGAGCGCCTGTGGCGGCTGATGCACGAGAGCGAGAGCGGTTTCGTGCGGTCGTTGGGTGCAGTGACGGGCAACCAGGCCGTACAGATGGTTGAGGCCGGGTTGCAGGTCATCTACATCAGTGGTTGGCAGACGGCAGCCGACGCCAACACCGCCGGGCAGATGTACCCGGATCAGTCGCTCTACCCGGCAGACGGCGTGCCGAAGCTGGCACAGCGCATCAACAACGCGCTGCAACGCCGTGACCAGGTTCAGAGCGTCGCGGGCCGCAACGATCACTACTACTTCGCCCCGATGATGGCGGACGCTGAGGCAGGCTTTGGCGGTAACCTGAACGCCTTTGAACTGATGAAGGCCATGATTGAGGCTGGTGTGGCGGGTGCCCACTTTGAGGACCAACTCTCCAGCGCGAAGAAGTGCGGCCACCTGGGCGGCAAGGTGCTGGTCCCCACGCAAGAGGCGATCAACAAGTTGGTAGCGGCCCGTCTTGCTGCGGACACCATGGACGTGCCGACGGTGCTCGTCGCCCGTACTGACGCGGATTCTGCAACGCTCATCACCAGTGACATTGACGAGCGGGATCGCCCCTTCATCAAGGATGAGCCGCGCACATCGGAGGGGTTCTACAAGGTACACAACGGCATGAAGGCCGCGATTGCTCGTGGGCTGGCCTATGCGCCGTACTGCGATATGATCTGGATGGAGACAGGCCACCCAGACCTGGAGGAGGCGCGTGAGTTCGCTGAGGCCATCCACGCGCAGTTCCCCGGCAAGCCGTTGATGTACAACTGTTCCCCGTCCTTTAATTGGACTAGCAACCTGGACAAAGACACGATTGCGATTTTCCAGGAGGAACTGGGTAAGATGGGCTATATGTTCCAGTTCATCACGCTGGCGGGCTTCCACTCGCTGAATATGGGGATGTATGACCTGGCGCGTGAGTACAGCACGCGTGGTATGGCCGCTTACAGCGAGTTACAGGACCACGAGTTCGATGTGGCCCGCGAGAGTGGTTACGCAGCAGTGAAGCACCAGGGCTTCGTTGGCACGGGTTACTTCGACGCGGTGCAGATGGCCGTGACTGCTGGACAGTCCTCCACAACGGCAATGGCCGCCAGCACGGAGACAGAACAGTTCAACGATAATGCACGGACCGTTACGTCTGAGACTGCCGGGCAGATCAAAGATGAGGATATGGAAGAACTGCTACCGAGTGTAGATTAGCAAAAGAGGTTGAAAGTGATGAGCGACGAGCGTTGAGAGAAGGTAACCGTTGCGAGTCGCGCCGAACATAAACGCGAAGGTTCATCACACGATGATTGAGAAGGCCGCCGCAACCTGAATGGTTGCGGCGGCCTGTATTTACCCGGTGGCGATTTGGGGTGTGGGTATTGGGAGGTTGTGTTCGCGGAACCAGCGCAGGTTCTCTGTGCCATGCGCTGTCAGCAGGACGACGCCGCCCTCCGTCTTGACGAGATTCCCAGACTGTAGCCGGGTGATGACACGGTTCATCTTGGCGGGGGACCAGTGGAAGTGCTCGTGGAGCGTGTTGAGCCGTAGTTCGATAGCGGCTTCTGGGGTATTTTGGTGGTTGGCGATGTGGCCTAGCACAATCTGCGTGTTAAAGCGGCGGCGCTGGTCTGCACGGCGCACGATCGTCGAAACCAGCCCGTATTTAGGTGATGCCAACCACGACAACCCAAAGAAGAAGAAGATCATTAACACGATTGAGGCGCTGATGGACGAGTTCCACGTTTCCATCAGGCCCAGCCCGAACCAACGATTGAGGGTTGTCAGTAGCGTGCTGATCTCGAACAGGCCCAGGAACGACCCACGCGCCAGATCGTAGCCGAAGTACGCGCCTGCGCTACCGATTAACGCGCTGTAAAGTAACATCAGTGCCAGTCGGTCCGTTAGCAGGTAGGCGGCGGCGGGGGGGATAATAAAGAACGCGATGACGAGAATAGACCCCACGGCGTCGAACGCGCCGACGGCAACGAGGCTCACCAGCACCATGAGCGCATAGTGCAGTACACCGGGACGGAAGCCGAGCGCCTTTGCCAATGTCTCGTCAAAGGCGGCCAGCTTGAGTTCTTTGTAGAACAGCGTTACAAAGGCGACGGTAAACAGCGCCATGACCGCCGTCACCGTGATCGACTCCGGCCAGAACACAAGTTGCGGTTCTTCATCAACTAGCCCCGCCTGCCACGCTTGGCCGGGGGAGTAGGTGCCGCAGTTGGTGCAGCTTTCCGTGAACTTTGCACCTGCATCACGGGGACTAATGCCGAGTTCGCGGCAGTTGGTACATTGGCGCGTGACGGTAGCGGCGATGTCATCCGGCGTGATAGTGACGGTTTCACAGTTGGCAATGCAGTGGCTGTTGGTGGCAGCCCAGGCGATCCCGATTTCGCCGACCATGACCGCGTGTTCGTCTAGGTGGACATCCTCAATGAAGCGCGAGATCAGGATGATCGAGATGGCAAACAGCAGGGGGAAGGCAAGGCCCAGGGCGGCGTCTTGGCGCACCAGCCCGGAGCGATAGATGAGTTCTGTCAGAACGACTGTCGCGACCCCCGCCCCCGCAGCACCGATAATCAGCCAAGGCGAGGACAGGCTCGGTGGTTGGTTAGACAGCCCGGTCATCACCATGAAGGCGACTACAATTCCCAATAAGACCGTGTGGCTGATGGCGTCTGATGTGAGGGCGAGGCCGCGTAATAGCAGGAAGGTGCCTAGCAATGCACCGGAAACGGCAATCAGCATGCCGACGATGGTCGCCGTGGTGCGTGGGTCGCGCAGGAAGCCGTTAATTTGCTCCGGCGAGAACACGGTCAGCAACAGGTCAATAATGATACTTTCTAGCCCAAACATTAGCTTGTGCCTCCTTGGAGTTTGTTCTCTAGGCGGATGACGGCATCGCTGGGGAGAATGTCCTCAATTGGCTGCTGGCGGTCCTCCATGATGAGTGGTAAATCTAACTCATCGCCGTAGACGCGATATATATCCCAGAGTTGCTGGTTATGTGCGTCCTGGGTGGCGAGTTCAATGCCGTGACGGGTGAGCACCCAATTGTCGCCCTTGTGGACAATGAGGCCACGATCCTCAAGCTGGGATAGTCCGAGTGCGGCACCACTCCTGCCTACGCCGAGGATAAGGTTGTCGGGGATGGGGTGGGTAGCCTCCCCGTGTGCAGTCGCGTAGCGATAGAGATCGCGGAGCGTTGTTCGTGCTGCGAAGCGCCGTTTATCTCCCTGGCGGCGGATCAACGTCCAGATGAGGCCGCGCCCGGGTGCGAAAGCAACTGATATGATAACGATGCTAAAGGCAGCAACGATAATCATCGGCCCGGTGGGGATGTTGGCGTCAACTGCGCTTAAAACTGTGCCTAGCCCCCCCGCAAACGCGCCGAACACCGCTGACAGTATCACCATCTGACCGAGTTTTTGCGTCCACTGGCGGGCAGCGATCCCCGGTGCGATCAACATCCCCACCATGAGGATGACCCCGGCAAGCTGAAGCCCTAACACAATCGCCACGACAATCAATGTGGATAGCAGCCCATCAATCAGGTTCACGCGGAAGCCGTTGGCTCCGGCGAAGGCAGGATCGAAGGTGATGAGTTTGAACTCTTTCCAGAATAGGCCGACAAAAGCAAAGGCCACGCTGCCTACAATCGCGATCAAGATGATGTCGCTGAGGACCATCGCGGCGGCCTGCCCGAAGATGAAGGTGTCTAGCCCAGCCTGCGATGCGTCTGCGCGGCCCTGGATGTAGGCGAGTAGGGCAATCCCGGCGGCAAACCATGATGCCAGCACGATCCCCATTGCGGTATCCTGTTTGATGCGTGTGGTGTGGAGCAAGACCCGGATGAACAGCACGCCCAACCAACTCGCGATTCCCGCGCCGACCAGTAACACGCCCAAATCGCGGCCTGCAAACAGAAAGGCAACGGCCACACCGGGCAACGCCGCGTGGGAAAGTGCGTCACCCATCAAGCTCTCTTGGCGGAGGATGGCGAAGCTGCCCAACACCCCACTGACGATGCCAAGTAGTGCGCCCCCTAGCGCGACAACTTGCACGGTGTAGGTGTAGGTTATGCCGAGTGTGAATTGGCTGAGTGGCACGAACAGCACACCTAGCAGCGTGATTACGCCGATCACGGCCCACACGCGCCGATCTTCTGTGGTGAACGTTGTCATGAGCTTAGTCCCCGGCAGCAAGCGGTTGCCCGTGCTGGAGGTAGGCGACGCGTCCGCCGTATGTCTTACGGAGATTATCGGGTGTGAAGGTCGCTTTGGTGGGGCCACTGGCGACAACCTCCACGTTGAGCAGTGTCACCCAGTCGAAGTAGTCTTCGACGGTTTGTAGGTCGTGGTGAACGACGATGACGGTTTTACCACGCTCGCGTAGCTGGCGCAGGATGGCGACAATCGCCCGTTCCGTGACGGCGTCCACGGCGGCGAACGGCTCATCCATGAAGTAGATCTGCGCGTCTTGCACGAGCGCCCGTGCCAGGAAGGTGCGCTGCTGTTGGCCGCCAGAAAGCTGGCTGATTTGGCGTTCGGCGTAGTCAGCGAGATCTACCTGGCGCAGAGCCTTCATCGCCAATTCGCGCTCCTTATGCCCTGGACGGCGGAACCAGCCGAGTTTGCCATATAGCCCCATTGTCACCACGTCGATGACGGATGTAGGGAAGTCCCAGTCTACGCTGCCGCGTTGTGGCACATAGCCAACCAAGGACCGCGCCTGTTGATAGAGCTTGCCGTAGAAGGTGACGGTCCCGGCTGCGCGGGGAATCAGGTTCAACGCGGCCTTGATAAAGGTTGATTTTCCGGCTCCGTTCGGCCCGACGATAGCCATGAGCACGCCTTCAGGGACGTTAAGGTCAACGTCCCAGATGGCAGGCTTGCTGTTGTAGGCGACGGTCAAGTCGTTGACGGATAGGGCTATCGGTCGTTGTGGTTCAGCGTTGTTCGCCATGATTTACCATTTCTGTTCAGGTTACCATTTGTCAGGACGGGGAGCCAATACTGTTGGCCCCCCGTAGAAGTGCGAGGCTACATATCCGCTTCGCAGTCCACATTCATAATCTCGTCGGGAATTTCCAGGTCCAGCGATTCCGGCCAATCGGGGATTTCAAGTTCAACCCCGGCGCAGGCATAGGATTGCAGGACGGTCAACGTGTTCTCGGCAATCATGCCGATGTAGGTGCCGCCAAACGTTCCAGGTTCGCCCATCGCGTCGGAGTAGAGTTCGCGGACGCCGATACGGATCTCGCCGCCTGCGTCGGCAACGGCCTCAACGACCGCTTGAATCGTATCCGGCGGGATGCTGCTCTCCACGAATAGGACCGGGATTTCGTTGTCGATCACGAAGTCTACTGTCCCCTGAATGTCACCGACCCCGGCTTCGTCCTCAGTGGACAATCCCTGGATGCCGAATACGCGCCAGCCGAAGCCCGCACCATAGTACTGAAAGGCGTCGTGGCTGGTGACGAGATACCGCTGGGAAGCGGGGACTGCGTGCAGGCCGTCATCCGCCCAGGCAAACAGGGTGCGAAGGTCCTCAACATAGGCCTCGGCGTTGGCGCTGTAGACCTCGGCGTTGGCTGGGTCTACTTCGGCCATTGTCTCAGCAAGGGTCATTGTGGGGATCTCCCAGTTGCGCGGATCGAACCAGAAGTGCGGGTCGTCCACGTTGGAAAGCTCCTCGGAAAGCTCAAAGCCGCCCACGATAAACCCGGCGTCCTTGACGGGCTGACCGAGTGCGAAAGTCGTGACGCCCTGTTCGCTGAGTGCATTAAACACCGTGTCGAACTGGCCTTCGAGGTTCAGCCCGTTGTAAACCACCACATCGGCCTCATTCATCGCGGCGATGTCGGCCTCGGTGGGCTGGTATAGGTGCGGGTCCACGCCTGCGCCCATCAAGGCGGTGGTCGTTATGCCCTCGGCCCCGTCTGCGAGGATTGTCACGAGGTCGGTAGCCTGGGTGGTGGTGGTCACGATGTTGAGGCTGTCGTCCTGGGCGCTGATGCCACTGATTGTCAGCGACAATACTAGAATTGTAATCCAGATAACTTGCTTCATACAGGTGTCTCCTTTTTTCAGTAAGGGTGCCCAACGGATAGGCTACTGGGTTATTCAACCTCAAATTTAGATGAACCTAAACTTTATGTCAAGTCGTCAAAAGATTAGTTTTTGATGTAATTGAAATCATGAAAGAAAAAAGGACGCCCCGCACTCGCGAGACGCCCTTTATCCATGATGTGATTTGAGTTGGGAAGTTATTCGTTGCAGCCCAAAGCCGTTGCGAGTTGTTCCGCTGCGTAGACACCTGTTCGTTCATGGGCGATTTCGTTCGGGTGGCTGTCTATCGGGTGGACCCACAACTCGTTATAGGGTTGTCCGGCTAATGGTTGGTAAAGGTCCATTGTGATGTAACCGATTTCGTCCGCTTCGCCTATGACCTGCTGGTGAATTTCTGCGTAGGGATAGGCGTTCAGGCGGTAGAGGATGGGGTGGACGGCCAATATTGGTGTGATGTTGTTGTCGATGGCGAGGGTTGCCACGGTATCCAGATTCTCAATCGTCGCGTCCCACAGGTCAACGTCTGCGTAGGCTTCATAGAAGGATTGGATGCCCAGTTCGGCCTGGGTGCGGCGTTGGAGCCAGTTCGAGGACAGGCCGACGGATTGGATGTAGCGACTGCCAACGGGGAAGTAGGGATTTTGTTGGAGCAGGGCCTCCTCATAGAAGTCGGATATATCCACACCGATGTCGTTAATGAAATACCAGACGAGCAGCGCGTCTGGCTCATATTGGAGGACGGCTTCCTCAACAACTGCGGGGTAGCTGTCTGCGTTATAGCCGCTGATACCAAAGTTATAGACTTCCGTCTCGCAGGCAAATTCTTCGGTGAGCGTGCGCTCTATCCAACTGGCGGCGGTGTCCTCCGGCTGGACCCCGAGGCCCATCGCGAACGAGTCGCCAACGAGCGCCACACGGCGCACACCGCGTTCCTGTTCGACCGTGAACGGTTCGTCGCGGAAGCCCGCGTTGTTGGCCTGATAGTTAATCTGGTTGTCCTCATCAAAGGTGCCGCGTGGGTTGGACGGGTAGCGGTGCGTCCACTCAGCGTCCGGGCGTAGGCCGACGCCCTCCTCCGCGAACGGTACACGGATGTTCATTGGCTCGGTTGGGGGGGCGGTGCGCGGCGGGGCGACCTGCGCCAAGCCGAATTCGACGGCTGCGAGTGCCAGCACTATCCCAAACACAATGAGCCAAATCCGGTTCAATTGCTGTTTAATTATCTCATCGGAACGGTTGAGATGTAGCAGAATCACCAGGACAGGCAGGCCATAGATCACACCCAACACGGGGATCGAGAGTTGTACAAGGAACACAACTTGTGAGCGCAGCAGGCCGTAGCCGATGGTATACAGTAGCGCACAGGGAAGTAGTAATAGGAAGTAAAACCACAGCAGTTGATCGTGCTTCTCGTCTGGCAGGTCCCAGCGAATGGCCGCAATCGTCATGGCGGTGCCAAAGGCCGTCAACAAATGGAGCGCCAACATCGCTGATGGGTGTACGTTGAGATAGCCAAGATAGATCATGACAATCGCCAAAAGTGGGGCCAGCGCCAACACCGGGGAGACAGCAGCAGCTTGTTTGCGGTTGGCGGCCATAAACGCGGCCCCAAACATCATCAGCGCAATGACGCCCAGCCCCCACGCAAACACGTTGCCATTTGTGAAATAGACGGGTACCTGCAATACAGATACATCCCCGTCTGTGTGGCGGACGGTCAACGTGGGCATATCGGCGGTGTTGTGTGGGCAGTATGCTTCACTGCCTTCCCCTGCACGTCCCATGCCGTTGAGGGACACTGTTTCGACGAATTGCACATCCCAGGTGACGTTGACACATGGGCCGGGGGCCAACAGCAGGTTACGGTCTACACTAAGCGACATCTCGGCACCTGTAGGCTCGTGTATGGTCTTAACGCTGGTGGGGGAGAGTATACCTGGAAGAAAGATGGCAATGACGGCGAATGCAGCCGCCAAAAATGACCACAGGCTCGGCCAAATCCAGCCGGGTTGGGGGGCACGTTCACTCATGGGCGGGGGAAATCCTTTTGTGTGCTTGGATGACGTTGGGCTAATATGACACATAAGGGCGCGACGGTAAAGGGGAGTAGCTCTACGGCAGGTCGTTCGTTGCGTAGACCTGGATGTAGTCCGCGCCGAACAGCGAAACACGGTGGACCGGCTCAACGGATGCTAGCAGTTGCTCCAGGTTCGGTTCGCGCTGAAGGTGGTTCGTCTCCAGCAGCCAATATTGTACTTCTGGCGAAACGTAGGCCACGCCGGGCGCATAATCTACAGTGGCCGTCGCGCAGTCGCGGGGGAGGTGCCGCTGTAGGATTTTTGTGTCGCTGGCGGCGATGGTCACACAGGTCTTTTCCTCGCGGTCCTGAATAAAGTTAACCGCTTCAGCGTAACCCTCACCCCAACCGATCAGAAAGATACGTTGTGCCACCGGGCCGCCTCCCACGAGTGGATTGTAATAGGCGAGACCATTGGGGTAGTAGGCGGCCAGTTGTGCTATAGCAACAACACCAACAGCGACACGCAGCAATACGTTGCGTTTCGTCCAGCGGCGAAACAACGGGAGCAGCCCGGCGGCGGCGAGAATTGCAGCCGTTGGGAACACTGGGAGCACGTAGCGGTCGAACTTTTTGTCCTGCACAACCATAAACAGCGTGAACAACAGGATAAACGTGAGCATCGTGAGAAGTGTTCGTCGTTTTTCAACCGTATGGGACCGCCAGAAGAAGGGTAACACTAGCAACCCCGCAATCACCCACGGCGTTAGCCGGAACATGAGCGCCACCGGATAGAACAGTGGGCCGGGGTCTGGGACGATGCGCCCCCAGAAGAAATTTCCGTTTTCATGGGGAGACAGGGCGACGTTCGTTATGCCGTTCAGCGTCATGTCGATGAAGCGCCCTGGGTCTGCGGGAACACCAGGATAGAGCGCCACGAATATGACAACGGCGCTCAACGTGACGAGGGCAGTTGTCCATATCAACTGGATCAAACGCGGACGCCAAGATAGGTTACGCGTGTGCAGCCACACCGCAACCGGGACCATCCCGCACATAAAGAACAGGGTGAACTTTGCTAGTGCTGCCAGCCCTGTGAAGATACCCGCTGCGATCCACCAGCCGACCCCGCGTTGCCCCCGCGCCGCCAACAGTATCGCCAGTAGTGCCAATGTTGCGCTGGTTGTCGAAAGCGCATCAATGTGGAGGATGCCACTGTGGGCCGTTAACCAGGGGTCCGTTGCCCACAGCAACCCTGCAAATCCCGCGATAGGCTCCCCAAATAACCGCCGTAACAGCCAGTAGCCCAGGACCACGCCCAAGGCATTGTAAAGCGCAGCCGGGACGCGAATATAGTACATTCGACGGGCGTCTGGCATGGTGCCGTCCGGGTTGAACTGGCTTTCCAGTGTGAGGCCCGCCCAACCGAGCCACATTGTCAACACGCCGGGATGATGGGTGATAATTGTGTTCTCTGGGTTGTTGTTCTGCATGGCGGCACGGAAGATAACGGACCGCCGCTCCCAGGAACGGGTTTCGTCGATGGTAAACACGGGATGCGGCAGGGCAGCGGGTATAAACGCCACCACAAACAGCAACAGCCCGACAACCCATCCCTCGCGTAGAAACGCGATTGGGGCCACCTGCCGGGCAGTGTGCGTGGGGGTAACGGTCTGCATGAGCGGCTATCCTCGTCGCTGGTTCATAAAGCGCGAAGCATGGTAGCTGTGTGCTCCTTAAAGCGCAAGACGGGGCCTGTTACATCGGTTTGCGGAGCAGCACCGCGCCCTTTTCGAGATCATCCCGCGTTTCGATCTGCTCCAGGGCAGGGAACTCTCGTAGCCAGCGGGTGACAACACGGCGTTCATCGTCACGGTTGGCGTCATCCAGCAGGATGAATGCGCCTGGGGCCAGCCGTTCATAGAGTAAGGGGAGTGCAGGGTAGCGTACATGGCGACGCGGGTTGCGGAATTGGGCGGGGCCGTCCACAACGAGCAGATCAATATCATGGAGGTCGTCTAGCAGAGCCGGGGCGTACCAGTTCCAGGTGTGGCGGCCAATGTGGGTGCTGGTCAGCGGGGCGTGGACTACAGCGGCATTTTCGACCCCGTGTTGTGTGAGTGCCGCCCGCGTGGCCGCAGCAAACGGTGCCAATGCCTCAATCGCTGTAATCTGCGCGTCATCGCCCAGTTGTGCCAACGTAATCCCGCTGAGAATCGTTGAGGTGCCGCCGCCGAGTTCCACCACGTTGCGTGGACGGTGTTCGCGCAACAGTTCGACGTAGTAGGCCGCAAAGTCTGGCGAGATGGCCCAGCCGCGCATGGGCGGCAACGGCGCTTGTAGTGTTAGTGTTTGGTTGATCCACGTCCAGGCTTGTAGGTGGCGTGTCTCGTGGACACTGCGCCAGTAAACTTCCTCGTCGTGCTTGGCGAGTTGTTTGCTGAGGTGGTTCAGCCGCAGGACAAGGTAGGCGAACCCGGCAACCCCAGCGGTCCCTGCGGCGATCAAGATATTGCGTTCACGGGGAGGCAGCGACACGCTAGTCCCCAATCTCGAACACCGCCACAACCGGGCGATGATCGCTGGTGTCGTCGTCGTCGGGGAAGTCGCCAGGTGTGACAATAACCTCGGAAATCGCGTCCCATTCGCGGGCCGGGCCACCGACGAAAATAAAGTCAACGATGGAGTTAAAGCGGCAACCGCGCCCCTCGGCGGTGCATTGGGTGCTAACGATCTCGTCTGGTTCCACCCACACGAATACATCATCGGTGGTCATATCGTCAAAGGCGGCGTCATAGCCGGACCCATCCACCTCGTAGTAGAAGTTGTAGTCCCCCATTGCGATAACGGGCAGGTCCAGTTGGGCCGCGAAAGCCCCCCACTCGTTGAGGCCAGCCGCCTGGTCACTGCGGAGTTGGCGGCTTTCAAAGTCATTGCGGGATTTTAGGTGGGTGACGATGACAGCTAGCTCGCTCCCGGTTTGGTCGTCTAAAAGCAACACAACCAGCGGTGAGCGTACCCGGCCATCGGGGTTCAGGTCGTTTAGTTCTTCTGTGTCCAGCAACGTGAACCGTTCTGCATTGTATAGAAGCAATAAGCGGTCCTCGTTACCGCTTTCACTGAGCACCCCCTCGAAGTTCGCATCGCGGGCGGCTTCCGCCCCGGCCTCAAAGGTGAGTGCGTCGTCCGCGTTCTCGACCTCGGTCAACCCCCACAGGTCCACGTTGGGGAGGTCGGCCATTTGTGCGGCGATAACGTCTGGGGCCGCCTCGCCGGATTCCACGTTCCAGGTGATAACCGTCAGTGTGGTATCGCCCTGGGCTATGACGCCAACTGCCAATAAGTACAATATAAGCACAATGCAAACACGTTGTAGCACGGTTGTTGTCCCTTTTTTGTTGTTTATCCAAGCCGACCGTGAGTATAGCGGCGGTGGTGTCGGGGGACAACTTGTGTCATCGGCCTAAGATGTGGGTTACGACGGTTGCGCCAGTGCCACCGATGTTCTGGGTGAGGCCAATCGTTGCGTTTGGTACCTGGATGGCCGCTGGCGCATCGCCCCGTAGCTGGGTAATCAGGTCTACGAGTTCGTAGACGCCCGTTGCGCCGACAGGGTGCCCACGCCCCTTCAGGCCGCCCATTGTGCTGATGGGAACGCGCCCGTTGGTAGTAATAGCGCCGTCGGCGGCGAGGTCTGGGGCACAGCCTGGGTCCGCAAAGCCTGCCGCCTCCAGGCTCAGGGCGGCGATAATGGTGAAGGCATCGTGTAGCTCGAAGATGTCTATGTCCGCCGGGGACAGGCCAGACTGTGTGTAGGCCTTCTGGGCGCTGGCACGGGCACCGTCAAGTTGGGTGATGTCGCGGCGGTCTGCTGTGGCGAGTGTGTCGGTCCCGGTGGCGCTGGCGAGGACACGGACGGGCTGACGGGTGGTAAGGTCTGGAACGTGTTCCAGTGGACACAGAATTATTGCAGCGGCCCCATCACAGATTGGGGAGGCATCGTGGCGGGTGACAGGGTCGGAGATCACAGGGGAACAGTTGTAGGCTTCCGTGCTGATGGGCTTACGGAACATGGCGTTGGGGTTGTGGGCGGCGTTGGCATGTGCGTTCACACTGAAGGGCGCAAAGGCATGGTGAGGTATGCCGTAGTGGTGCATATAACGCTGCATGATGAGCGCGTTTAGGCCGACAAAGGTTGCACCGTGGATTACCTCATAGTCAGTGTCGGCGGCAGTCGCGAGGCCCAATGTTGTTTCGCCGAAAGTGGTATCGGTCATTTTCTCCACACCACAGACGGCCACGAGGTCAATCATGCCGCTGGCAACAGCGCGGACGGCGGTCTGAAAGGCCGCGCCGCCGGAGGCACATGCCGCTTCGATGGTGTAGGCCTCAATCCCACGCCAGCCCATTTGATCGGCGACGAGCGCCCCCAGGTGTGCCTGTTTGCTGAGGCGGGGAGATAGCATATTTGCGGTGTAGAGTGCATCGGGTGTGGTGTCTGCTGCTAACCCTGCGTCCGCGAGGGCCGCCGTCAGTGCCTTTTGGGCGAGGTCGCGCAGGCCATGTTTCCACAATTCACCAACAGGGGTTTGCCCGATACCGATAACGGCGACTTCACGCATGGTAGCGCCTCCTTAGCATTAATGGTTGTTATCAGATTTTAGTCTTATACGAGATGCCCATCAATTGCTCTCATGATAGGTTTTGAGATCGAGTAAATTTAGGGATGAGCAATACAGTCGAAAGGGGACGGTAAAATCATGTCCACAGTACGCTGTAATGTGCCGGACCTGATGTGGCCTGTACAACACCAAAGCGGGTCGGAGATTCATTCTAAGGGGTGGCGCTGTTGGCATCTTTGCCCATTCACAGTGCGCTGAGTACGTGTCGGGGACGTATGTTGGCGAACATGATGGATATTATTGGGTTCCCAGAGGGTGCCAAGCAGTTCGTGACCAATCGCATATCGATCATCGTTCATTTAGCAGAGATGAGTATTTCTGCGACATGTCCCTCCCCGTTCACCATAGATGCCTTTACCGCCCATTCTTGATTGGTTGTGATCGAGTTCAAAAAGGTGCTCCGTTTCTTTAAAGGTCAAATCGGGTATTTTCCCGCGATGGTCCACAAGAAATCTGAGCTTGCTGACGCATTGAAGCAGGCAGGTTTTCACGGTGTACAGGTCTTGCGTGCATCCGAGGTAGCTGGCTCGTTTAGGGGTCGCGGCTGAAGTAAGTGACCTGGAGTTGTTCGGGCTGGATTCTTAACGTCCCGTTCAAACAAGCGCCGTATAATCTTTGGCGGTATTTATGATCCCACGAAGGATAACACGATGAAACTTTACTTGATCCGCCACGGGCAGTCCCTAGCGAACTTGGGCAACTGGGAGGTGCTGGAACACATCGACACGCCGCTGAGTGACTTGGGACGCGAGCAATGCGAGGCCCTGCGCGATTGGATGCGTGCTGAGATGCTTCAGGCAGATGCGTTGTACACCAGCACGCTCGTGCGGACGATAGAGACGGCAGGTTATGTGGAGGCGGCGCTGGGTATGACTGCAATCCGTGACGACCGCATCCGCGAGATCGGACATAGTTTTGCGGACGGCAGCCCGATGTCGGCGGAAGAACTGCCCAAGTCCTACATCTCGAACCATCCCGGCCAAGACCCATACCTCCCACAGACGGAAGGTTACGAGAGGATGGAAACCTGGATGGATGCGCGAGGCCGCCTGGGGCGTTTTATGCGGCATTTGATCGCCAACCATGTGGGGCAGACGGTGTATGTGGTGTGTCATGCCGGGATTATGGCGATGATGGTCGAGAATGTGCTGAATACCCCCCCTGTCCGGCATAGCGTTGTCCACACGGACAACACAGGCATCTCGCATTTTGAGTGGGAGATGGGTGTAAGTGAGATGCATTGGGTGCTGCGTTGGCACAACCGCCTGCCACATCTGCCAGAACAGTATGGCTAGCCGGACGTTGTGTCAAAAGGATTGAGGATGTTTTCGTTTACAACAACAAAGGCAACTTGATCCGGGTAAAAGAGCACCATCCATCCGACTTGGCCGGGAACCGAACGGTTGACGTGGACGGATACAAACGAGGGGGTACCCCATGCCGTTAGAATGTCGCCGATAATAAGCGATGTAACAGAGGGTATGGTGTATCCGCCGTTGTGGTGGCGGATGGGGACGTGAGCGCCCAGCGCGGAACAATCAGTTAAATGGTAACAAGTAAGACCACACCAATCACACTAGTCGGGAATAGGTATACACAGCGGTTCAATTCGATACTGCTCACGCTGGGCGCAGGTGAAGGTTGTGCGGTGCCGGTTATCGCTGGCCCAGTCCACCAGGGCGGTCAGGTCAAGTGTTTGCCAGACGCGCAGGGTGCCGTCTGCCGAGGCAGATAGCGCATACTGATCCCCCGGCAATAAATGCACCGCGTTGATGGCTGCTGTGTGCCCGGTTAACTGTTGCACGGGGGTTTCCAACGCCATGTCCCACACGATGATGCTGCGGTCCGCCGCGCCGCTGACGACCACCGTTTCGTCCGCGCTGAGGGACACCCCGGTGATACTGCTGTTGTGGCCCGTTAGTGTCATGAGCAGTGGGTTACGTGCGCTCCCGGTCAAATCCCACAGGCGCAGTGTCTCGTCTCGCGAACCCGTTAACGCCCGTGATGCGTCCGCGTTGATGTCAATCGCGAGGATGGTGTCATCGTGGCTGCCAATCACCTTTGTCACGCTACCGTCGGCCCCATCCACCACGAGTAGCGCACCGTTGCTTGTGGCGGCCAGCAGTTGCTCGGTGTCGCCGATACGGTGTAGCTCGCTCAGGGTTCCCTGGGGGAGTTCGACCGCGTAAACCGTCTCTCCTGTCCCGGCATCCAGGCGGATGAGTTGATTTGTACCCGACACAACTACCTGACGGTTATCTGGCATGAAGGCCGCTGAAACGACCCGACCGTTAAAGGCGCTGACACGGCGTAGGTCCGTCCCGCTGTTAACATCCCAGATGACCACTGTGCCGTCCCCTTGGCCGGAAAGCGCCAGCCGATCATTGGCACTCAGGGCGATAGCCGTGATTGCGGTATCCGGCGAGGCCGCCAACGCCCCCACCGTTCCTTTGGTGGTGGAAAGGCTGCGAATGAGCGCACTCGTTTCTAAATCCCAAACTGCCAGGCCTCCGTTGCGCCCCCCAGAGAGGGCAAAGCGCCCGTCCGAACTAACGACTGTGTCGATAAAGGCCTCGTCCTCATCCGTGATACGCTGTACCTCCGCACCACTTTGTAGGTCCCACAGGCGCAGGGTGTTGTCGCGGCTACCAGAGACGACACGGCGACCATCAGGTGAAATGGCAATGGCAGTGACAGCAGCAGTGTGACCCCGGAAGCGGCGAATTTCCTCGCTCGTGTTCAGGTTCCACACCCGCACGGTTCCGTCCTCGGACCCACTAACAGCAAAGCGACTGTCCGGCGTGACTTCCAGCGCGTTGACGGCGGCAGTGTGTCCGAATAGCTGTTTGATCTGCTGGCCGAAACGGACATCCCACACGCGGATGCTCCCGTTGGCATCTCCCGACACAGCGGTTAGCCCATCGGAGGCGATGAAAACGGTTTGCACACGGGCTTCGTGGCCCAGGAAGCGCCGAATTTCGTTGCCCGTGTTGACGCTCCATAGGCGCATCGTGCCATCGGCAGAGGCCGTCAGGAAGGTGGTTCCACGGGGGTTAAAGGCTCCCTCAAATACGGGTTGGGTATGGCCTGCAAAGTGCTGTAGATTGAGGCTGGAGTTCAAGTCCCATATGTAGCTACTGCCGCTGGCGTCCCCAATCAGAGCAGAGCGGCCATCCGGAGAGAAGTGGGCTGTCAGCACGCCACCCCCCTCCGACGGGCGCACAGACGCCACGACATTCCCGGTTTCAATATCCCACAATTGGGCGGACCCGTCCGCAGATGCAGACAACAACTGAAGTTGATTGCTGGCGATGTCCACCGCATTAACGCCGCCGCTGTGCTCTGTGAAGCGCTTTAGGGTTTCGCCTGTCTCAACATCCCACAGGCGCAGGGTACCATCAGCGGATGCTGAGGCGATGCGTGTGCCGTCGTTGCTAAAAGCAACATCCTGGATGATGTTTGTGTGGCCGCTGAAGATGCGCCGGGTACCGGGGGCATAGGCGGCTTCTGCCAGGACCCGCTGTGCTTGCGCCGGGGGCGAGTCGATCAAGTTTGCCTCCAGGGCGAAGGCGATCGCGAGATCATTGTTGCTGGTGCTAAACGCCTGTTGGGCACTGGCGGCCAGGGCGAGGCTCTGGGCCTCCTCCGCGTTACGTTCGGCGGCGGCGCGTTGCCCCTCCACAATGACGACGGAGGTCGCCAGGGCATCGGCATTTTGCTGGGCAGCCTGGGTCCGGTTAAAGGCAATGACCGATAAGATGATCCCAACGACTGCTGCAACCGTTGCCACACCAAAGAGGGCACGTAGCCGCTGTTGCGAGCGTTTTTCGAGGGCGGCTTCTCGCTCGCGCTGTGCTTTTTCCGCTGCGATACGGGCCTCATCCACCCGAATGCTCTCGGTAAGATAGCTACGCTCAACCGCATTGGTCGTTAGGGAGGTTGTGTTTTGCCATTCGCGGAACTGGCCGAGGCGGGTACCCCGTGCCAGAAAGCTCGGATCACGGTCGGCGTTGTGCCATTCTGCCGCTACCTGCGACAGTTTACGCTGTGTGCGGAGGTCATCGCGGTTTTCGTCCAGCCACCCACGTAGCCGCCGCCACTCTCGGATCAACGCCTCATGTGCTACCTCCACGGTTGGTTTGCGGGTCTGGGGGTCGTGGTCAAATGTGAGCAGGCGGTACTTTCCAAATTGTTCCAGGCAGTACTCGACGGCATCCTCAACTTCGTCTGGGTTCAGTGAGCGCAGTTCTGTTCTGGATACACGACGGCGGGTGTCCTCGGTCCCTTCTCCCAGGTTCACCAACCGCAGGAACACCTCACGGGCGGTGTGTTTGGTTGGCTCCCACAGCCCCACGTAGATTTCCTCGGCACGACGGGCGAGTGCGCCACTGACCCCGCCAATATCGCGGTAGGCCTCGACGGTGAGCGTGCGCCCGTCGCGGCGTTCGTATAGTTCGGTGAGGGCATATTGCAACATGGGCAGGGCGCTGGTGGTTGCCCCCACATCCTGCGTCATCGCCGCCACAAGTTCGGGTTCCACAACCAGGCCCACCCGTTCGGCTGGCCCGGTAATGGCTAACTCTAGTTCGCCCTCGCTTAGTGGTAGGACGACAGTGGTGGACTCGCGCACCATCTCGCCGAACGCCGGATACAGTAGCGGACGGTCGTAGAAGTCCGCCCGGAGCGTGATAATCACGCGTAGGCGGCTACGTGGGTCTTTTAAGGCAAGGCGCAGGCTGTCCAAAAAGTGCTTGCGCTCTCCCTCATCCTCCACAACGGTAAATAACTCCTCGAACTGGTCTACGACCAATACCAGTTCGCTGTTGTCGTCTGGGAGTGTGCGCTTGAGCGCCCGTAGAAATCCACGTTCGCTCTCAATCAACTGGGACATCAACCCGGTGGGTGGGTTCACCGCAACACGCAACAACGCTGATTCCAGCTCCTCCAACGGGCGGACATCCGGGTGTATCATCACGTAAAACCAGTTTTCGCTGTTGAGGAGCGCACCACGACGCATTTGTGGGACGACCCCGGCGTGAACCACGCTAGATTTGCCGGACCCACTCGGTCCTATGATCGTCAGCAGGCGTTGGTCGTCAATCTTTCGCAGTAACTCGGCAATGAGGGTTTCTCGCCCAAAGAAGTCCTCGCTGTCCGCTTCACGGAAGGCCCGTAACCCCTTGTACGGGTTCTCTGGCTCTGGGATGGTGGTGCCCATAACGGGCGTCAGGTTGTTTGTCTGGTCGTGTTGGCTTGTGTCGCCCTGTGTGATGACGAATGTGGGTTGGTCGGCAGTTCGGACGGCCTTCTGATAGGCGGCATGTAGCAGTAGCGCGTCCTCGAAGCGGTCTGCTGGGTTTTTGGCTGTGGCGCGTTCCACCATAGCTTGTAATGCGGGGGGGATGTTCTCGCGGAAGATCGTCATTTCGGGAATGGTCCCGGTGAGGTGTTTGTAGATCATCCCCTGTGCGTTGTTGGTATCGTCGAAGGGATGATGGCCGGTGAGTAGCTCGTATACGCAGATGCCGAGACTGTAGATGTCTGTGCGTGGGGTAACGCCGTTGCCCTCAATCTGTTCTGGCGAGAAATACGCCGGAGAGCCGATAATCATCGCTGTTTTTATGGCATCCACATCGCTCATGTCCTTGGCGATACCGAAGTCCGCCAGGAAAAAGTTGCCGGATGCGTCCATCAGGATGTTGTCCGGTTTGAGGTCACGGTGGATGATCTGGTTGCGATGTGCGACCGTGAGCGCGGTTGTGATGTGTTCGAGCAGGCGGCCAACATCTTCCAGGGGCCAGGGGCCGTGTTGGCGTAGGTGGTCGCGGGCACTCCCGCCGCGCAGGTAGCGCATGACGAGATAGGCGCTATCGGGTTCGCGCCAGTAGTCGTACAAGGGGACAATGTGTAGGTGTTCTAACCGGGCGACCATCTGTGCCTCGGACTCGAACCGTCGAATGAACTCCGGGTTGTTCGCGTACTGTGGGAGGATGATTTTCATCGCGACCTCGCGCCCAACCGCCGCTTGATAGGCACGATACACCGCCCCAAAACCACCCGCACCGATTTCCTCTCGGAGTTCGTATCCCTTGATGACCTGCCCGACGAAGGACTCCACGACTTGCCCCTACCGTGCTTCGAAAGATTGACGCGCACAGTATAGCATGTTTGCCGGAGTGGGGATAACGATTAGGCAGGCTGGGGTAGAACGTGGTGCTCTCGAAGGTTAACTTACCCTGGTGGCGGTGCGTGGTACGGTGGGCAATTGACCGGCTAATCACCACCTCGCTATACTGTACCTAGTATACTTTATAGTGGAAAGACGGTCGGCTTGGCAAGCATACAGAGTGTGGGCGTGTTAACCAGTGGCGGTGATGCGCCTGGAATGAACGCGGCAATCCGCGCCGTTGTGCGCCTTGGTATTCAACGTGACCTGCGAATGTACGGCGTCTACGGTGGTTTCCGTGGATTGATGGAGGGTAACATCAAACCGCTCGTTGCTCGCGATGTAGGCAACATCATCCACCTCGGCGGAACGGTGCTGGGTAGCGCCCGTGCGCCAGAGTTCAAGAGCGACGACGGGCAACGGCTCGCCCTGCGTAACCTGAATAGGCTCGGGTTAGACGCGTTGGTGGTTATCGGCGGGAACGGCAGCCAACAGGGAACCTACGCGCTACATAAGTTGGGCTTTCCCGTGGTTGGTGTGGCCTCGACAATCGATAATGACCTCTACGGGAGTGACATTACGATTGGTGTAGATACCGCGATGAACATCGCGCTAGAGGCTATTGACCGTCTACGGGTGACAGCCTCTTCACACAACCGGGCCTTCGTGGTGGAGGTGATGGGGCGCGATTGCGGTTATCTGGGGTTGATGGCTGGGTTGGCTGGGGGGGCAGAGTGGGTGCAAATCCCAGAGAATGAATATCCACCAGAAGCCGTGGCCCAGGCGCTTATCAAGGCCTACGAGCGCGGCAAGCAGCATAGTATTGTTGTCGTGGCTGAGGGGTGCGAGAACGATGCTGAGTCGCTGTACCAGTATTTTAACGAACATGTCGCCGATATGGGTTTTCCGGTGCGGGTGACAAAGCTAGGCCACACGCAGCGGGGGGGCACGCCAACAGCCTACGACCGGACACTGGCAACCCGGCTTGCCTCCCATGCGGTGCATTGTCTTGTAGAGGCCAACTATGGCGTGTTAGTAGGGAGTGTTGGGAGCGAGATGCACACAACCCCCTTGGAGACAGTTGTACAGAACCACAAGCCGCTGGATCTATCGCTGCTTGATCTTTTGCAGGAACTCTCTCGATGATCTTCTGGGAACGTTGGCGCATTCCTATTCTGCTTGCGCCTACCCTGAGTGTGATCGGGGTGTTGTTCCTGGGGGCGTTGGGATTCGGGTTTGTGCGGAGCCTGGGCTATAACCCCCGCATTGGCGAGACAACGCTCTCGCTGGACGCCTACCATGCGATTCTGTTCGGCGAGCAGTACGCGAATGCTTTCTGGCACGGGTTGGGGCTGTCGTTGTGGGTGAGCTTCGCCACGACAGGTCTTTCGGCGGTGATCGCGGTGGTGCTGGCGCTTGTCCTGCGCGAGACATTCCCCGGCAAGCGGTTGTCGGTGTTTCTGTTTCAGTTTAATCTCCCGATTCCGCATATCGTCGCCGCGATTGGGATGCTGTTTTTGTTGTCGCAGAGTGGGCTTTTGTCGCGGTTGTTGGCAACAATGGGATTGGTGAATACCCCTTCGGATTTCCCCGTGTTGGTAAGAGACCGGGCTGGGCTGGGGATCATCATTGCCTATACCTGGAAAGAGGTGCCGTTCGTCGGGGTGATTGTGCTGGCGGTGTTACAATCCCTCGGTGCAGAATACGAGAATGTCGCCCGGAATTTGGGTGCGGGGCCGTGGCAATGCTTCCGCACGGTGACGTTGCCCCTCATCACCCCTGCGTTGTTGTCTGCATCTATGATCGTCTTTGCATTTAGCTTTGGGGCCTACGAGATTCCAGCGATTTTGGGTGTTCGCTTTCCACGGATGTTGCCCGTTATGGCGCTGGACTTCTTTCGCAATGCGGACCTGAACGCTCGTGCGGAGGCGATGGCCCTGAGTGTGTTGATTGCGCTGATTGTGATGGTGATTGTGGCAGCGTATATGGTCGTCAGCGGACGACGACGGACGTAGTTGGTTGAATTAGTTGAAAGAAGATAGAGTATGTCATTAGACCCGATTCAACGTCGTAAGGTGACGCTGTTTTTCCGTGTTTTGGACGCGAACGAGAACGGCTTTGTCGAGCGTGCCGACTTTGAGCGTGTCGCGGATCAACTGGTGATGCGGCATCAGATGGACCCGGCTAGCGAAGACTACACACGCGTCAAAAACACCTTTACGCGTGTGTACGATAGCATCCGGGAAATGACAGACCTGGACCAAGACAACCGGGTGAGCTTGAATGAGTGGTGGACCTATTTCGAGCAGGTGTTATACGACGAGAACCAGTTCGCGGAACTGATTGCACCGATGGCGCGGAACATCTTCACGCTACTGGACCATGACGATGACGGCAAAATCGGCCTGGTGGAATTTCGTCACTTTGGCGAGGTCTACCGCATTGAAGCGGACATTGACGCGCTGTTCGCCAAGCTAGACATGAACGGAAATGGCTACATCACGCGGGATGAGTTCGGTCATATTGCGACGGACTTCTTCTTAAACCGAGATATTGACGTGCCGGGGAACTATCTATTTGGTGCGTTTTAGCGTGATGCGCGTTACTGTTCGCACGATGACATTGGTTCTGTTGGCGGTTGTGTTGTTTGCGCCGTTTGTCGCTTTTGGGGTGAACGCCTTCGCCTTTCGCTGGTTTTACCCACAATTGGTCCCGGCGGAGTTCAGTGTGCAGGCATGGGAGCGCATATTTAACGCGAATTCGCGGGTGGGGCAGGCGCTCTGGAACAGTACCGTGATTGCGTTCGGCGTGACGTTGGCCTCGCTCGTGATTGGCCTCCCGGCGGCGCGGGCGCTGGGGATGCACAAGTTTCGGGGTAAGCGCGTGGTGGAGTTCCTGATTCTCGCGCCGACGATGGTCCCGCCGATTGTGGTGAGCCTGGGCCTGAGCATCAACTTTATCCGCTGGGGGTTATCCGGCACGTTGTTCGGGGTGGGGCTGGTGCATTTGGTCCCGGTGATGCCCTATGTGGTGCTGACTTTGAGCGGGGTTTTCGCCAATTACGATTCGTCTTATGAGGACCAGGCGCGGACGTTGGGGGCGTCGCCATTGAAGGTGATCTGGTTTGTTATGCTCCCGGCGGTTTTCCCCGGTGTGGTGGTAGCCGGGCTGTTCGCGTTTCTCATCTCGTGGAGCCAGTACATTCTCACACTGTTGATTGGTAGTGGGCAAGTGCTGACGATGCCCACCTTGTTATTCTCTGCGGCGGGGGGTGGGGATAACGCCAATATTGCGGCGTTGGCGCTTATGTTCATCGGCCCGGCGATTTTGATTTTACTGTTGACATCGCGCTACCTCGGTGATGAGGGGGGGGCCTTCGGCGGGTTGGGGCGCGTATGACGCATGTCGTTTTAGAGAACCTGACCAAGAGCTACGACGGCAAAACCGAGGCCGTCCGTAAACTCAACTTGGACATGCCAAATGGCGAAATCACCGCGTTGTTGGGTCCATCCGGCAGCGGCAAGTCCACTACATTGAAGATGATTGCCGGGTTGGAATCGTTGACGGCAGGGGTGATCTACTTTGATGGTGAGGATGTGGGGCGCGTCCCGACAGAACAGCGGAGCGCGGTAATGGTCTTTCAGAATCATCTGCTGTTCCCGCACATGTCCGTGGCGGGTAATGTCGGCTTTGGGCTGAAGATGCGCGGCGTAGACCGCGAAACACGCCAGAAACGGGTTGCAGAGATGTTGGCTTTGGTGCAGTTGCCGGGCGTAGGCCAGCGCCGCCCGAATCAGCTATCCGGCGGGCAACAGCAACGGATTGCGCTGGCACGGGCGCTCATCACCGAGCCAAAGGTGCTGCTGCTAGATGAACCGTTGAGTAACCTAGATGTGCATCTGCGCGATGAAATGCGAGACCTGATCTTGTGTGTTCAACGTGAGACAGCGATTACCACAGTGCTTGTCACACATGACCAGCAAGAGGCCGTGCTACTGGCGGACCAGATCGCGCTGATGTTCGACGGCGAGCTGCAACAGGTGGGGCCGCCCTCGGATTTCTACCGGGTGCCGAAAACGGAACGGGTTGCGCGGTTCTTCGGTGGGTTGAACTTCTTCCCCGCGACGGTGGACGGTTCAACAGCTAGAACCGCCTTTGGGGCTTTCCAGATGGCCGAGGCATCCGCGATACAGGGCGCGGCGCTACTCACGATCCGCCCGGAGCAGATTCAGCTTGGTGTTGCGGTGCGGGAGAACACCGTCCAGGGCATCGTGACGGCTGTTATCTACGGTGGGACGACCACCCGTTACAAGGTGGACTGTGACGGTCAGGTGGTTGAGATGCTGCGGGCCGCAGACTTACCGGGGACAATCAACGGCGGGGATGTTGTGATGTTGCGCTTTCCGCCGGAACATCTGTGGACGCTGGCGGAGAAACGGCCAGCTGCCTTCCGAGAGGATGGGCGCGGATAGGCAGACCGCCTATAACATGTGGCGTGGGCGGCGTTAATCCCGCGTCTCGTAAATCCACTGGTTCGCGTCAATCCACGCGACCGTCGTTTTCACAGCCTGCTCAATGGTCAGCTTGGGTGCCCAACCTAGCTCTCGCACCTTGGTGGTGTCGAGGAAGATAAATGGGCTGTCACCAATCCACCCGCGTTCGCCGCCCTCAAAGGTGAACGTGGGGGAGGCCCCCAGCGCCTCGCAGATATAGCCTGCGCTCTGGACGACCTCGACATACTCGTTGGTGCCTAAGTTGTAGATATTGACCTTGTCCTTGGCACGGTCCATCACCGTGAAAATCGCGTCGATGCAGTCCTGAATGTAGAGATAAGACTTGCGCTGTTTGCCGTCGCCGAGAATGTGAAGGGTGGTCGGGTCTGCCTTGAGCTTGCGGTAAAAGTCGAACACATGGCCGTGTGTGTAGCGCTCCCCCAGGATCGACACAAAGCGGAAGATATACGCCTCGTAGCCGAACCCCTCAGCATAGGCACTAATCATCCCTTCGCCTGCTAGCTTGGATGCACCATAGAGCGAAGTTTGTACGGGGAACGGTGCGTCCTCTGGTGTGGGATGCACCGCTGGCTCACCGTAGATGGACCCGGTAGACGAAAATGCGATACGCCTCACGTTGTTGGCACGCATGGCCTCTAACACGTTGAATGTTCCAACTGTATTTTGTTGTAGGTCGCGGTCGGGGTGGTTCGTGCCGAAGCGCACGTCGGCATTGGCACTCAGGTGGAATACAGTATCGCACCCGCGCATGGCCTCGGTCAGCGTCGGGAGGTCGAGAATATCCCCACGGACGAGCGTGAAGTTGTCCTGCGGTTTGGCCTTTGCCAAGAAACGCGCTTGCCCCGTGGAGAAATTGTCGTAGGCCACCACCTGATACCCGTCGGCCAATAACCGATCCACAAGGTTACTGCCGATGAAGCCTGCCCCACCTGTTACCAATGTACGCATGTCAGTCCCTTTTCTTTGTGGTTAGCCCACATTCTCCGTCGTGCGCTGGCGCAGGTTTGCGCCAGCGTGCAAGCTCCGAACCTTAGCAACGTCGGCGAAGTTCTTGATGTTCCCGCTGATGAGGTTCAATCGGCTGTCGCCGTCGTCACGCCAACGGACTTCGATCTGGTCGATACGGTAGCCTGCTTTGTCCGCTAGGTAGAGGATTTCCACATCGTACATGTAGCCGTCGATCTGTTGACGTGCGAACAAATCGCGGGCTACCTCCGCCCGAAAAAACTTGAACCCGCATTGTGTGTCGTAGATGTTACGCAGACCGACCATCGTGTGCATGTAGATTTTGAACACCCGCGACCCCACCCGCCGCACCAGATTCTGTTTCTTCTCGATAAGCGCCCCACCATGCGGGCGCTGCCCGATGACCAGGTCTGCCCCGTCCTGTAGCAGGGGCAACACCTTGTCAAATTCGGTAATGGGGGTTTTGTTATCCGCATCGCTAAAACCGATGTACGTCCCGGTGCAGTGGGGAATTGCCTGTCGCAACCCATAGCCCTTACCGCGCCGTTCCTTATTGCCAACCGCCAACAGACGTGGGTTTGTCTGCGCCATTTCGGTCACGGTCTCCCGCGTGCCGTCGGTGCCATCTGCTGCCACGACGATTTGGTAGCTAAGCCCCTGTGCCTCAAAGTAGGCGCAGGCCTCGCTAACGGTTTCACGAATACGCGAAACCTCATTGTAGGCTGGAAAAATCAAGCTGATGAACGGTTTGTCGGTTTGTGTCGGTGGCATAAAGGGGGTGTCTCGATTGTGGACGAACAGGCTACCAAGTATGGCGCTTTCAGCACGACCGTCAAGCCCTGCCTTGCACCGCAGGCCACACAGTTCACCTGAATGGCGGCCTGTTTTTTGTGAATATTTACCAAAAAAATACGCCACTTTTTGTCGCTTTATGCTATGATTATCTTTAGACATTGTAAGATTTATGAAATGGTTTCTAGCATGAACTGAGGTGGTTTACATGGCACTCGCACAAACAACACACATCCATACACACCGCGACATCTACGGTGATCTCTTGTCAAACCATTACAGCGTCATCCAGGCGGAGGACTTGACGATGGACGCCACGCTCCATGCAGCGTGGTTACGGCTCCAGTCCGAATACGCTGATATGCCTGCGGACCAATTTCTGCCGGACGGTGGTTCATATCGTTTCCGGCGCTACGATAGTTTTTCGCTTGATCCCCGCACAGGTAACCTTACCCTGCTGCCGCATAAAACCTACTTTCAGGGGGCAGACATTAACGCTGTGACCGGGGGCATCGTGCGGGATTTTTCGCCATTAACCCGGGCTATCGCGGAAAACCCGTTTCTGCACGCATTGATTCGCTTCGACTTTGCACAGTTTCCGGTTACGGCAGCCCAACATGAGATGCCATGGCAGGTTGATGTGCATTTGATTCGAGTGTTGGCACGGGCTGGGGAGGTCGGCCAGCCGACGCCGGAGGGCGTTCACCGCGACGGTGCGGCCTATGTAACGGTGCATCTGGCTGAGTTGTACAATGTGGACGGTGGCGAAGTGTCCGTCTACGATGATGACAAGCATCACCTCGCCAGCTTCACACTACAAAACGTTATGGACGCCTACCTGTTCCGTGATGAGGTGCTGTGGCACGGTGTCACGCCGATTCGCCCACGCACCGGGAAAACCGGCGTTCGCAGCATCCTAACGTTCGACTTTCACCCGTCGGCGTAGTTCCTTCATTGGGCGGACGGATAGAGGTCCGCCCAAGCCCCACAATCCGCTAGGCCGTTGGGTCCAGCACTCGCCCCAGGAATAGCACAGCCTCTGTCTCACGGTCGTAAATCGCGAAGATGAACGGACGGTCCAACCGAATTTCAATCGGTGGGCTTGGCGCTGCGCTTGTCGTCTCCATCATCATCGCAGTAGCGGCGGCAGCCTCTGTTCCATTTTCATCGACCTTTACAAACGCCTTGTGGATTGCTTCTGACAGGAAAAAAGGCTCAACCGTTTGTGTAATTCCGGAGAAATCGGCGGCATCTGGTAAAAATGCGTCGGTCATTCCCAAACTCTGAAGCTGTTCGTTCAGTAAGAAGTCCGATGAGATCTCAAACGGCGGCATCGTGAGAATCACGGGCTGGGGCATCCCCAGGCCAGCTACGACGCTGTTGAAGGTCGTTGCATCCAGTGTATCCTCAAACGCCTCGAAATCAGTCGGAGCAATCGCTATCATGCCTAGCCCATTTGCGATATATGGCACCTCAACCGCCACATAACCCGCCCCGACTGTGTGACGTATGTTGTTATTCACCGTCATCAGTGGGGCATCCACTGTGGAGCCATCCAGCAGGGTAAAAGGCCTGGGTTGCGGCGGGAAAAATGGCTTGCTCCAGGACGCATTAAAGTAGATCGCGTTCGTCAACACGAGCCGCGTAAACGGCGTGATGGCACCCTCCGGCACAATCGAGGGAATACGGTCCTCAGTTTGCTCGGCGACCCAGGCGTTTATTTCCTCCGTGGCGGCCTCTGGTTGGGCGGAGTCCATTTCGCGTAGGGTCGCCCCATAGCCCGCTTCGATGGCGTTCAGGTAGGCGGCCTCAAAGGGATACCCGACTTGGCCCCACAGCGCGTTGGCGATGTTAAGCGCAAATGGATCGGCGGATAATTCCTCCGGCACTGCCGCCGCCCGGCTCGCCAAGCTCTCGTTAACGGCTGCGACCTGTGCAACCAAGGTATCCGGCTCTGGGAAGCCCATCACGGACTGCATCTGTGTAGCGGTATCGCCAGCGGCTCCTGCGTACACCATTCCCACCGCCTGCGAGATGCTAAACGGCGAGAAGAACAGGTTGCTGTCGGCCTCGTTTTGTGCCGCCGCGTACAGATCAAACGCAAATTGATTACTTCCTCCTACGAATGTGTTTTCCCCCTGAGCATAGACGACTAGCGGCAATGTCATGACGACTGCCAACCATAAACGCTTCCACATGGTTTTTTTGCCTCTCTCGCTGTTTTGAGTGTGCATCACAAGTTTACAACGTCGCAGCAACCGATTTTGTTCCCATTTTGCCAAAAATAACCAACAACCACTCTCTCATCGTGGGTTCATGTTGTGTTCCAGGTAGGGTGTCTGCTAAAATTTAAATGGATGTAAAGGAGGGCTTTTTCATGACCACGACCGAAACACTCATGTGGTTTCGTCAACAGGTCCGGGCTTTGCCTGCGGTGCGCGGGTGCCATCCCGTGTCTAGCATATCCGCAGACTTACTGATTCGTACCTGGATGGGGATGAGTGTCAAAGTTTATTTTCTCGATGGCGTCCCCAACCTACGCGCCCTCAAGCGTGAACTTCAGGATAATACCCGGTTATACTCTGGCACGCTGTTTGTTGCCCGTCACGACCTGATGCCACCGGACAACAAACGGTTGGTGCCCGATGATTGGATGCAGGCGTTACACGAACTTAATAGCGGGCGCATCTACACATTTCTTCCGGGCAAAGACGGCCTGTGGCAGGTCCACTTCGACTATTTGCCGGATGGTGTTGAGCGTGAGGCCTGGCACGGTGGGGAGGTCAACTTCGAGAAGTTGCGCGTCATGAAGGTGACGCCGCGTGTCCGCGCGGTCAAAGGCAATTGGATAATGGCGGACTTCGGCCAAAATCCCTACTGGACCAACAGCAGCTTCCGCGCTCAACGGCTCAACGAACGTTATTGGAAACAACGCCGCAACACAGGCGGTTTTGTCTGGGGACAGTACGACATGGGCGGGCATCCTGGTGGCGCAACAGACGCGGCCCTGAATCAAGCGCATCTCTCCGAGTTGGAGCAGTCTTGCACCCTGCTGGGCGTGGAGGTCAGCGCCAGCCGTGATGAGGTCAAAGCGGCCTATCGTAAGCTCGCGCTGGCGTTCCACCCGGACACCTCTCAACTTGACGCAGACGAGGCCGCCCTGCGCTTCCAAGAAGTGTCTAAAGCCTATGAGTACATCAAGGCCAAGCGCAAGTGGCACTGACTACGGCAAGGTAGACAACTCCAGAGGGCCACATGACGCGCCAGCACCCACAGTGGATTTACCCTATCGTGTCTCTGGCGGCGGTCGTGTTGTTGTTCATCTTGCCGCGCCCGGTGAGTAGCCGCCTGTTGTTAGGGTACACGCTGTTCGCCGGGGTCATGGCGACCCATTACGGCCTTCGCGAGTGGCGGCGTTTCCTCACTGCGACCTACCCACAAACGCTATCGGCGATTCTTGTTATTGTGACTGCACTTGCTGGCGCGTTTCTGTTGCGGCCAGCTACTAACGGCGATTGGTGGTGGGCGGGTTGGCTCGTCGTGTTTGTGGGCGCGGCTTTGGCGGCCCCCGCTCTCAGCATGACGGCCCCGCATATCAGGACACGGTTGCATCCACTGCGCTATCGTCCCCGGTATTATTTCATAACGGCACTTGGTCTAGGCTGTTTAGGAGTTGTCACGCTGCACACGTTCCCCCAGGCCAATCCGCCGCTTGCGCTTGCGAACCTGTCCGCTCAACATGCGCTATTTTGGCTGGGCGTGTTGCTGGTGGGCGTCGGCATCGGTGGCACGGTGCCTGAACGACTGCATATGTCACGTTTCGGATGGACGTTACTGGCAATCACGGTGGCCGCTGCGGTGCCACGGGCCGTGCTACTGGAAAATCACATTCACTATCTTGTAGACGAGTGGATTTTCGTCCGAGGGGTGCAAAACGTTATCGCTGGACAGACCAAACTCCTCGAAAACGTCAGCTATTTTGTGACAGCACCCTACCTGTTCACATACTGGCAAGCGTTGGCGGTGGCGTTGCTTGGCCCTGGGTTGGCCGGGATACGCCTCGTGAGTGCGATCATTGGCACATTGACCGTTGGGGCGGTGGGTTTCGTCGGCTACGAAATCGCAGAGGATGACGAAAACCGTGCCCCCACTGCGCTCACGGCGGCGGGGCTGCTCGCGACGTACACGGTCTTTCTTCATTACAGCCGGGTGTCGCTTTACAACATCGCGGACCCGCTCTTTGGAACGTTGGCCGTCGCCTTTGTATTGCGGGGATTGCGTCAGGGGAGTCGCGTTTGCTTGGTGTGGGGTGGGGTTGCGCTGGGCCTCACGAGTTATTTCTACGCGGCGGGGAAACTTGTATTCCCGGTGGTGTTTGCAACGTGGGCGGTAGCCCTACTCCTGCGGAACCGGGATGTGTGGCGGTCACTGTTGTTTGTCACGCTGGCTGCGGGGATCGTTGCGGCTCCGGCTTGGATGGTGGGTGGGGTGTCGCGAAACCGTATCTCGGCGAGTACGGTTGTGCTGGACGAGGAAACCCATCTGCGAGATGCGCCGCTACGCTTGATTGAGACGTTTACTGATGCCCTGCTCATGCTAACGACACGCCCGGATGCACCGCATTTATTCTACTATGGGGGGACACAGGGTGTCGTGCCGATCTGGTTGTTGCCGTTGTTCCTAGCGGGGTTGATTCTCACGTTGGTGCGTCCCTTTGTTTACCCCAATCTGTTGTTGTTGCTATGGTTGGCCGTCCCCATAACGGCCATGAGCCTACTTGACTACATGATTACTGCCCGGTTTGTTATCGTGATGCCGTTGGTGGCGGTGTTGTGTGCGCGGGGGCTGCTCTGGCTTGTGGGGCAGTTGCCTATACACCGTTTGCAGCATGGCTTGGTGGCTGTGACGCTCTTGCTGTTGGGTGTGGGCCAGCTATACACCTACTTTTATGTGACAATCCCCGCCTTAAACGATTATCACGACCTTATCCTGCTCCGCCATGAGTGGTACAGTCTGTATGATCTCATGTTGCGCCTGCCGGACTTGCCGCCCAACACGGACCTGCACATTATTGCCAGCCACCACCCGGAACCGGGTATTTTGGCGATGGAGCGTGGCCTGCCCTATGCCAACGCATCTATTCACATTCACTTCGTTAACGCAGAGGAAACAAATCTTACGGTTTACCTGGAACAACTGGAGCCGCGCACACATCGCACATTTATGTTGATGCCGGGGGACAGGCGCACGCTCTCATTGTTGCAGCGCCGCTATAACCTCGGCCCGCCGCAACGTTCCACAAGACCGATTGCAACGGGTGTCAAGCTGATTCGCTACGACGTAACAACCATCAACCCGGACCGATAAGCGTGTAGATTCCGTGTTAAAGCTTGGCTGTTGACCACAACGTCACCGGGATGCTGTGTGTTACAAGAGGTGAAATGCTTAAAACAAAAGGGGAAAACAACATGAACGGCAACATCCAAAACAACCCCAATCGCGGCCTTTCCCCGGTGGACTTTGGCGCAACCCTGCTTCACGCCCTGCTCTCGTTTCTACCGTTTGCCGCCGTGTTTTACTTCTTCATTCCGCTACAAAGCTATACCCACTGGGCGTTCATAGTTTACTACCGTTTGGTGTGGATTCTGCCGTTGACGGGCCTGATTCACCTCATCATCCGGGCGGACACCTGGCGCGACCGCTGGCGTATTATCGGTGTCGGTGTGTGGGTTTCGGTGGTGGTTGTGACGGTACTCACGCTGGCATGGGGAATTTACGGTTAAAACGGTTGTGTCCTCAATTGAGTAGAATAATCTTCGCCCAGGATATTCGTTGTCCTAGGTGCCTTGCTTTATAGCAGGCTACAGCCCGAAAACGACCAGGATAAAAATGACTGTTCCACTGTTGAACGACACTTCTGAGAACTGTATCGCAACATGTTCGGCACTAGAGAGCGCAAGCGGGTTGACACTTTCAATTGCCGTAATCGCTTGTGCGGTGGTGGGGTATGCTTCCGTAAAGATACCAAACCATAACCCACACTGTCCCTCATAGCCAAACGACGTAAGTGACTGGTCACACGAGCGGTTGCTGGGGAACTGGTAACCCAGTGACGGGTCATTTAGTAGATTGCCCGTCCCATTTGGTATCACATTCACGTTGATGTGCCATTCGGAGAACGTGTCTAACGTTTCATCGACAACCAGCGGCGCTAACCCGCGTTGATCGCGAAAGTCATTTAGTGCGTTTAGGGCATTTGCCGTGTCGAAGGGTACAGCCATTGTGGGCATGGTTGGTGTAGCACTAGGCACAGGGGATGCCGTTCGCGTGGGCGCTCGTGTGTCTGTTGGTGAGATCAGGACCACGGTGTTGGTGGGGGGTACATCCGTTAACGTGGGCGTTAACGTCTGTGTTGCGAGAACATCCGTCGCGGTGGGGACATCGGTGCTTGTTGTCGTCGGGGACACGGTTAGCGTCGGTGTGAGCGTCAATGTTGGGCTGGGAGTAGATGTGGATGTTGGTATGATGGTAGGTGACGCCGCCACTGACCGAAATGGGTTGATCCCTGGCGGTAACTGAAAAACCCCGAAAACCACAGTCGCAAGCACGCCGAACCCGGTAAGCACCAGACCGATCACCTCTAGGTTGCGATTGCCGCCGCTAGATGAAATCGTTGTGTTCGGTTGGTTGGCGTTGGACCTCACCGCTGGTGGGGTAGGGGATGGCGAAGCGGTTGACCAGGAAATTCTCGCAGCGGTCTGTTCGATCAGTGCTGCTTTGTCCTCCCCAACGCGGGTCTTGGCGACATCCAACAGGAGGCGCAGGGCGGGCACCCCATCAACGGTGCCGTAGTCCCACAAGGAGATCATCAGACGCCCTGTGTAGGTGTCTGTGTTCCCCGACCAATCAATCCTATCCAGGATTGGGTGGTCGCCAAAGACATCAAACAGAAAGGCTTGGCGGCTGCTTGGATTGTCACCAACAATCGGCGTGAGCCGCTCTTTCAGCTCACGCACGATGTCTGCTTTCAAACGGGCCATATGGTGTTACCCCCTGTGTTGTCGAACCTAAGGTGTCGTGGTGTTGATGTTACACTTTCCCTGGCCCAGTTTGCAAACATAGGGTGTTCCGTCTAGCTCGACTTCAAACTCACCCGAGTCTGTGATCCAGAAGAATTCCTGGACGGTTCGCCGAATGACAATGTTCTCACATTCTTCGTCAAGTGTAGTGGGCGGTGGCATAGGCGTCGGTATAAATGTTGAGTAGATCAACACACACGAATCCGGGCGCAACTGTTGCGAAGTGTCCCCGCCTTGCAGGTTAAGCGAGAACGGATCGCCCATGCCACGGATTTCAAGGCTGCTCAGGTCCAACAGATTTGGACCGTCGTTCCGGATAGTCAACGCAAAATCACTGCTGGCCTCGCCGGACTGCCACGTTAGCTCCACGATTTTCGCCGGGGTGGGTGTGGGGGTCATCAGCACGACGTCGTAGGGAACCCCACCGAAAATGGGCGCGTTGCAGAAGTTCTCGCGGCAGGCGTTGGTGAGGTTATTGGCATGAACAATGTCAAAGCCTGTTGGGTTGTTCCACGGCACTTTGTTCGGCCCCAGCCCAATAAACGCGGGTGTTGTGGCACACGTTATCCGCTCACCCAGGCCTAGGTCGTTGATTTCTTCGACAATTTCCGCAGAGGTCAGTTCTTGAGCGGGCGTGCCCTCCGCAAACCCAACCAAACAACCACCGGCGGAGAAGCGTGCCGGGCGGAAGCCCTGGTTCAGCGCTTCCCAGTCACCGGGTAGTAGCGCGTCCGGCGCACCACGAATTTGAAAGCGTAAGCGGGAAATATCGACACTGAAGGTGTTAGAGTTGTAGATCAGGAATGTCTCCGGTGTCCAATAGACAGACACAGAAACCTCTGGGAACATCGGGGTGACAGTTGGTGTGCTGTCCGACAATGTCGGGAGCGGTTCCGGCGTTGGTTCGATGTCGGCCTGCGCGTCCAGTGTCGCCTGCACGTCCATAGCGGCTTGCGCGTTGGCAGTGGCCTGCGCGTTGGCGGTGGCCTGCGCGTCCAGCGTCGTTTGTGCGTCGGCGGTGGCCTGCGCGTCCAGCGTCGTTTGTGCGTTTGCTGTCGCCTGTGCGTCCAGCGCAGCCTGCGCATCGGCTGTCATCTGTGCATCCAGCGCGGTCTGCGCGTTTGCTGTCGCCTGTGCATTTGCCGTCGCTTGCGCGTTGAGTGCAGCCTGTGTGTCTAAGGTGGCCTGGGCATCAACTGTTGCCGTCGCCTCTGCGGCGGCTACCTGGGCGTTCAACGTGGCCTCTGCATTGGCTGTCGCCGCATTCGCAGCTGCGAGCGCGTTGGCTGTCGCCTGGGCGTTGTCCGTCGCTTGTGCGTCCAAGGCGGCCTGCGCGTTGCGTGTGGCCTGCGCGTTAGATGTGGCCGCAATCGCTGCGGCCTGAGCATCATTTGTCGCCTGGACATCAAGGGCTGCCTGGGCATTGGCTGTCGCCTGGGCGTTGAGTGTCGCTTGTGTGTCTGCTGTCGCCTGGGTATTGAGAGCGGCCTGCGCGTTGGCAGTTGCCTGCGCGTTGATTACCGCCTGGGCATCATTTGTTGCCTGGGTATTGAGAGCGGCCTGCGCGTTAGTTGTAGCATCTGCCAAGGCCTGATTCAATGCGGTTGTCGTAGCAAGGATCTCGGCATTGATGGTCGCCTGGGCATTGATGGTTGCTTGGTCACCGTCTGGTGTTGGGCTGTTGACTACCCCCACAGGGGTACCTACGGCTGGCGTGACGTCGCTCGGTATTTGGGCGGTCGCGGTCATGTTGCAGAACGCACGAATTTCTGGGATCGGGGTGGGATCATCAAAACAGGGAATCCCTGTAATGACCGGGGTTTCTGTCGCCGTGACAATGGTTGATTCCACCTGTTTAATAGTTACGGCCCGTCGCCCGATGTTGTCGCACATGTAGATATAGACAGTTTTTTGCCCCAGGCCACGGTTAAACGTGAAATCCAGGCGTTGCTGGTAAAACTGCCAACCCTCCGGCGGGCTAGCTGCGTTCTCCGGGCATTGCAAGTTTTCTGCTGGTGTTTCTGTGACCCGGATGAAACGAATACCGCCGACAGCATTCGCCACGCCATCAGGGAAGGCGTACTCGTTGCTGATGTGTAGCGTGACATTCTCAGAGGTGATCTGCACCACATCAATGTGCAGGTTTTCCCCCTCTGCGATAACCACTGGGAAGGTATTGGGTTGGGAAGCGAACAGCACCACGAAATAGCGCAGTCCGTTGTCGGGGTTTAGACGATAGGCGATCCCAACCTCACGATGCTGCCGATCCAAATAAGGGGAAGTCGTTGTCGGTAGCCAGGAACTATACCCTTCGTCCTCCCAGAAGGAGATGAAATTCTCTGGCGTCAGGCCACCCGCCTCACGCCCAATGACAACATTGATATTGGGCTGATAACCAGATATCCCATTTTCACCGTATCGCGGATACGCTGCCTCATCCAGCCATACATCCAGAGTGGTATCGTCCCGGTCACGGATGTAGATGTTGCCGAAATTCTGTCCCCGGCCGAAAATCTCTTGCAGGTGCATCTCGGCAACTTCGTTGAGGATGATATTTGGCGCAAGCGGCACGAACCCAGCGTTCAGCCGCCGCCGATTCATCTCGTTTAAAATGAGGACTTCGCTGTCGCCGAGGCCTGTAAGGTATGCGGTTTCACGGGGGGAAGTCTGGGCGAATGAGGTCAAAAATAACGATCCGCCAAGTAGGACCGTAAGCGCAAACAAGGAAAGATTTCGTCGTGTCATGATAGGCCAGCCTTGCTGTTAGCAGGTTTTATAAAAATTTGCTCGGAGTATAAACGGTATTAGTGAATTTACCAAGAAATTTCGCTTAAATTACGAAATATTAAGATTTAAGAAAATGTAAATACAAAACAAAACCCCACACTGGATAGAAAAGTGCGGGGTCAGGCAGCACAGGTTCAATTTTGTTAGGCAAATTCTGCGCGATGTTCCATGTACCAGTTAATCGTTTGCTGGAGGCCTGTGCGGAAGTCCGTCTTAGCTTGGAAGCCGAAGCGTTCTTTGGCCCGCGCAGAGTCCAACGAGCGGCGCGGTTGGCCGTCGGGCTTGGTGGTGTCCCACACAATCTCCCCCTGGAACCCAACCAGCTCCGCAATGAGTTCGATCAAGTCTTTCATGCGAATCTCGCTACCACTGCCGAGATTAACCGGTTCTGGTGTGTCGTAATGCTCGGTTGCCAGCAAAATCCCCTCAACCGCATCTTTGACGTAAAGGAATTCACGAGTTGCCGAACCCGTACCCCACGCTGTCATGGTTGGGGCGTTGGTTTCAACGGCCTCCACGCACTTACGGATGATTGCTGGGATGACGTGTGAGGTAACGAGGTCAAAGTTATCCTGTGGGCCATAGAGGTTCGTCGGGACGAGGTGGATGCTATTAAACCCGTACTGTTGATGATACGCTTTCCCCTGAACCAACAGCGCACGCTTGGCGATGCCGTAGGGGGCGTTGGTCTCCTCCGGGTAGCCATTCCAAATGTCGTCTTCGCTGAAGGGTACGGGGGTGTGTTTGGGATACTCGCAGGCTGTGCCCGCTACGACCAGCTTGCCTACACCCGCCCGGTATGACTCGTGGAGCAGTTGCGTACCCATCAATAGGTTGTCATACATAAACTCTGCTGGCCGCTCGCGGTTTGCGCCGATTCCACCTACAAGCGCTGCCAGGTGAATCAGAATATCTGGTTGTGTGTCCTCCAACAACCGAAGGATCGCGGTGTGCTGGCGGAGGTCGTAGTCGGCACTTCTGGGAACTACAATGTTGGATACACCACGCTGGCGTAGCCCATCTACAACAAATGACCCGAGAAAACCGGCCCCACCCGTCACGACGACTCGCTTGTTATTCCAGAAACTCAAGTTTGCGCTCCGTTTTGCTTCATTGATTTTGGCGAATAATTTGTAATGGCTTTAGTGAGCAATTACAAGACATGAACCATGCCAAAGTAATAGTTAAAATAGGTGTAAAAACGTCCGAGTACCAAGACTGTAAGACAAGGAAAGACTTGACGCTTGAACGAACGTAGTGTTAGTTTTGTACTTACTTCGACAACCGCGCAATAATTAAGGGCGATTATTCATGATGATGCAACGCAAGCTCGGCCACACAGGACTACGTGTCACCCCCATTGGGTTCGGACTCGCCGCCCTGGGTCGCCCGGCATATATCAACATCGGTCACAAAAAAGATTTCCGGCGGACAGATGTAGATTCCGTGCGTAAGCAGGCTTTCAAGACGCTGGATATGGCTTGGGAGAAAGGCATCCGTTACTTCGACTGTGCCCGTAGCTATGGCCGTGCGGAGGAATTCCTGGCAGAATGGATGGATGAAAGGCGCATTTCGCCAGATGAGGTCACGGTTGGTTCAAAATGGGGTTATCGATATGTGGGTAACTGGAAGGTTGACACTGACAAACACGAAATCAAAGAACACACCCGCGCCACCCTGACACGCCAATGGGCAGAAACGCAGTTTTACCTCGGTCGGCATCTCAACCTCTATCAAATCCACAGTGCCAACCAGGCCAGCGGTGTCTTGCAAAACGATGATGTGCTGTATGCTTTGTGGGAACTCAAGTTCAGCGGGACATTCATTGGGCTATCCGTCAGCGGTACAGACCAAGCCGAGACGCTGTGGCAGGCGCTTGAGATTCAGCGGGACGGCATACAATTGTTTGACACCGTACAGGCAACCTGGAATGTGCTAGAGCGGAGTGTCAGCGAGGCACTTACTGCCGCCCACGACGCGGGTTGGGGTGTCATCATCAAGGAGGCACTCGCCAATGGGCGTATGTCCCCACGTAACGCCAACAACAGCAAATTCTCCGGCACTTATCAGATCATAGCAGAGCAGGCCACCCGCCTAAACGCCTCCGTTGATGCCGTTGCGCTACGTTACGCGCTAGAACAGCCGTTTGCCGATGTTGTATTGAGCGGTGTGTCTAAGTCTCGGCATTTGTTGTCAAACCTAGCCGCTCTTACAATCAACTGGGACGCGGAGGCTGAGACCGCGTTGGACGGGCTGGCTGAGGACCCCGAAACCTACTGGCAAACCCGCAGCCAGCTCAGGTGGAACTAAGCTAACGCTTACGGGCTAACATTAACCCGTCGCCGACACTCACCAGGGTCGCGTCCACTCGCGGGTCGTCGCGTAGCTTTTCGTTGAGGGTGTGGATATGGTGTGTGTCCTCGTCCATATCCGCACGGACCACCTGCCCACGGCGCAGCGCGTTGTCGATCACGATGACCCCACCGTGGCATGTCATCTCTAGGGTGAGTTCATAATAGGCGTCTAGGTTGATTTTGTCGGCGTCGATGAACACAAAATCGAACCACTGTGTAGAGTCGGCAACAAGCACCTTCAATACATCCAACGCGACCCCCAACCGCAACTCAATTTTGTGATCTACACCGGCCTCTTCCCAGTAACGACGGGCGATGCTAGTGTAATCCTCGCTCATATCTACCGCAACCACCTGTCCATCTTCCGGAATTGCCATCGCCGCGACCAATGCGCTGTACCCTGTAAAAACGCCGATTTCCAATACCCGCTTCGCTCCCATCAGCTTGAGCAACATTGACATAAAAGCGCCCTGGTCTGGCGGGATTTGCATGTGGCCGTGCTCAAGGGTGGCTGTCTCTGCCCGTAGGCGATGCAGAATGTCGTGGTGCGGCACAGACATCATCTGAATATAGTTGTTCAGGTCATCGTCAAGCGGAACATACTTTGCCATCGTAAAAACTCCTATTTTGGTGAATTTTTACGACATTGTACCACGCACGATATCGCATCCTGGTGCAAGAGTTACGTTTACCTCCAACGGGTTCATGCGCGTTGTGGCGCTTTTTTTGGGGAGCGCCTTCAAGGTGTTTGCCGAGAGCGTCTAAGTGTGCGGTTGGGCCTTGGCCCAGGCAATCGTCTCCGTCATACCCGCCTCGAAGGGGATTTCCGGCTGCCAGCCGAACAGGTCACGGGCCTTGCTGATGTCCGCTGCGCTCACCCGGATATCGCCCGGCTGGGCGGGATGGTGGTTGACCTCGTAGGTGTCTCGCGTGTGGCCGAACCCCTTCAAAACTTGGTCGCACAGGTGATTGACACTGGTTGGGCGTCCTGTGCCGATATTGAACACCTCCCCGTAGGTATTCGGATTGTCCATTGCCTCGCACCACGCCCGCGTAACATCCTTCACATGCACAAAATCACGAGATTGCTCACCATCAGAGTGAATGTTGATGGGTTCCCCACGCAGCACATTCCCCATAAAGATCGCAAACACCCCCTGGTATGCATTGTTCAGGCTTTGGCGGGGACCATATACATTGAACATCCGCATGGACGTGACATGAAAGTTAAAGGCCATGTCCTTACGGGCGGCGGTCAGGTGAACGTAGCGTTCGGCGGCGTACTTGGTGACGCCGTAGTAGGCAAGCGGCGAGATCGGGGCGGTTTCTGGTGTGGGAGCGACATCCGGCGTGCCATAGATCGTCATCGAACTGGCGAACAGCAAGCGCGGTACCTTGCGTTCTACACAATGTCGTAACACATTTATTGTCCCGACTGTGTTCACCTCCAGGTCCGCCACCGGGTTCATGAAGGATTTACGAATAGATGCCTGTCCTGCAATATGCATCACTGCGTCAATGGGCTGCTCGAAGGCGCGGTCCAAATCATCCATACTCCGCACATCCCCTTGGATGTAGGTGGCTGCGTCTGGCACGAAATCGCGGTTTCCAGTCGATTCATTGTCGATGATCGTGACGTTATAGCCGCGTGTAAGCAGTTCCTCCGCCATGTGCGAGCCGATAAAGCCCGCACCACCTGTTATCAGCACCCGTTTTGCCATCCGTTAAACCTCCTGCTGCTGGGTAGGTGTATTGTCGTCAGTGGGTTGGTCCTGCCAGGGCTTGAAAGACTCCCCCTGTGGCCGATGATGATCGCCGCGAATCAGCAGATACTCAAACCAGATCGTGAGCAATGTCCACAAATAACGGCTTCCTTGCTCTTTCAGCTTGAGTGCGCTCTCTCCCACTTCACGGTTAAACCACGAAATCGGGATCGTCTTGTAGCTATACCCCCGCACAATCGCTTTCAGGGGGAGTTCTATAGTCATGTTGAAGTGTGGCGAGACGAAAGGACGCACGCCTTCAATCACATCACGCCGATAGCCTTTAAAGGCGTTGGTTACATCGTTATAGCGTAGCCCGAACATCACCTGGATTACAAAATTCGCGATGCGATTGATAATCAGCTTAAACCAGGGATAATCAAACACCTCACTATCGCGCAACCAGCGAGAACCAAAGGCGCAATCTGCCTCATCACGTAGGATGTAGTAGTATTTGACGACGTGTGCTGGTGCATCGGAGGCGTCCGCCATGTAGATGATGACTGCATCCCCTGTGAAGTGGTCTAGGCCATAGGCGACGGCCCGCCCGAAGCCGTGTAAGCCTGTGTTCTCCACCACGCGCACCCGTTCATCACGCTCGTGTTCTGCCTCGACCAACGCCTGGGTTTCGTCGCTACTGCCGTCATTGACAACGAGAATTTCAAAGGTCGTCAGGTTGTTAGCATCCAGGTGGTCACGAAGCCCTGTGATTGTGCTAACGATATTCCCGGCCTCGTTGCGTGCGGGGATCACGATAGAGAGTTTCAAAATGGGCGTTCCTCACCATCAGTCCAAACATGCCACGATATTAACGCGGATTGGCTTACGTGCCACCCCAGAATGCAGATTGGCCGTATCAGCGGAGTTGGTGTTTTCATCTTGTCCAACAGACGGCACAATATATTGGACTAATGGATAAAATAAGGATTGATGGAGCCATATGACCAACCGAGTCATGATTATGGTGCTGATGTTGCTGTTAAGCGCATGTGGGAGCGCCGAAAGCGTTCTCCTCTATGAAGAAGTCCCAAAGACGGGGGATCCCACCAACGGAGAAGTTTTGTTTAACGAGTCTGTGAACCGGATGCCCGCATGTAGCGGTTGCCATGTAGCGGCGGCGGCGGGTGCGCCGTCGCTGGCGGGCTACGCGGCGGTCGCCGGGGAGCGCGTGGAGGGACAGGACGCCCGCGAGTACACGTTTTACGCGATTGCCGAGCCAGCGCAGCACATCGTCGAGGGGTACGGCAACGCGATGTACGCGAACTACGACAACAACCTCACGCCACAACAGATCGCAGACTTGATCGCGTATATGCTGGCCGACGCGGGCACGTAGGGGGCGCGGCGGGCTAACCACAAAGACATAAAGCAAAGAAACGTCCCTGGTGGTGTGCCAGGGACGGCCTGTATTCGTTTGGAGGTTTAAGGATTGGTTGCGACTAGGGGTTGCGACGCTGGAACCAACCAAACAGGCGCGGCGTGTCGTCCTCGTTGACGGTGCCGTTCTCTACACCTTGCTCCATGCGGTCCGCGAACCCGTCAGCGCGTTCACCGCTCAAAACCCCCGTCAGCGTGAGGTCGGTGTCCGTGATGATGATCGTGTCCACGACCCCCTCAAACTTGCCCTGGATGTAGTTGCGCCAGGAAGAGGCAATGGCGGTGTTCACCTGCGCGACCAGTTCCTCGCTGGCTGGTTCACCGTTCACCGTCACGCTGGTCATGGTCCAGTAGATACGCCCACTTTCAACGTAGGGTTGCATCACCGACGTGGTGGTTATCGTTCCCCGGTTGCGGGTGGCATGGTCGGCAGTAATCACTGCCTGGCCCGTCTGCAAGTCCACGACAACGTTGCTCAGGGCGGCGCGGCGCGGGTTGGCGACGCGGTAGTTGTTGTTGATTTCCTGCTCGGTCAGCGTGCGGGAGAACTCCTGCTGGGCGGCAACTGGGCTAACAAGTAACGCGGCCACGATCAGGACGAGGGCGGTCACGAACGCGGTGGGGCCAAACGTCACGGTGTACTGATTCTTGGTCATGGGGTTGTGTCTCCTTTGGTTGATTTGATCAATGCCCAAAGGATAGTGATGAAATGTAACCGAAGTTTGTGATCTCGCGTAGATTCTGTAACCTTTCTGTAAAACGCATTTCGGAAAATGTAAACGTTCCTGTCGGACGTGACGGGGGCGTGTCAGTCCTGACGGCTGCTTTCCGGTGGGCGATCACAGGGTGACGAGGCCCAGGCGGGTTGCACGGACCACGGCCTCCGTCCGGCTGGCGGCGTTGAGCTTGGTCAGGATGGCGTTGACGTGAAATTTAACGGTGTACTCACTGATCGTTAGGCAACGGGCAATTGTCTTGTTTGGCAAACCCTCTGCCAGCAAATCCAGCACTTCCTGTTCTCTTGGTGTGAGCGAGGCTGTTGGGGGTTCTAGGTTGGGGGCCGTCGGCACAATTGGCAACAGGTTATCCGTCAGCGATGGGTCCAAGATGATTAACCCAGCCTGAAGCGCGTTCACTGCCGCCACAATTTTCCCAGCGTCAGCATCACGCGCCAGGATGCCATAGGGTGCAGTGCGCTCGGCGGTGTTGAGTTGTGTAACTGCCTCGCGTGTGCGTGTTTCGTCCGGCAGCAGGACGAGCAGCGGCTTGTCCATCTCCAGCACGGGTGTCTCAGTTGTCAGGGCTGTTAAGTCGTCGTCCAGTTCCCAGCCCAGGTCGAACACCACAATATCATGGGGGAACGGGTCCAACACGGTGTTGGTGGGGTTGGTGTGGCCGATCACGTTCAGGGCCTCCTCGTTATCTAACATAGCGGCAAGTCCAGCACGGGCGAGGGGATCATCCGCCAGGATGAGCACACGAATGGGGAGCATAAAGCATTGGTCTTTCTGGTGTAGTTGCACTTACACTAAGTGTAACAGCCAAAGTGATAGAGCAACGCAAGAACCCCCCTAGACTGGCATCGTCTAGGCCCGGTGTACCTGTATAATGTCCGCGACAAAGCCTGCGACCCTGAACGAGCCAATGCTGCATCCGCACTATCATACAACCGCCGGGCACGCTGCCCTCACCCGCTGGACGGAAAACGCGCTGGCACGTATCACCGTTCCTCACGAACGGCGTTATCTGCCGACGCGCCACGGCCAAACCCACACCATCACAACGGAGGGGGCGGGTATACCCGTTGTGCTGCTACACGGGATCAACACCAACGCTACAGTTTGGACGCCACAGATTAACGCGCTGGCGGGGGAGTTGCCGTTGATTGTGCCGGATGTACCGGGTTTCGCCGGGTTTGGGAGTTCAACGCGGATTCCCTACACCGGGGCAGCTCTGGCAAACTGGCTGACGGACGTACTCGATGCGCTAAGGCTTGGGCGGGCTTTGGTGGTGGGAGGGTCGGCAGGGGGGTATTTCGCGCTTAAGGCCGCCGCCTACACCCCGGCGCGTATAACGGGTGTCATCATGCTGAACCCCTGCGGCCTCACGCCCTATCGCCATCTGTACAAGCTCACACGGTTTCCGGCGGCTGTGTGGGCCTTACACACGCTGGCGCGGCCCTTTCTCGCGAATTATCGGGTGGCACGGGCCGTCGTCCAGCGTGGCATGGCCGGGGAACCGGACGCGAACAACATCGAATTGGCTTATTTACTAATGCGTCACTACAAACGCCGTTCGCCGCCGCCGCTGTTCACCGACAAGGAGTGGGCACGAGTGTCTGCCCCCGTGGCCTTGCTCAGTAGCAACGGCGAACCCTACACGGACCCGGTTGCTGTGCGAGACATTGTGCAATCGCGGCTACCAACAGCACAGGTCTACCAGGTGTATGGGGCCGGCCACGACATAAATAAGGAAGTACCGCACCTCGTTAACCAGATCATACGGGAACAGGCGAATCGGCAACGAACATCGCTAATTCCATTACGGGTTCAAACTGGGTGAGGTCTGCCGGGCGCAACAAACGCGCAAACGGGTTCGCTACCTGTGCTGGGGCTTTCTCTGCCCAGGCTTCGATAGATTGACGATCTACAACACTGTGACCAGGGCAATGGTCAATCGCTATCTGGTTGAGGTGGCGGATGGCCCACGCGGGATTAGAGCGTTGGCCTTCAATGTGGATGGGTCACAGTTCGCGGTGGGTTCGCGGGACCAAACCCGCGCCTTCACCCTGGATTGCAGCGGCGTCAGCGCAGATGGCAACAGCGATATTTTGCGCTATGATATGCTTACGCTTAGCGAGTTGGTCGCGTTCACAGCAGCAAACCGCTATGCTCGCCCGCTGGCTTGTGGCGAGCAGGCGCTTTACGGATTAGATCAGGCGACGCCATGCTCGTGAACCTTTAAACTATCGTGAGGAGCATTGGAATGCGAACCTATTGGACACTCGGGACCATGTTGTTGCTGCTATTAACAGCGATGCCAACACTAGCCCAGAGCTTCTACTGTAGCACCCTGAACCGTACTGACTGTGCGCTGTTTGACCGTCGGGATGTGGGCCTGCCGGAGAGCGCGTCGTTCAACATGACATCCAACACCATAATCCGTGCCGGGTTCGACTCAGTCGAGTTCAGCTTCGACATGAACGGGAGCTACCGCCTGGATCCCGAACAGACAGCAGCTTTCGAGGCATTACTAGAGGCCAACGAGGATCTTGAGGCAATTAACCGCGAAACCGCGCTCCAACTGCTCACGACGCTGTTGGGTGCTGCTGATGCCGACCTCTTCATGACGTTGACGCTCCCCCGGGATGTGATGATTGTGCCGCTTCAGGTGGATCTCTGGTTCGTGGACAGTGTGGGATATATCGACCTCACTTCGATTGTTGCAGTCGCCGGGCAACCGACCCTCGGTGGCATTTATGGGTTCGACCTCGCGAACGCGGCGTTGTTTGGTTTTGGGTTGGTGGAGGACGAGGATTGGGACGAGGTATATTCCGAGTTCATGGCAGAGATCGACACGGAATCCAGCACGGACTTCACGACTCCCTTGAAGGAGCAACTCTCGCTCAATGAGGCGATCGAGATTACCCGCGAGACAGACAACGAGGCCGGTAACGCCGTGTTCCTCACGGAGATTGAGGTCCTACCGTTATTGGCACTGGAATCCTTCCGCGAATCATTTTACAGCAGCCAGACGACTACCGAGCTATCCCGTTCTGAGGTGGACGCGCTGCTGGACGCCCTGGCGGATACGCTGGAAACAGAGGGCATTCGCTACATCGAGATTATCGAGCCGGACACCGGGCGTACCGTCGGCGTAACGATGAACACAGTGTTTGCGATGGAGACGAGCGAGTTTGCGGACCAATACGCGCAGACTACGGGCGACTATTTCACCTTCGGCGAGGGCATTGGCACCGTCAATGTAGACTTCGAGATGACGATTACCCGCGACAACTTCGATATGGTGACGGAAATTGTCGAGCCGAAGGACGCCGATATTGTGTCGCTGTTCGAGTTGATTGCCCTCCTGGGGCAGTAGTGTGTCACACGCCCCTCACGGATCAAGTGACGTGTCGAAGAACGTCCGCAGTCGCTCGGCGTATTCGTCGGTCCGGGCGAATGTCACCTGTCCGTGTTGGGCCTCGGGTACCTCCCAAACCGTCACATTGTCTCCGGCAGCATCCGCGAACTTGCGAATACGCGGAATTTCTCCTCCGTCAAACTGGGGATGATCGCCGCCAGCAACCAGGTATATCGGGCGTGGTGCAATGTTCCCGATCACATCCACCACCCCCGGCGGCACATCCACGCCCACCTGCTGCGCCAGCACCCGGTCATATAGCCACCCGTACAGAATGGTGAAATCTCGGAAAAAACCCTGCGTGCCGAGTGCGTCGTCCTCCCAGCGCACCACACTCGGCCCGTCCGCCCACACCGCCGCGATCTCTGGCCGTGCCGCTGCTCCGCGCAGTGCGATCTGTCCACCAATAGACCCTCCCGCTACACCAATCTTGCCGGGTTCCACGTCGGGCTGTGCCAGTAGAAAGTCCACGGCTGCACTAAAATCACGCGCATCCAGCCACCCCCAGGAACGGGTCGTCCCCTCACTTTGGCCGCTGGCACGTTGGTCGTACATCAGCAGGCCATACCCGGCGTTGCCCAGTACCTCCGCGTGAAAGCGCATCGCCAGCCGATTGCTGTTGTAGCCGTGCAACAGGATGACCGCCGCCCCGTTGCGCGATGGAATATACCACCCACTCAGCGATACATCGTCCGCAGTCGTTAAAGTCACATCACGCGGGATCACCTCCCACGCATCCGGGATGGTGACGGTGCTCGGTGTAGGCGCGGTGTCCGCCCGGACAAGCAACGCCGTCCGCAGGTAGAGCGCCCCCCCGACGATCATCGCCAGGGCAAGCAACCCTACGATGCCAAGCCGTAACAGCGCCATGAAGCACCCACCGCTGGCAGATCGCTGTGGCTTGCGCGGCGGGCCTTCACCGGGGAGCGGCTTACTGAGCTTGATGTCTGCCATCACACAATCCTCTCGAAGCGACGATAACGCCCTCTATGATATTGAGCATCGCAGAACGATGAAAGCATAGGTTCGTGAGAGCCTGCTGCAACTGACATGGGGGAATGTTAGACTGCAAACCACAACATTGCACAAGCAACCCTTCATTGAGGAGAGAATACTTATGTCTGAGCTACTCAAGGACAAAGTCGCCGTTATCACCGGGGCCAGCCGGGGGATCGGGCGGGCGTCCGCGTTAGCGCTGGCTGCCAAAGGCGTGCATATCGTCGCAACAGCCCGTAACGAGGAGCAGCTGAACGCGCTTGTGGCCGAGTGCGAGGCGCACGGTGTAAAAGCCATCGCAGCCCCGGCAGACGCTACCGACTCGGAGGCCGTGAACGGGGTACGAGACGCGGCGCTGGAAGCCTTCGGACAGGTGGACATTCTGCTGAACAACGCAGGTGTGGCCCGTTACGCCCCATTGACGGAGAACACGGTTGAGGACTACACCTGGATGATGGATGTGAACATGAAATCCACCTTCCTGTTTACCCACGCCTTCGTCCCCGGCATGATTGAGCGCAAGCACGGCAACGTGATCTTCCTGTCATCGCAGGCAGGCGTGGCGGGTTTTCCCAACGAGGCCATTTACTGCGCGACCAAGCACGCCCAGGTCGGCTTTGCCAACGCGCTGGACGGCGAACTGCGCCCCCACAACGTGAAGGTGAGCATCATCGCGCCGGGCGGCGTCCACACCACGTTTGCCTTCGGTACTGGGCGCACGGAGGGGCAACCGGGGCTAGACGAGATGCTGGACGCCGAGGATGTGGCGGAGGCGGTCGTGTTTGCCGCGAACCAATCCCCCAAGAGTCGTATCCTCATGGTTGGGATGCGCCCGATGAACGAGAAGCGGTACGGCGGGGCGTAGGCAATAATTGACGGGCGCGGTCCAATTCTACAGACCGCGCCCCACCTTAGCGTACCGGGACGCGGTCGCGCACCAGTTCCCGGTCCACGATGACAGCGGGTTCCGCAAGGTTTGTATCGCTCTCGATCCAACCGACAACGCCACCAACCCGCACCTGATACCAGTCGTCAATGTCAATCTCACGTGTGCGCCCGATCAAACTGGCCTGCGTCCCCGCATTCAAACCGCCGATGATCTCCGCACGACGCGACGGGCGACGGTGCAGAAGACGATCCCGAACAAGCGTTACCGTCACGCCGAGATCTGGCGCGTTGCCGAGGTCGTCGAAGACACTCCCCGCAAATGGAATGCGGTCAAACTGGGCTGTATTGAATGTCTCGCCGCCCTCTTCGTCACCCTCCAACGTTTCAGTGAAGCTCTCCGGTGTCAGATCGAATATGCCATCACCGTCTAGGTCCACATTCACCGAGCGTCCAGACACCCATCCCTCACGCCCATTCACGCTGATAAAGTACCAGTAGACCAGCGGCGTCTCATCGCGGTTCTTAGCGATAATCTCGTATTGCACATCACCGGGGCCATCTGGCGAGTCGTCACGGAGCGCAATCGTCACCAGTGACGCCCCCAGGTACGGCCCGGTACGCACGGGTAAACGGTCAACATCTGCTGCCAATACTAGGTACGGGTCTGGGATAGGGGTGGCTGTGGGCAGGGCCGCCTCAGCCGCCTCAGCGTTGGCCTGGTTGTTGGCCTGCTCCTGTGCGATGGCATCAGCGGTCGCCTCATTGCCCGGAACGGGCGTGGGTGTCAACGCCCCGGACGGAATCGGGGTGGCCGTTGCGTCCGGGTTGGTGTCGATCACCTCAATATCCCGCACCACAGCGTTAATATCTGGTACAAAAACATCGCGTTGTTCGGCTTCCGTTGGGACATCCGTATTGCTGAGTGCCTGATTGGTGTAGGCGGTGTCTGCGCTGTTGAGCGTTGCAGTGTATTGGCAGAAACGGTTGGGTTCGGTTTGGCCGTTATTGGGCGCAAAGAGATAGACAGACCCAACGGTGGTTTGTGGGGCAATTGTCAGTGCGTTTATCGGCGATTGATTCGTGGATGGGCTGGGATAGAGCAAGCAGGGTTGGTCCGTGCCCGTGAAGGCAATCACGAAGTTCTGGTTGCTATTCCGCGTGATGTTGTAGTCCACACGCACAAACGTGCCCTCCTCCACCCCTACACCGGGCGGGGCCATGTTGGGCAATGTGTACACCGAAAGAATGTCGTTGTCGTTGATATTCACCGTGATGGTTGTGTTGGCGAACCCGGCACGCGTAATCGTGAGCGTGCAACTGTGTGCCGCTGTCTCCTCGATGAAGTCATCGAAGGCCGCAATGTGTAATTCATCGGAGAAGCTGTTGGCGTTACTGAGCACCAACGAGTTGATGACGTTGTCATTTTCATCTTTGATGACACACTGCTGATTCGGGGCCGTGGGTTGGTCTGGGGTGCGGGCTGTCTCCGTGATACCAATTGTCACCGGGGCTGTAGCATCCTGCACCAGCGAGAAATCCAGCACGACATCTGCGCCGCCCTCCGCCACTGAGGGGGAAGTTGTAAGCGGGTCGCTACCGTCGTCCTGGTTTTCGATGACAAGTGCCGGGTTTGCCACCGGGTCCGGTAAAATAGTGACATCCAGCGTACTCGTTAGGACGGTCAGGTCTGTGGAACCCGCCAATACGGTCATCGTAACCGTACAACCGTGTAGGTTCTCCTCCACGCCATCCGCCACTGCGGACAACGTCGCGACCGGGATCGCGTTTGCCTCGTTGAGCGTGACCGGGTTTGGCGTCAATGTACATTGTGTGATACCTGGGGCGGACCCCGTCTTCGGAAAAACATTTAACGACACGTTGTAGACTTCTGCACTCCCAGTGGGAATTGGGAACAGCGTCTTTAGTCCCACCGGGAAGGTTTCACCCTCCCGGAGTGTGACCGTGGTGAGCAATACATCTGGGTCAATCTGGTCGTTGTAGAACTGAAGGCGCTGCGGTGGGTCGGCAGCGAGATCAAAGGTAACAGTAGCTGTCGTTGTGGTTTCGTTGGGCACACCCGGAGCGGAAAAGGTGACAACTGCTGAGATCGCACACTGATGCTCCCCTGTGCCCTCACGCTCGCTGTCCACCTGCGCCAAAATCGGGACGGGAACGTTCTGAAAATTCTCCGCCGTAATAGTTACCGGTGCAATGGGGGGGATACACTCATTCGGCACAGACCCGTCACTGAAGTTAAAAGTGGCGGTCCCGCGTGGCGGCCCGTCTAGCGATAGCAGCAGGTTACGTGCTGGGTCGCCCTCTGCCATCAATGACCCAAACGGCCCTGCCACCGTGAAGTTTGTGATGTCGAAGGGGAGCACCGTGGGCTGGACGGGTGTATCCGCGTCGTCGTCCACAGGGATAACCCGCACCGGGGCTGTGATTTCGTCGTAGAGGCCATCCGCATAGGTGCCATTCACCGCCGTCACGGTGCCGACAATCTCACACTCGTGAATCCCTTCCGCGTCCAGGTCGTCGCGGGCCGTCACCGACACCGATTGTTGGGTTGGTGTCAGGTTGAGGGTCGCTGTGGCGTTTCCGTTGATAAGACACTGCCCGTTGTTGTCCGAGAGCAACAGGCTAATGTTGACGTTCGGCACCTGGATGATGTCGATGTTATAGCTCAACGTCACGGCGTTGGTTGTGCCTTCCTGCACGCGCCCGCTCCCAACTGCTGAGGCGGTAATTGTGCCGCGTGTGTCGTTCGCGCCAGAGCGTTCGTCGGAGCCGATGTCGCAGTTTTCCGTGTCCGCGTTCAGCACGCGCACAATGTTCTCAATATCCACATTGCTGACTGGACAGCCAACCGCCCGGTTAAGCGCCGGGCTGTTCGGGGCCAACTGGAACAGCAACACCCCACCTGTCGCCGGGATTGGCGTGAGTAGCGGGTCGGTTTGCAGTAATAAACTATTGGTGCCGCAGGACGTATCCTGAATGATGTTGAAGTTGTTAAGGCTGAACGTGCCGCCGCCTGTACACTGCCCGCCAAGATTGCTGTGAACGATAACCGAGTCCAGGTTGACCGTCCCGGTGGACGAGATACCCGGCCCGGTGTTCTGGGCAATCGTGCTAAAGCTGATGTTGCTAGTGGTACCAGCCCCCGCCAGATACGCGGGTTGTGCGCCCTGCCCCTGGCCGATGGTCGTGTTCACAGCGTTCACACTGCCGGACACAATGTTGACGTTGGTCGCTGCTACCCCTTGGTTGGTGGAAACAGCCGTCCGAGTGAGGTTCAGGGTGGTGCCACCAAAGGTCACACCGCCACCACTCCCTGCACCTGTCCCCGTGTTGTTATAAATCTCGTTCCCTTCTAACGTAACGGTGCCGCCTGTAAAACTCAACCCGCCAGCTGTAGTCCCGGTATTCTGGGTGAAGTCGCTGTTGCTGATAGACGTTTGGGTGACGCCATTAGTCAGCACAGCCCCTGGCCCAGCATTGTTGTTCATCCCTGTGATGTTGACACTGTTCAAGCCCAACACGGCCCCGCCGTTCGCCTGAATGCCCGTCGTCGTTGGACTGTTGTTCCCCGTAATTCGCACGCTGTCGAGGTTCACGATATTGGCGTTCGTGGAGGTGATGCCAGTGGTGTTGGTCGCCTGGACGGTGATTTCCATCTGGTTCAGGTTGAACGTCACGCCTGCCAGCACGCTAATGGCCGCAAAACCGTTGGGCGCGTTGATCGTTAGCACGTTGTCCGTGTCGATGGTCAGGTTCTTGTCGATGACGAGCGGCCCCTTGGCTGTGTCCAAGTTGAGCGTAAAGGGCGACCCCTTCAGCGCATCGGCAAGCTCAATGATGCTTCCAGGCGCAGCCGTCGCAATCACGTTGCGGAGCGTTCCCGTTGCATCGCTATCGTCTGGCACTGTCACGAAAATGGTCTGCGCGTAAGTGGGTGACGAAACCAATAGAAACAGGGCCAATAGGTAAAATGTGATGAGAACACGCCTAGCATGAGTCACGGCGACGGCCTTTCTGATGAGTGGACCAGTACGACTTTAAGGTATCACAAGCCTCGTCCGTGTGCATCTATTGTTAATGCAGTATGACAGTCCAAAGTGGTCTTAATGTTGATAGACGCGAGTTCGCTTCTGTGTTATGTTAGAACCTCCATTTAAAAAATCTTTAACGGTTCGTGATTGGTTCACGACGGTCCACACTTTTGTGCTTTAATGACAATCCCGCGTAACGCACTACTGAGGAGAAAGCTTATGCAGTCTACATCATCGGCCTCTGCCCCGAAAACCACCCCCAAGCACCGTAGGTTTTTTGCAAACCCTGTTCTACGCCGCTGGCTCCGGCTGATGGGCTTTGTCCGTCCCTATAAAGGTTGGGCTGGCCTCGCGCTGGCGGGTGCCATTGTCGGCAACCTGATGGCCGCTGCCATTCCAGTTGTCATCGGGCGCGTTATCGATATTGGGGTGGAGCGCGGCGACGCCCGTTTTATGCTTTGGGCCGGGGTTGGGATGGTCGCGTTGGGTGTGTTGCGTGGGGTGGCCGGGTTCGCGTCCCGCTACTTTGGCGAGAAGCTCTCCCACTTCGTCGCGTTCGACATCCGCAATGACGTTTACGACAAGGTGCAAAATCTCTCGTTTACCTACCACGACAACGCCAACATCGGCACCATTGTGACGCGCTCCATCTCCGATGTAAACGAAATCCAACGCTATTACGCCTTCGGGTTGATGGACTCCATCAACATCTTCTTCCTGTTATTGGGGTCAGCAATCGTCATGTTTAGCACCAACGCGACGCTGGCCGCCGTTGCCCTGCTGCCCTTGATTCCGCTGGCGGTGGCATCCACGCGCTTCGCCCGTATGGTAGACCCCATGTGGAAGCAGATCATGGAGCGCACACAGATGCTCTCCAACCAATTGCAGGAGAACGCTGTCGGCGCACAGGTGGTCCGTGTGTTCGCCCGTGAAGATCACGAGATCAACCGCTTCTTCAAGACAAACGAGAAGCTGTACGACGACTTCATGCGGCTTATTGGCACCTGGGCCGGGTACCTACCGTTGAGCGCCTTCATCGCCTCGGTGAGTACCGTACTCGTGCTGCTTGTTGGTGGCTGGATGGAAGCACGCGGTATCGGTGGGGTGACGGTCGGCGTGGTTGTGTCGTTTAACGCCTACGTGTTCCAGTTGGCACCGCCGTTACGCTTCCTTGGCTTCTCGATCTTGCTCACCACACAGGCGCTCTCCAGCAGCGAGCGTGTGTTCGAGATTTTGGACGAGGATGTGGAGGTGGACAACGCGCAGGATGCTGTACCGCTCAAGGACGCTCACGGCGATGTGAAGTTTGAGGATGTGACGTTCACCTACACGGGGGAGAAAGAACCCGCACTCCGTAATATCAGCTTCCATGCGGAGCCGGGGCAGGTCGTTGGCATTGTCGGGGCGACCGGGGCCGGAAAAACCACGCTCGTGAACCTCATCGGGCGTTTCTACGATGCCAGTGCGGGGCGCGTTATCGTGGACGGCCATGATGTGCGCGAGCTGGACCTCAACAGCCTGCGGGCACACATTGGCTATGTGATGCAGACCACACTGCTGTTCACGGCCAGTATTCGGAACAACATCGCCTACGGACGCACCGGGGCCAGCGAGGAACAGGTGATCGCAGCGGCGAAGGCCGCCAACGCCCACGACTTCATTTTGGAGTTTGAGAAGGGCTACGACACACTAGTTGGTGAGCGTGGTGTGACGCTCTCTGGTGGGCAACGTCAGCGTGTGGCAATTGCACGGGCGCTAATCATGAACCCGCGCATTCTCATTCTGGACGACAGCACATCATCGGTGGATACCCAGACCGAACGCCTGATCCAGAAGGCGCTCGAACATCTCATGGCGGGGCGCACGACGTTTATCATCGCCCAACGCCTGACAAGCGTCATGAGCGCCGACCAGATTCTCGTGTTAGACCACGGCCAGATTGTCGAGCGTGGCAAGCACGATGAGTTGATCGAAAAGGGCGGTGTCTATGCGGACATCTACGCGCTCCAAATGGAGGACCAGGACCGCGTCCGGGCGGAGGAATCTTTCGCCGGGGTACTGAAGTTCACCGAGGAAGAGGAATCACGTTCGGCTCAAGAGTTCCGCAAGCTGGCGCAGATGTTGGGCGGGGACTAGATCATCATGGCAACGGTTGCATTGGTCCCGGTTGACCGGGACAACTGGCGGCAAGTGACCAAGCTCAAGCTGGCACCCGGCCAGGAAGGCTGGGTCGCGCCGAACTGGCACTCGATTATCGAGGCTATCTTCGAGGGGTACACCTCACGGGCCATCGTTGCCGACGGTGAAATTGTAGGCTACCTGATGACACATGTTAAGCCAAACGATGATGTGTTGTACGTCGTGCGCCTGATGCTTGATACTGCCCACCAAAACAAAGGCTATGGACGCGCCGCCTTGCAGCAGGTTTTGGACGAAGGCCGCCAACGCCCAGATATCAAACTGTCGCGGATTAGCTTTGTGCCTGGCAATGACGCCGCCAAACACCTCTACAGTAGCCTGGGCTACACCGACACCGGGCGCATTGAGGACGGCGAACACATCTATGATGCCGTGTTGACACAGGACACAAAGGGCTAGGTGTTATGGTAAAGGTTGAGGTGGAGCGCAAAGTACGCCTCAAACAACCCCACACCTTCACCCTCAAGATTGTGGGTGGGTTGCTGGGCGATGTGATGGCTTTCTACGTAGACGGTCAGCTCGCGAAGAAGCACCGCGCTGGGGACAAAGGCGACAACGAACTCCCGTTCACGCTGGATGGTCGCCCCTTTTACCTGAAGTGGCGTACCAGGTGGAACGGTACCTTTACATCCGTCCTGATCGAAAGTAATGGGCGCGTGATGGTCTTGCACGGTGACGAATCCGCAGTAGCCCAGGCGGACCCCAACGACTTCACGGTGGGGATGCCAATGTGGGGCTGGTTGTTCGTGGCCGCTTGCCTCGTGATGCCGCTCGTTGGGATCGGCTGGGTGGTGGCCTTGCTCGTTGGTCCGCTAACGGCGGTGATGGTCTACCGCACTGCCCGCGACGGTTATCAGCCGATGCGCCTACGTGCTCTGATCTGCGGTGGCTTGACGATTCTCGCCTGGACAGTGGTGTATATGCTGGATGCGATGTACCGTGTCATCTTCCTGGTAACGGCAGCGTAAGCTACGGGAGGCTGAACTGTGCAAAGCGGACCAGCCCCAAACCCTCCGGCGGTGTGCCCAACGGCCCCGCCCCAGGTGACAAACGTTGTCCGTCTAGGTAGTTGTACACGCCAATCTGGAGAACATAGTCACCGGGGGGGAGGTCGCAGGGTACATCCAGCGAACGCACATCCAGGTGGGTGTCATCTGGCGTCCACTGCGATGTTGGGATCGCCGTTAAGCCCTGGTCTTGGCGGGCCACCGTGTCGAAGTCCCACAGACCGTCACCTGTCACCCGATCCAGGGTGAGTGTGGCGCTATAGTCTGCCGGGAGGTTGTCATCCGTGGTCCAGCGGGTCTGGACCGGGAGCGTTGCACAGGCGACCACGCGCCCGTCCAGTGATGACACCCCCGTTAGTTGGAGGGCATCGCCAAAGGGAATGGGTTCCAATGGGGCCACCTGCACCCGGTCGTAGCGTGTGATGTTGTACTTAATGTTGGAGTCGGGGATGTCCTCGCGGAACTGGGCCGCTATGTAGTTCGCGTCGGTCAGTTGGGCGTGGAAGCCTATCAGTGGGTCTATGTCCGTTCGGCTCACATGCCAGATCGTATCGTATACAGTCAGCTCCGCAATGGCAGGCGTCGCAGGTTCAACGGGCAGTGGCGTGCCTGCATAGGCGGCACCGGGATAGGTTTCTGGAAAGACATGATAGACGTTTTCGGCAGGGACATCGGCCAAAAACCACTTGTGGATGTGGAAATTACCCCAGCCGAAGTCATTTTCGAGAATGACTACCTGTGATGGGTCGTAAGTGGGGCCGATTATATGCGCTCGCGGATAATCTGCGAACATTGCGAGACCGTGGTAAGCCACATCATTCGCGACACTGGACAGCCACATATCGCAGCCGCGCTCGGTAATGACCCGGCTTTCGTCTTGCAGTAGCAAGAAATCAACGTAGCAGGCGGGTTGCCCGGTGAACATAAACTGCTCGTCCCGAAGGGTGTCATACGTTGCAGGGATAAGCGAATACGTAAAACCAGCGGCAATCACAATTTGTGCGCTGAACAAGAGGCGGCGTGGGGTGGTGTATTCCCAACGGAGCACAAGCAGCCCTGCCGCCACCAACAGCGCAATCCAGAACACCTTGGCCGGGGTGTGGTAGTAGGAGTGAAAGAAGTTCGCCAAGCCCGCCTCGTTGCCACCGTAGGGCAGGTTTAACCGGGTAAGGCTGACAAGCGCACCCACGCCTAGCCCGTAACCTGCCATCGCTAAAATGATCGCGATAACCCGCAGGTCCGTCTGTAAGCGTAAGAGGATGACGATATTCACGACAAACAGGCTGACACCCACCGCGCCGACCACCGTCGCCAGGGGGACATCGAAGCTGGCAAAGCTGTTACCGACAAATACCAGCGTCCCGTGGACCATACCCAGTGGCCCAGGCGGGATAATCTCGGTGCCGAAGCTGCCAGTGTAGGTGAAGTTCACCGTCAGCAGGTAGTAGGCAGCAGTGTTGGCAAGGGCCAACACACCCCACCCCAGGCCGAAACCGACCCGCGCACGTCCAGCTTGGTTGAGCGCCACCAGGGGCAACGCCAGCCACCAGCCCATAAAACCGTGCCCGTGGGCGAACGTCGCGACCAATAGGGCCGCGCCTGCCAACACAAGCGCCCAAATCCGTTTAGGGAAACAGAATAGGAGATTCAATGCGATTAGGAAGAACAGCTCAACATCTAGCCAAGCAGCATCATAGCCGATCAACCACAGTTGATTCTGTTCTAAGGAGAAGGTCAATACCGAAATTGGGACCATCAGCGCCCACACGAGGCGAGGATCTATATGATAAATGAGAGACAGCAACAACAGGTACACCAACACCGCCAACCACAGGTTACTATAGGTTTCCAGCGCATGATTCCAATCCGTGAGGGCGGTCATTGCCAGTGTCAGCGTGTGCCGCACGATGGTGATTTGCCCAAAGTAGGACTGGAACAAGTCGGGCGGGGTCAGTGTGCCGTCGGCAAAGCGCACGGCGATCAACGTGGACCGTTGGGCGGCGTCAATGCGTGGGATATTTAAGTTATACAAGTTATAGAAGAAGTGCAACACCGCCGGGGGGAGGCCAGCCAGCAACAGCAGGCCCAGGTTACGTGGTGTGAGCAGGTCAAATAAGCGTTGCATCGTTTGGCTCCGTGACGGTCGGGGCAATCATATGGCTCAAGTGAAATCTGTCAATATGTTAGGAAAACAATATGGCAACTGTCGTCGATCAACAACAAGAGGAAGTCATCAAGGGGTTCGACTGGGAGGTGACGAAACGCATCGCCGCCTACATGTCCCCTTATAAACGCAACCTTATCATCGCCGTTTGCGCGATGTTATTCAGCGTGGTCGCTAATGTCGCTGGTGCGCCGCTGATCGCCTACGCGGTAGACCAGGGTATCCAGGGCGATAACTACAACGTCGTAATCATTTGCGGGGTCGCCTATCTGTTAATCCAGGGGATCGGCTTTCTGGGTTTTCGGGTCCAGTTGATGAACATGGCAACTGCCGGGCAACGTGTCATCCAGCAGTTGCGCGACGAACTGTTCCAACACCTGCAATTTCTGTCGGTGTCCTTCTTCGCCAAGTACGAGGCCGGACGCCTCATTGCCCGTGTCATCAGCGACGTGAACACCATCCGCGAGATGATTAACTTTGCGGTCGTCGGGACTGTGCGTGAGGTGTTGACGCTAGTCGGCATTATCTTTGTGATGGCCCGCATCAACTTACAACTAACTGGCGTGGCCCTGGGCGTGCTGCTCGTACTCGGCGGCCTCGCGAACATCTGGCGCATCTACGCCCGGCGTGCCTACCTCCGTGTGAGTGATACCAATGCCACCACCAATGCGGAGCTGTCCGAGGCGTTCAGTGGTGTTCGTGTGACGCAGGCCTTCGACCGCCAGGCGTACAACTACGGGCGTTTTACTGGCAATATCAACCACGACTTGCGCGAGGCGAACGTGCTTTCCGCGCTCGTAGGCGGGTTGTTCTTTCCGAGTATCGAACTCATCGGCGGTGTTGCGATTGGCGCGTTAATCTACGTGGGTGGGTCGCTGGTGCTACAGGACGAGCTAGACGTGTTCACACTGTTGACGTTCATGCTCTATGTCGATCAGTTCTTTTTCCCGGTGCGGATGCTCGCCCAACGCTATAACTTGTTCCAGGCGACAATGGCCGCAGGCTACAAGATTTTCCAACTGATGGATACGCCCATCGAGATTGAGGACAAGCCGGGGGCCATGGACCTGCCGAATATTGAGGGCCGCGTCACCTTGCAGAACGTTAACTTCTGGTACAACCGTGACAGTGAGCAGGTGCTCAAGGATGTGAGCTTGGAGGTTCCCGCCGGGTCTACAGTGGCCTTTGTTGGGCACACTGGCGCGGGCAAGTCTACCATGATTAAGCTCATTATGCGCTTCTACGATGCGACCGAGGGGCGTGTGTTGATCGACGGGCACGACCTCACAGCCGTCACCCAGAACAGCGTCCGGCGGCAGATGGGCGTGGTGTTGCAGGAAACGCACCTGTTCACCGGGTCCGTGATGGATAACATTCGCTATGGACGGCTAGACGCCAGTGACGAGGATGTCATCGAAGCGGCTAAGGCCGTCGGTGCCCACGATTTCATCACGCGGCTGGAAAATGGCTACTACACCGAGGTTCGTGAGGGCGGCTCGTTGCTCTCCACCGGGCAGAAGCAACTCCTCGCCTACGCCCGTGCCCTACTCGCGGACCCCCGCGTGTTGATCCTGGACGAGGCAACCGCCAATATCGACACCGCCACCGAGCGCGTCATTCAGGGGGCGCTGGACCGCCTGCTAGAGGGCCGCACCAGCTTTGTGATTGCCCACCGCCTCAGCACCATCACCAGCGCGGACATCATCGTCGTGATGGACCACGGCGAGATCATTGAGCAGGGCACCCACGACCAACTCATTGAAAAGCGCGGCAAGTACTACCAACTGTACACACTGGCCTAACTGGACTAAATCAGATGGTGACAAATGGTTTTTTGCGGTACGCTAACGTCGATCTGTTATGTTGGCACGCGCATAGAGGATCACAGAGGAGGAGATTTACATGCTACTTGGCATTTCGTGGACGACGATTGTTGTTTGGCTCATCATCGGCGCACTCGCAGGCACCGCCGCTGGGAGTGTTCTCAGCTGGGGGGGTGGGGGCTACGGCTTCATCCGCAACACCCTGATTGGGCTGGTCGGCGCGGTGATTGGCGGCTTTATCTTCGACCTGCTGCAAATTCAGATCGGCACACTCGCCAGCATCAGCATCAACCTACAACAACTGTTGGCAGCCTTCCTGGGCGCGGTGCTGTTCGTGATCCTGCTACGTGGGATTCGACGCCGCTAATCTCCCAAGAGACCACATAAGGGGGCGGTGGGATGTGCGTTGGATGCCCCCTTGCAGAGCTGGTAGGTTACTCGATGGTAATTGTCGTCAGGTAAACCTGCTCCCCCAGCGGGGGGCCGTCTGGAGCAAGAGCCGGAATAGCCTGTGGATCACCTGCCGGGTACAGCCCCAATACCAACGGGTACGTCCCTGGGGCTAGCCCGCAGGTGTCAATTTCCTCGCGCCCCCGGTAGAACATGTCAGCCTGCCAGAGTTGTGTCTGGTAGCCACCGGGCGCACCATCACGCCGCGCTGCCGCCTGCCCATCCGCGCTGACCAGCACGACGGACACGCTCAGCGTCACGTCTAAGTCCGTTTGCGCCCGCCACAACACATCCAACAAAACAGGTTCACAAGCTGTCAAGGTGAAGGGTGACGCGAGCTGCCATGTTTCTAGGGTAACGGTATCCCCGAACACAATTTGCGGGTCCGGCTGGCGCAGGTACAATGTGATGTCCTCATAGACGGTGGTGTTGAAGGCCCCGCCGGCAATCGGCACCGGGGTAAATTGCTCTGCAAGTACATCACGGATCGCTGCATCGAAGTCGGTTTCATCGTGGCCGCGCAGGTACCACAGCCGATCAACAAGCGCAAGACGAACACGGAGTTGATCGGCATCGAATATCTGCGGGGTCATCAGCGTGCCCGATGCGGCTAGGGTCGGGGCAACGGGTGTTACATCGCTGCCAATAACCCGGTAAATCGCCCCGGCTGGGATCGGCACAGCACGCCCCAAAAAGTCCACCGCACGCAGGTCTACAACGTGCTGTTGCGGCTGCGGCCCGCTGATGAACAACGGCTCTCCGGCTCGGTAAGGGGTCGGCATGGTCACTGTAGCCGGGTTGTAGCCGTCAAACTCGCGGTATAGGGCCAATCGGCGTTCAAACAGTGTATCAACCGCCGGACGCAATGCCCCAATCCCCTTCGGCTCAAACGTATTGAAGCAGGTTTCCCCTCTCGAAACCTGAAACGCCCAGAGGCACTGATGGGCAAGCTCATCGGTGTAATATCCCAATAGTTGCGGTTTATTGTCTACTGTGAACGCCAGCACGTTTACGCGCACCAACGCAACGGCCAGTAGTACGAGTAACCCCACTTGTAGCCGACGCAACGGCACTCGCATTGGCAGGCTCAAGAGCACCAAACCCACCAAACCCATCCAGAAGGGCAATACCAATGTTACGTAACGAGAGGCCGTACCGCCCCACATTAGCCCGGCACGGCTGGTCGCCAACTGTGCCGCCGTTCCCAGTCCGTACAGAATCAGGAAATACCAGGGCAGCAACATCCGCCATGTTCCACGTCGCAGATGCCAGACAGTCAACAACCCAACCCAGATCAACGCCCCCAGTGTGACGGTTACATAGAACATTGTGGGATACAGCCAGGGACGAGGGAAGAACACAGCGGACACTGCACTGATGAAAAATGTGATAGTCCGTAAGACTCGGTTCTCTGCAAGAATCGTTTCAGTCGTGGTACCTGGAAAAACCACCTGGACATAAAATACACCCATCGCCACAACGAAAATCACCCAGACAGCGTACAACGGCCAACGCAGCCCGTAAAAAGGCAGGACCAGTGTTAACGCTATAATCATCACCATCCCAGCGGCAGAAGTGAGATTAGCTGCAATCGTGCCCACAACCACCCACAATAAAAGCGGGATCCCCTGCCTAACAAAAGCCAGCCCCCAGGCAATCACAGCCACCCACATAAGCTGCATCCCCCATGCCAATGCTGCATAGGACCACACAAGATTCGTGTGTTGCCGCAACGAAAGCACTGTCAGAGCTAGCAACGGGACCGCGTAGACCCACAGAGAATTATTCGACCGCCAGTAGACGGCGGTGGTCAGTAGCCATGTTGTCGTGTAGAGCATCAGGGTGATGTAGAGCTGGGTAGCGATATTCCAAGATGGATCTATCCAGACATTCAGCATTACCACCAGCATCGGTAATAGATGCAAATGCACGTCTTTAGGCTTGGTGACCTCCGCAAAGGTCACTGTTCCATCTAACATGCCAATGACGACCGGTAGATCATAAATCCACATCTCGCGTACAGGCGCTGTGATGCCAAACTGCCCGACATAGACCCACGTCAGCGCGATAACCCCAGCTGTGAGGAGCAAGCTCACAGTAGCTTGGGGACGCAGTGTGCGAAGTCGTTGTTGAAGTTGTTGACGCATAACCTACTATTTCCTGTGCTTGCCCCATCAAGTCACTCATACCACCTTGTAGTGCGTGCCTATGAACGCGCTGCCAGCGTATCTGCCAGGGCGCCGGATGCCAACCAATCCGTGAGGACGGCCAGCGCGTCCTCGTATCCGGCTTGATAGAGATCGTCGGCGGCCTCCAGTTCGAACAGCCCATACTCGCTCACAGGCGGATGCAACACCAAGTCCGCCTGTGCCACCTGTAACGGTGTCGCCTGGATGCTCCACAGTGCATTCGCCCGCATCATAATTGTGCTGATGAGCGGCACCTCTAACTTATCATCGCGAAGGGGGTTGATGCGGTTCCACAGCACCCGCCACCCGCTGAGGCTGTCGCCGTAGTTGTAGTTCGGGAACGTCCGCTTGGTAAAACCCAAATCTACAGCTAAAACGATCCCGCTCTGTAGTTTAACGCGCATCACATCCGCTGGGGTGTTGTCGAAGCCGCCACCGTCAATTAGCAGGTCGTTGTTCTCTGCAATCGTTGGCGGATGAACGCCCGCTAACGATGAGCTGGCACGAACCGCCCGATGCAATGAGCCACGGTCCATGATCTCCATACGGGCTTGGGTCAAGTTCGATGCAATCGTAAATGCCGGACGCCACAAGTCCTCCATCCTATAGCCGCCGAACATATCCTCATAGGCGCGATTCAGCACATGACCGCCGCTCAACGAGACGAGCGGTAGCGTCAGTTGCATAACGGCGTTCTTCTTGAGCACACGCGCCTTGGTCGTCTCCAACATGCGATTCACATCCCACTCTAACGCAGCTTGTGCGGCGACGATGGCCCCGGCGCTGGTGCCGCCCACGTGGTCAATCGGAATCCCTAGCTCGTGCATGGCTCGTAAAACGCCGAGGTGCGCCGTTCCGCGCATCCCCCCACCCCCGAACACAATCCCGATCGGCTTCCCGCGCAGGTGGCGCACCAACCGTGTCAGATCTGGCGGATGGTCCAGCGCGACATGATGGTGATTGTTCACCGTGCGGCACGCCAGCAGCGCCGCCGTACCACGCGGCGCGGTTGCCCGTTTTTCGTGGACAACGACCAGATGCCGCTCCACACTGAGTTCTGGCTGTGGTATACCTGCGTAGATGTCCTCCGCAGCACACCGCGCCCGTAAATCCTGCGGAAGGCCCACAATCGCAATGCGGTTGGCCTGCTCGCTGATGCGCTGCGTCCAGACCGGGTGTGCGGCGTCCGCCTCTAGGATGATATAGCGGTAATCGGCGTGTTGTTGTTCTAGCCAATCCCGAAAGTCCGGTGTGGCGGCGTAGTCATCCACTGTCAACGTACCATAGTCGTCCAACTGTGCTTGAACGTCCGGCGGTGACAGATACAACGCCCGTCCGAACGCCGCGAAATCATCTACGAGTGCCTCTGTAAAGGCGCGAGGGAGTGGGCTGGCGGGCAACAGCGTGATTGTCTCCGTTGTTGGGATGGTAGGTCGGGGTGCGATAATCTGTCGCAGCCGTTCGACAGTACGAGCCGCCACTGTCCGCAGTATTGCCGGGTATTCAGCGGTCAATACATCGAAGTCCGCCTGCGCTAACGAGACAAGACTGCTGTCCCGCAGGGCAACTACTGTTCGCGAATACGGTTCGTCTGTCCACAACGCCACATCGCCGATCATCTCGCCAGGGTGAACCCGCAACACAGCCGGGAGTGGTCTCTGCGGCTCCCCGCGCTCACGAATTGCCTGCATTGCCCCGTCCACCAGGATGTACAATCGATCCGCAGTGGCACCCTGCTGCACCACGATATCTCCCCGGCCCACCCGGTGCCACCGCGCCCGTTGCAATAGCGCATCGTTGACATCCGGCGTGTAGGGGGCGGCGTTGAGGTTATAGATCGTCTCCAGCGGCGTGTTATATTCGGCTTCGTAGGCGGCCATAACCTCGGGCGCATCTAGGCCTAACAGCTCACGCACATTTGCTAAGTTTTCGCGGACGAGTGTGTAACGGCCTGCCAGGGCGTGCGCCAGCCGAGCGCGTTCGCGTGCTGGCTCTGGCACGAGAAAGGCCCAGGCATCCGTGTAATTTTCAATCTGGCGAATTGTGACAGGCTCACGACGAACGGTCTCAGCCTCGTCAGCACGGCCCAGTAGTGTGAGGACGGCCAGCCGCATTCGGTAATGGACATGAACGACGGTGCGTTCGATCTGTGAAAGTTGGGTTCGTGTGTTAGTCATGCTTATATTGTGACGCGCCGATTAAAAAGCTGCAAGAGGGGGATGTTTCCCGGTAAAATTTGTATAAGATTAAATGTCATATTGTGGCTTGCCCACGTTTGCCGGGATTGATGAGACAAGGACGCTGACAACAATGCCCCATATCCACCGCTTTCCAGACAAAACCGCACTTGCGCAGGCCGCTGCCGAGCGTTTTGCCGAGATGGCTGCCACCACTGAGGGAAACTTCACTGTCGCGCTACCAGGGGGGAGTACCCCCCTGCCGTTTTACGAGAAGCTGGCATCCTACAATATTTCCGCGAAAATCAACTGGGCCAAGGTTCATATTTTCTTCGGTGATGAACGCGCTGTCGGCCCGACACACAAGGACAGCAACTACGGCCAGGCACAGACGACATTCCTGAGCAAAGTCCCAATCCCACTGGAGAACGTTCACCGTATTCACGGGGAACTCGGCGCAGAGGACGCTGCTATCCGCTATGGAAAACACCTACAGGCGTTCTTCCACGGTGGCCCCCCTACCTTTGACCTGCATATTCTTGGCATGGGCGACGACGGCCACACCGCCTCGCTGTTTCCGAACATGACCACCGCGCTCCACGAAACCAAACACCGTGCCGTCGCTACAGGGGACGACCATCACCCCCACCCTCGCATTACGATGACCCCCTGGGCTATCAACGCAGCCCATACGGCCCTGGTGATGGTCGCCGGGAAGAAGAAAGCCGATATGCTGCAAAAGGTGCTACAGGGGCCGTTCCTGCCAGATACCTATCCGGTCCAGCATGTCAAGCCAGCGGGTACACTGCTGTGGTACGTTGATGAGGCGGCGGCATCGCAACTGGTGACAAATCACAACTAAAACGGTGATTTTCATCGGGTGGGGGCGTCCGCTACAATGTTCCCCACGATGTACATTACATTCAGGGGAAACGATATATGCCGCTTGTTTTGCAAGCATTGCTCGCTGCGCTGCCGATTCTCGTTGCAGCGGTGTTGTTGGTGGGGTTCGGGTTGCCAGCGCGGACGGTGATGCCGTTGGTCTACATCTTGACGGCGCTCATCGGGTTGACGGTCTGGGGGATGGCCTTCAACACGGTGCTCGCCTCCACCATCCAGGGGTTGTTTATTACCTTTGACATTCTGTTTATCATCTTCGGGGCGATTCTGCTGCTCGCGTCGCTCAAACAATCCGGCGCGATCACTGTCATTCGGCAGATGTTCGTGGATATTAGCCCGGACCGTCGCGTACAGGTGATTATCATTGCGTGGTTGTTCGGGTCATTTCTGGAGGGGGCGTCTGGTTTTGGCACCCCCGCCGCGATTGTCGCGCCCTTGCTCGTCGCGCTGGGCTTCCCGGCGATGGCTGCCGTCATGATCGGCTTGATGGTGCAGAGCACCGCCGTCACCTTCGGGGCAGTCGGCACGCCTGTGCTGGTCGGCGTGACAGGTGGGCTAGAGACCCCGGTTTTAGCTGACCAACTGGCCGCCGTTGGCATGACCTTCGCCGAGTATCGCCAGTTGATTACCGCCCAAGCTGCCGTTATTCACGGCCTGGTGGGGACGGTGATGCCAACGTTTATGGTCGTCATGATGACGCGCTACTTCGGGGAAAACCGCTCGTGGACCGAGGGCCTGTCCATTTTGTCGTTTTCACTCTTTAGTGGTTTCGCCTTTACCATACCTTACGTGTTAACCGGGGTGTTCCTGGGGCCAGAGTTCCCATCGCTGTTGGGGGCGCTCGTGGGGTTGGCGATTGTCGTCACGGCTGCGCGGCGCGGCTTCCTCATCCCTGAAGAAATATGGGACTTCCCAGACGAGGTGAATTGGCCTGCGGAATGGCTCGGTAGCCTGGGTGGCAAGGCCAACCAGGCCGAAACCACAACCACCGAACCGCAATCCGAGCGAGCGATGTCGATCTGGATCGCATGGTTGCCCTATGGCCTGTTGGCGATTGGACTCGTGCTGACGCGCCTTCCCGCGTTGGGGGTCGGCAAGTGGTTGCAAGATACCCTGCGAATCCAGTGGGGCGGTATCCTGGGTACCGAGATTGCCGCCTCGTCCACGCCGCTTTACCTTCCAGCGTCGGTGTTAATTGTCGTAGTCTTGCTGACCATCTTCCTCCACCAAATGCGCCTACCACAAGTCCGTGCCGCCTTCAGTGAGGCGAGCAGCATCCTGTTGAGCGCCGGGTTTGTGCTGGTGTTTGCCGTGCCGATGGTGCGCGTCTACATCAACTCCGGCTTTAACGGCTCTGGTTTCTCCAGTATGCCAATAGCCATGGCGGGGTGGGCCGCCGTCACGGTGGGCGGCGTGTGGCCGCTCTTAGCCCCGACAATCGGCGCGTTAGGCGCGTTCATTGCCGGGAGTAACACCATCAGCAACCTGATGTTTAGCCTGTTTCAGTTCAGCATCGCTGAACGCTTAGGCATAGCTGGGTCAATGGTGGTGGCATTGCAGGCAGTCGGCGCGGCTGCTGGTAACATGATCGCCATTCATAACATCGTAGCAGCAGCGGCCACCGTTGGCCTGCTTGGGCGTGAGGGAACCTTGCTCCGTAAAACGGTCATCCCGACGTTCTACTATGTGCTGCTGGCCGGTATATTGGGTCTGTTGGCAATCTACGTCTTCGGTGTCAGCGATCCACTGCTGGCCGCCGGATAATTGTGAGCTTTAGAGGATAACCCGGTCTTGTTGGCGAATTCAAAATTAGGCAGCGAGAGCCGCAAAATGAGAGAGTTGCGTTTGAGCATGGAACGGAGGAACCATCCACCGAGCTGCCCGCTTCAGGTTGATCGCTTCTGCTGTACACACATGATGCAAATGTGTTTTCTCCGACCCCCGATACCGTGTTCGCCGTAGATTAAAGGTATAGGTGGCAAGAGAAATTGTTCCTTCAACGCCAGCCTGTTTTTTTGTATCGTTCTCGAAACTCATCAGTGACTCGGCTGAACAAACCTAAGCGCTGACCAAACGATAGACCGGGTATGGCTCCCAAAAGCGGTGCCGAATCCAGTGCCAAAGCCGACCCAAAAGCCCATTTTGTGCCTGTGGTTGACCACTTTTACCCTGTTCACCCCGCCAGATGCGCCGAATGTTGGTCATTGCCGCTGATGC
>CAYWZS010000004.1:0-71569 GCA_964462905.1 uncultured Anaerolineaceae bacterium
GGGTAGGTGACTGTGTAGAACAAAGGTAAAGGCTCCGACTGCCGACACGTGACGTGTGCTCCCTGAATCTATGGGTCCGAATGATAAACGATCATGATTGTAGCGTTACGCCAACGGGCCGTGCAACTGTAATTCTTAAGCGGCTTCTTGAGTGAGGGGGAGGACGAAGGTAAAAATGCTCCCTCTGCCAACCGTGCTCTGTACGCTGAGATACCCCTGATGGGCCTCCGCAACGGTCCGTGCGACGAATAGACCCTGCCCTAGCCCACGTGGATCTAACAACCGCCCATCGCTCGTACGGGGTTCGCCCCGGTAAAACCGCTCAAAGATGTGGGGCAGGTCTTTTTCTGCGATCCCGACACCTGTGTCTACCACCTGAATTGCTAGGTTATCATTGTCGTTTAGGCCGATCATGAAAAAGATATGGCCGCTTGGCTCGGTGTAGCGAATGCTGTTCTGGAGCAGATGGCCCAGCGCCCAGCGCAACCGTTGATCGTCGCCTTGCACGGCCAGGTGCGACAAATCCCGCGCCATGACGGAAACATCCAGGTTTGCGGTTTTGATTTCCGGCATCATGCCTTTGATAACACCCCAAACGAGTTCCTCAATGTTCACGCTGTTCTGGCGTACCTCAAATGCCCCGGCGGTCATCTCCGAAATGTCTAAGAGTTCAACCACCATGCGGTCTAGCACGTCCACATTCCGCCCGATCATCTCCACCATACGGCGGTTTGCGGGGGCGTCCTCCGGTGCGTTGGCAAGCATCTCGCTAGACATCTTCAACACGTTCATTGGGGTACGAAGTTCATGTGAGATGGCCGTCACAAATTGGTCTTTGAGGCGGTCGCCCAGGGCTTCCTGGGTGATGTCGCGCAGGACGATCATAGTGCCAATGCGCTCACCTGCGCTGTCCGCGACGGCGGCGAGCGTGGCCCCAACAATCGTGTTGTTGATCTCTAAGCGGGTCGGCTCGCCTAGTGGTGTCAGTTCGGCATCGGTATGGGTGATGTCTTTGTATGCCTCGAACAAGGCGCTGAGTTCGCTGTTGCGAAAGGCCTTCTGGCTCCCCAGCATGTCCTTGGCTGCCTTGTTGATGAGGATCACGCGCCCGTCCATGTCCTGCATGATGATCCCCTCATCAATGGTGGCGATGATCCCATGAAGCCGCTCTAATTCCTGTTCGCGGCGTTCCAGAACCGCCTTGAGTTCCTGGCGTTGCTTGTAGAGCTTTCGGGCCGCGCTCTGCGACTTTTCGAGCTGGGACCGACGGTTCAGGCTATTGAGAATGCGCCGGAAGAACTGTTCGGTGGCGGCACCCAAGCCGTTGATACGCTGTACGGCGTCGTCTAACTCGTAGGCGTCGGTGTGTTGATGTTGGGTGTCTCCATCCATCAGGTGCCCTCCCTTCCAGTCGTGAGCCTTAGCTCTTGTCTTCGATGACTTTGTTTAAGATGGCCTGAAGTTGCGCGAAGTCCGGCAGTGGCTTGGCGATGATACGGTCTGCCCCCTTGGTGAGCATCCCGGCTCGTTCTTCATCATCCAACGAGAAAGCCGTCATCAGCACAATCGGGATATTGGCAATCGGGTTGACGTTACGGATACGATGGGCGATCTCATGGCCCCACGGGCCGGGCATCCGAATGTCCATCAGGGCGAAATCCGGCAGTGGGCCGTTATATGTGCCAGCCTCAACTTCGTCGAGAAAGGCCCAAGCCTTTGTCCCGGTTGGGAAGGTGATCGGGGTGTGGCCCCATGCCTGTGCCATCATCGCGACGAGGTTACGAATGTCGGACTCGTCTTCTGCAATCATCCAATTCACGGAGGACTCCTGTAATTAAAGTAGTGCTTATCCACGGATAAATATAAATCTATTATAGCGGATAGTGTGCGTTTCAGAACATTGTTTGCTGAATCTTGGTGATAAACATATTATTATAGGGTAGACGATCCGTTTGAAGAGGCCATGACCGAGGAGGTTGATCTTTGTCTACGTGGATGGTTGTTGAAGACGAGCCAGACATTTACGAAGTCCTGCTGGCAATGTTCGAGATGTGGGGGATCGACGGTGTCGCGTTTGTGGACGGTGAAGAGGCTGTCGCCTGGATAGACGATGTCGATAATGGGCGCTTCCAGGGCGAACTGCCAGAGTTGGCACTGCTGGACATCCGCCTGCCGGGGAAGATCAACGGGGCAATGGTCGGCGAACGCCTACGCCAAAGCACGGTGTTAGGTAATATTGCCATCGTGATGAGCACCGCCTATAAGCTTTCGCCGGATGAAGAACGCGAGATCATCGCCCAGGCTGGGGCAGACAAGCTAATGTATAAGCCGATGCCACGTTTCGACGAACTCCAGCGTATTCTGGAGGCAGTGATCGCCCAGCGGCGAGAGAAGGTTGGCAAGGGCAGCACCGACAAAGCCGATTAAACCATGCTAAACACGGCTCCTTCTCGTTCTTTAGCCCGTCGGACACGCCAATTGGCGCTGTTTTCTTTTTTGAGCATCGCAACTGGGGTGTTCCTGTTATCTGTTGGTGTGTTGATGTTCCTGATCCCGTTCTCCGGCGAGGGTACGACGGGCGCAACAATACAACGTGGCATCTCCATCCTGTTGTTTGTCCTGGGTGGGGCGGCAGTCCTGCTAGGGTTGTTCTACCTGGTTCGCGCCGTGGTACGCCGCCGTGAGAACGACCTCGCTGCCCTAACGGGGGAACATCTCAGCCAGTTCTTAGATGAACGCTACAAGTTCATCCGCAATATCAACCGCCCCGTTCTGGGGTACATCGACGCCGTGCTGGTGGGGCCACCGGGGATTCTCGTATTCCGTATTCTGGACGTAGAGGGCAGCTACATCAATGATGGCTCGAACTGGGCACGTGCCAGTCGCAGCGGGGAGTTCATGCCATGGGGGACAAATCCAACCCACGAGACTGTCGTGGATGTGCGTGCGGTGCGCGATTTCTTGAAGGGCAATCAACTCCCGAAGCAGGAGATTTTCGGCGTGGTTGTGTTCATCGAGAATGAACCAGATGTCACCTTTAAGACAACCAAACCCGTCATCCCGGTAACACATCTCACAACGCTGCTGGACACGCTAAGAGATGGATACCTGGCACAGGAACGCATGGACCGTCGGACAATCGAGCGTGTGACCAAGCTATTGCTAGGGGATGTATAATGCCCGCTGAGTTGTTGCTGGCTCCTGTAGGAGCCGGTAAAACCGAGGCCGCCCTCCAGAAAATTCAGGCGGTGCTACAGGCAGAACGCTTCGGGCGCGTGTGGGTGCTGCTCGCCAGCGAACGCCAACGCAGCCAGTTTCGCAATCGCCTGGCCGGCGTTGAGCCGGGTGGGGTGGTTCACTTCAACGTGGAGTTTTTCACCTTTCCAGAGCTGTATGACCGCCTGCTCAACCTGGCAGGGCGGCCGACCCGTGATCTGAGCGACCCCGCCCGGTTGCGGTTGTTGCGGGTGCTGGCACAGCAGATGGCCGCTGAGGGCGCATTGCCTGTTTACGCTGAAATTGCCAGCAAACCGGGCTTCCTGCGGGTGATCGCTGATTTTATCTACGAGCTAAAAGAAGCATTGGTCGAGCCAGAGCAGTTTGCAGCAGCTTCGAGCGCACTCGGCACTCGTGCCAAAGATGCCGACATCCACCGCCTTTACGATGCTTACCAGGAACGTCTCAAAACACATAACGTCGTAGACCGCGAGGGGAGTGGGTGGTTGGCCCTGGCCGTATTGCGAGATAACCCCGTTGTCGCAAAAGATGTGGGCTTGCTCGTGGTGGACGGCTACGATCAGTTCACACCGCTCCAGGCGGAACTGGTTGCGCGGCTTTCTGGGCGGGTGGCGGAAGCACAAATCACGTTAACGCGCGTGCCGGGCCGCGAGAAAACACTCGGACGGCGCTTTGAAACCGCAAAAAGGACGTTGATACAGGCTTTTGAACAGGTTAGTACACCACTGGCCCAACGTGAAACGACCGATGTCGCCTATCAGACGTTGACGCGACACCGCGACCTGTTGCACCTTGGCCGCAATATCCTGAGTGTAACGACAGACCCGAAAACCAATGAAGGCGGTGTGCGTTTTATCGCCGCGCCAGATGCCGCAACCGAGACGGCTGCCGTCCTGCGTGATGTCAAACGGCTCTTGCTAGGTGACAATGGCAGCGGCCCCGACGATGTGATGATCGTGCTGCGAGACTATCAACGTTATCAGGTGCATATCCAGGCCTTAGGGCGTGCTTACGGTTTGCCGCTGGCACTACACCAGGGGGAAGCACTACAAGCTATACCACCGATTCGTGTGTTGCTGCGCGTGCTGTTGCTCCATGACACCGTTCACAACCTGACGGCTTTCCCCCGTCGTGACCTGCTGGACGTGCTAAATTCACCTTATCTCGCCCCTGATGGCCTGGGCTTCGGCGCGGTGAACAAACTCGACAAAATTAGCCGGATATTCACCGTCGTCGGCGGGCGTCAGGCGTGGTTGGACGCCATTCACGCGGCAACCCAACCCCGCCAACGCGATGATGATTGGGTCGAACCTGCCTTGATCTCGGAGGCCGAGGCTATCGAGTTGACGGCTGCCCTAACGACCTTCTTCAACCGGGTGACGCCCGCCCCTGAGGCCACCATGTCGGCGTATATTAACTGGTTGGATGATCTTGTCGGGTTCAACCTAGGGCCGTCTGACGACCAGGACGACGAGACACCCACAGCCACGGCCACAAGCGGTTATCTGGGGATCGTTGGTAGGCTCGTGAGTAAACACGACCCGCGTGTCAGTACCCGGGACCGCACCGCCGTTGAACAGTTTAAGCGTGTGCTCCAGGGGTTGTTGAGCGCCGGGTTGCTCTTGCAGACCCTCGAAGGGGATATGAACCACGAGCATCTTATCACCCATAAGGATTTCATGGCGGACCTGCTGGCAGCGGTCGAAAACACGGCGATTGAGCGTCACCCGGAGCGTTATGGGCGGGTGTTGGTCACGACAGCCACCGATGCGCGTGGCCTGCCCCACCAGCACATCTTCGTGATGGGCATGTCTGAGGGGGTGTTCCCGCGCCGGGCTACTGAGGACGCGCTCTACCTTGACAGCGAAAGACGGCGCTTACAGGCCGCACAATTGCCGCTCAAGATGGCGGCAGAACGCGCCGATGATGACGGGCTGTTCTTTGAACTCATCAGCCTGCCAACCGAAACGCTGACGCTCTCCCGCCCCACAGTCAAGAGCGGTTCCCCCTGGGTACCAAGCCACCTTTGGCGAGCGACACTGGACGTATTCGCAGATAATGAGGTGACGCTCGTGCAGACGATTGGCCTGGGGGATGTTCCCACAGTCGATCTTGCGTCTATGGCTGAGGAGGTCGCTTTGGCCGTCGCGGATGGCCTGAACGCCACGATTGACGCAGGTGCTGATCCGATGGTGGTTGCGGGTTATGACTGGCTCCTGGAGAACGAAACCGCGTTGTTGAAGGCGGTGCTTGCTGGGCGTGAGGTCGAAAGCCAACGGCTTTCCGGCGAGGCACCAGACGCCTACATCGGGCGCATTCACGACCCAGACCTCCTCGCCCCTCTCTCGGAGAAACTCAGTGTGAACAACCACACCTGGAGCGCCAGCCAGTTCAACGACTACGGCATCTGCCCCTATCGTTTCTTCGCGGCGCGGGTGTTGCACCTCAAGGCGCTTGACGAGCCAGTGGTGGGCATAGATCGGCTACAACTAGGGTTGCTCAATCACAAGATTCTACAGCAGGTGTACACCCAACTTGCACAACATGATGTCATCATTGAGCCTGCCGCACAAGCTGATGCGTTAACGCTGCTCAACCAGGTCGCGGACGTGCGATTTGCCGCCGCCCCTGTCGAATTTGCCTTCCGTGAGGGGCCGTTGTGGACACAACAACAGGACGTGCTACGCCGCGAGCTACAAGCGTTCGTGACCTATGATTTCACCGAGATGAACACTGTTTTGGAGAAACACTTTGGGCCGGGTGTGCGGCGTCCGTTCGTAATGGAAGCCACCTTCGGCATTGGTGACGCCGGCAAGCAGATCGTTGACGGTGATGCCGGGGCTATGCGCCTCCGGGGCGCTATTGACCGTATGGACCGCTACAACGATGACCTGTTGGTGATGGACTACAAAACGGGCGGTACCGAAATTAAACGTGATGACATGGCAACCGGGCGCAACTACCAGATGCTCGTTTATCTTATGGTTGCCCGTGGCCTTGTGAACAAGTATCGCCTGACGATACCCAACCCACCCCAACAGGTACGCGGTGGTTTCTTTTGGCACATTAGTAACCGCAAGATCAGTGGCGTGCTGAATATGGACGATCCGCAAGATCTCGCGTTGGTCGACAGCACCGAGGACCGGGTGATAAACATCATGCAGCAGGCGCAGGCAGGTGAGTTCAGTGTGGTCCCCTCCAAGCCGGAGAACGGGCGCTGTGTGCGCTACTGTGACTACTACCGCTTGTGCCGCCTCGCCATGACCTATCTCGACAACCGTTAGCGATGACCCCGATGACCAACTTCACACCAGAGCAAGACGCGGCGATTCAACCGCCCTACGACCGTAATCTGATTATGGTGGCCGGGGCGGGGTCCGGCAAAACCCGCGTGCTCGTCGAGCGCTACCTCCGCATGTTGGAGGAAAACCCAGGCTGGCGCTTGAATGATCTCGTTGCTGTGACCTTCACCCAGAAGGCCGCGCAGGAGATGCGGGATCGTGTGCGTCAACGCATTCAGCAGAACATGCGTGAGGCACACCTCGCGGGTGATCCCGACGCCCAGGAGCGGTGGGCGACATTGCTCGGTAAAATGAGCAGCGCCCGTATCGACACGCTTCACGCCTTATGTGGGGCGCTGTTACGTGCCAACGCGCCGGAGGCTGGCCTTGATCCCGGCTTCACCGTGGTAGACGAGATCGAAAGCCAGATCATGATTGAGGATGCCGTGGAGCGTGTGCTGCTCCAGATGGTAGAGGGAGGCGATCCCAACATCCTCGCGCTGTTCTCACGTTACGACGCCCACCGTATTCGTCAGGAACTTTCCCGCCATGCTGGTGAACCTCCCCTGGACATCCCGGATAACGGCTCGGCTTTGCTGGCGCTGTGGCTGCAAAGTTGGACGGCGCAGGCCGCCCCCGCCTTCCAGAGCGCCCGTAATCACCCCACCTATCAGCACGCGCTGTCATGGGCCAACGCGAACCGTGCCGCTTTCCCATCTGGCGATATTCTCACCGCCAAATGGGAGGCGGCCCACGACGCACTTTTACAGATCAACGCAATATCGCCCAATGGCCCGATCACAGGTGTCTATGGTTGGTTGCTCACCATCCAAGAGAATGCCGCCAAAAAGAGCGGCGCTCAGGCACAATGGGGCAAGGCGGAGGTGGCCGCCGCCCGTGAGCTACTGAACGATCTTGTAAGCGAGTGGGTGGTCCCGCTCATGAACGCGATGGGAACCGCCCCCGACGAAACCGACCAGGAAGCCGCAGACCTCGCGGCGGCCTGGGGTGTCCTGATTCGTGCTGTCCAACGGTCCTACACGCTAGCCAAGGCCAACGACAACCTGCTGGACTTTAATGACCTCGAACAGCGGGCGGCCAAGCTGCTCCACGACCATCCCCAAGTGTGCGAACGCTACGTCCGCCAGGAGTACCGTCACATTCTCGTGGACGAATTTCAGGATACCAACGCCGACCAGTGGGCCATCATCCAGGCGTTGACCGTGCCGGACGCCCCGCTGAACGGTGAACCCGCCCCGCTGTTTGTCGTGGGGGACCCCAAACAGAGCATCTACGGTTTCCGGGGCGGCGATGTCCGCGTGTTCGAGCAGGTGCGTGAGTTGATAACGACGCTCCCCACCCCCGACGACATACCCGCCGAGATTCCGCTGGTGCGTTCCTTCCGCACTCATCGCCCGCTGGTGAACGCCTTCAACTATATGTTCAAGTGCCTATTGCAACGCGACCCATCAAGCAAGGTGGCCGAGTATGAGGTCGAGTTTGGGCGTCCAATGGAAGCACACCGCGAACATCCTCCGGCGATGGTTCCCCCGCTAGAGATTATGCTGTTAGACTACCGCCCGCGTGATGCCAATGATGTGCCACTCCCGGACACCCATTGCAACAAAGGTTTGATCGCCACTGACGATTTACGGCGTGCAGAGGCCGCCCATATTGCCGCTCGTATCCGTGAACTCGTGGATAGCGGTCATCCCGTACACGACAAAGAGACGGACATCACGCGCCCAGCCAATTTCGGTGACATGGCGCTTCTCTTTCGTCAGACGACCGCTGTCGCAATCTATGAAAACGCACTACGGGAGGCGGGAGTTCCCTACGTTACAGTGGCCGGACGTGGCTACTATGACCGCCCGGAAGTCTGGGATTTGCTGGCGTTGCTAGATGCGCTCTACAACACGGACGACGAACTGGCGCTGGCGACGGCGTTACGGTCGCCGCTGTTCAACTTGAGCGACGCGGCGCTCTATGGCTTGCGCCTGGTGAAACCGAAGGCGTCTGCCAATCCGACGCTGTGGAAGGCGCTCCAGAACTACAAATCCACGCGAATCCCGACAGCGGAAATACCCACGGTTGCCCGCGCCCAGGAAATTCTCGCGGGGCTGCGTGACGTGGCCGGGCGCGTGACGATTTACGAGTTGTTGCGCCATGCACTGGCGCGGACGGGGTATCTCGCAACACTCACCGGGCTACCAGACGGGGTTCGCCGCCGCAACAACGTGTTGAAGCTCTTACAGAAAGCCGTTGAGAGCGACCGCGTCACCCTCAGCGCCTTTACCCAGTACCTTAATGACATGACCGACCGTGAGGTCCGCGAGGGCGAGGCAGACACCGAGGCGGCCAACGCGGTGACACTGATAACGGCTCACAAGAGCAAAGGGTTAGAGTTCCCGGTGGTGTTTATCCCCGATGCCAGCCGTAGGGGCGGCGGCGGTGCGCGGAACGAGCCGCTGGTCCGCCCGGCAACGCTAGGCGGTATCACCTGCCGCGTTCCCGATGATGTCGGCGACCTACAGCAGCCGAGCCTCTATGCCGCAGCGAAACACCTCGCCCAGAGCCGCGAGGACGCCGAGGCGAAGCGGTTGCTGTACGTGGCAGCTACCCGTGCCCGTGATCTGCTGTTCGTGAGCGGGTTCGCCTGTTGGAACGGCAAAAAGTGGGGGCGGGTGGCAGGTTGGATGGAGATGGTCATGGATGTGTTGGGCCTGGAAACCTGGGCCGGGCTGGACGACACCCTGCCCTTCGGCAACGGTGCGGATCGCTTTGAGGTTCGTGTGTGGCGCTCGCCTGCTACTAGGCAGGGCGCAACGGAGCCGCCAGCCAGACCGCAGACCTTGTGGGAAACCAACGAGATACGATCTCGGCAACAGTTGGCTGACACAATCCATGAGCCGCCCCTGGTGCGTTCGGTCCCGCCAGCGCGGGACCGTGCCGCTTATCACCTGGCCGCCTCTCAGATTGCGGACCTGGGGGGTGCAATCTACGGCAACGAGGACGATCAGAGATACTATGCTGACAAGTTCCGTTATAGTGTGTTGTTCGGTTCGCCGGGGCATGTCACGCGTGCCTACCATCTCGGCAATACAAAGCGGCCTGTATCTCAGCGTGTTTTGGGGCAGATTGCTCACGAGGCGTTGCGTTGGTGGCGCTTCCCGACAGATGACAACGATATGCGAGATGACCTGGCAAGCTACGCCTGGCGCCACAAGGTCGTTGAGCCACCCAAAATTAGGTACGCCGTAGAGATGACTCATGGTTGGTTAAAGGACTTTCGGCAGAATCTAATCTATCGTTGGGCAGAAAAGGCACAGCAGGTTGAACGTGAGTTGCCGTTTGTCTACCGTACAGACCAGCGCGTCATCCACGGCATATTGGATATGTTACTCAAAAAATCCGATGGCACCTGGGTTCTTGTAGACTACAAGTCCAGTACCGTGATGGGATACCGAGAGCACATTGACGCCGCAGAACGTGCGAACCGGTTGCTGTTGAAGTCGCACGCCCAACGCTATCACATCCAGGTCGGGGTGTACGCCGCCGCAGTCCTGCAATATCTGGCCTCACGTGGCGCGCAGGTCGCCCCGGAGGATTTGAAAGTCTATATCTACTACCTGCAATATGCGGAAACCGTTCAAGTGCCCTACACCAGTTGGTACACCGCCCTGGATGAACTCGAGACGCAAATTGGCAAGCTCATAGAGGATGACATTTCATGATTCGACGCATCATTGGCCCCCTGCCAGACTGGGCAGAACGCAAAAACCCCATGTTGAGCTACTACCTTAAAACCCGTGGCAACGTACCCCGACGGACCCGGCTGTTGCGTGCGTTGGGCGTTATTCTGGTGATTGGGGCATTGCTCGCCGGTGGGTATGCCTATGCCACGAACCTGTTTGTGGACCCGCCAGGACAGAACCTGACGGAAGGGGCCAACGAGGTGCTGTTCTTCCCGCTAGTGTTCCTCCAGGTGTTCATGGGGGTTGTCGCGTTGGGGTACACCGTCGGTGCAGTCGGCGAGGAACAACGCCGCATCACCTGGGATAACCTTCGGGCCACGCCCAACGGTGCCGGGCTAACGCTGCGCACGCGTTGGGTCGCCGTGTTCTATCGCTTGCAGGTGTTGCTGATTGTCGTCACTGTGTTGCGCGTGGCGTTGGTTCTGGGCCTGCTGCGTGACCTTACGGCTTTCCAGGGAACCTACCTCAACCTGTTGATTGGCGGCGCACAGCCAACCCTCCCCGCAGAGGTGGGGGGGATTCCGTTTGCCGAGCCGCTGGCGGCCTTCATGCTGTCCTTGTTCCTAACTGCCGTCATGCTGCTACCGTTTACCATGCTGGCCTTTGACGCCGCTGTTGGGCTGTGGCTTTCCACCCGCTTCCACCAACGCGCCTATACCCTGGTTCTTCAGTTCTTGCTGATTATCCTCCGGGTGGCAGCCGTCGGTGGGTTGGTCTGGTTGACATTCCAGTTTGTTGAGAACAACCTGAATCTCACCTGGGATGCTGCTCCCTGGCTCCCGCTGGAGTGGTTGACGTTGTTCGCGTTCAGTGCCTTTGCAGACCTCGGTGTGCGCTTTTTACACCTCGGCTTTGCAGGTGAGATTTGGGTGCTGGTGCCGTACAGCCTGTTTATTGGCCCGGCGTTACTGGTGTTCATGTTGGTGCAGGCCTTCTTCGCAGACCTAATCCTGAAGCGGGCCGTCACCATCGCCGAGAAACGCGGTTAGATCTGCTGTGCAGACAGGATAAAGTCGGCGGTGGCGGTGTTCGTCGCCAGTGGGATATTGTGCACATTGCAGATGCGTAACAAGCTCTGAATATCTGGGTCGTGGGGGTGCTTGCCAAGCGGGTCCACGAAGAAGAACACAGCGGCCACACGCCCCTCAGCAACCGCCGCCGCAATCTGCGCGTCTCCACCTACCGGGCCGGACAGCATCGGCGTAACATCCAAACTCGTGTTCTTCTGCAACATCGTCCCGGTTGTGTTGGTCGCGATGATCTTGTACTTGGCGAGAATGCTCTCGTTCTTCATGGCGAACGCGACCATATCCTGCTTTTTGCCGTCATGGGCGATCAACGCGAGGGTTTGCGTGCCTGTCATCGTGCGATTCTCCTGTGGTGGTATGAGAGCTAGAATGATGCTGTGAGTGTAGCGGATTGTGCTGGAATAACAAATGAAGCATGGCGTGGCTTGTCCGCTGGTGTGTTTCGCGATACTTTTATAGAGTGAATGCCAAGAGAGGACGCTTTGCATGGGAACGTTAAACCCGGATTTGCTCTCCAAAGACCTCGACGCGGTTATGAATGACGCTGTCGAACTCAAAGATCAATACGACAAGTCGATGGTCATCCCGGAGATCGTGCTGCTGGCGATGATACGACGTAAGGGAACAGCGGCGGAGCGGCTGCTGGGCAAGTTCGCCAGTGAGCGTGGCGTCGAACTCAACCGTTTAGAACGCCAGGTGCATCTCGCGGTAGAAACTCGCCGCGACCAGTCCGGCAACCTGGACTTTGTCGCCAAGGGCAACCGCCTCGTGCCACTCTCCCGGCAGACGATCATTATGTTGGACGACGGGCTGAGTGTTGCCAACAGTCAAGATGAGGTGCGTGTCGATACCGACCATGTGCTGACGGTCATGGCGGAGAGCAGCGTGAGTACCAGCGGCCTGTTGCGCGGCCACGGCATTACGCCCAAGTCGATCAACGATATTCTGAACGATAGCAGCCAGATCATGCGCCGCAGCGGGACCACCCAGGACTTTGTCGCGACCAGTAAGGCCGGGCAGTTGAAGGCCGTCCACTTTCGTGAGGACCTGCTGCGCGACCTGATAAACATTCTGTCACAGTCGCAAAACCGCCATGTCATCCTGCTTGGGCCAGACGGCGTTGGTAAGCGCACTCTCGCCTACAGCCTTGCGCTCCTGATGAGTGAGGGCAAGGGGCCGAGCGGCCTGGAGAGTTTGGTGCAGGTTGATGAGGCGACGCTGCTGGACAGCGACCACAAGGCCGTGCGTGCTGGGTTGAACCAGGCCCGTGACGGTATTTTCTTTGTGCCGCATCTACATCGTTTCTTCGGCGGGCCGACCCGTGCCGAGTTTGCCAAGGCCACCCCCCAGATTCAAAAGGCCTTCCTTGAAAATGACCCCGTCGTCATCGGCACCACCACCGAGACAGAGTATAACGAGCGCCTGTCTAACATCAGCGCCATCACGGAGAACGCCCAGATTTTGCGTGTGCCGGAGCCGTCAGTCGAGGAAGCCATCGAGATGTTGAAGGTGACGCGCCCGCACCTCGAAGATGACTACAACATCGAGATAAAAGAGGTGGCGATGGTGTTGGCGGTGCGCCTCGCCAAACGCTATCTGACAGCGATGCCGCTCCCGCGTAGTGCGGAACACCTCATCCACCGCACCGCCGCCATGATTAATATGAGCCAACAGGCACATCTTGCCTTTAAGCCAGACCTGAAGGACACCACCACCTTAGATGCTGAGGACATCACACTCACCCTCAGCCAGATGACAGGCGTCCCGGTTAGCAAGCTCGGCCAGGATGAACGGCTACGCTATGCCAGTATGGTCGAGCGCCTACAAGAGCGCATCATCGGGCAGGATACAGCGGTGATGGCTGTGAGCCGGGCCATCAAGACGGCGCGTGTTGGCCTGAAGGACCCCAAGCGTCCGATAGGGTCATTCCTGTTCCTGGGGCCGACGGGTGTCGGTAAGTCTGAGTTGGCAAAACAACTGGCGGATTTCATGTTCGGCAACCAGGACGCTATGCTCCCGCTCGACATGTCCGAGTTTCAGGATGAGAGCAGTCTCAACCGCCTGATTGGGTCGCCGAGTGGCTATGTGGACAGTGAAGCAGGCGGCCAACTCACCGAGCGTATTCGCCAGCAGCCCTACACGATTGTACTGTTCGACGAGGTGGAGAAGGCGCACCCCCGCGTTCTCGATATTCTGCTACAAGTTATGGACGAGGGCCGTCTGACGGACGGGCGCGGGAATATGACGCGGTTCAGTGAGACAGTCATCATCATGACAAGTAACCTGGGCGCACGCGATCTTGCCGTCCCGGTCGTGACGAATGAGGTGCGCGAGGTGGCGATGGAGAAGGTGCGTAGCCACTTCCGTCCAGAGTTCATCAACCGCCTGGACGAAGTGATTATGTTCAACGCCCTGGAAAACGACGATCTTTATTTCATCCTCAAGCTGATGCTAGATGGTGAGCAACGTCTCGCTGGCGACCGGGGCCTTGAACTCGAGTTCACCGAGGGCGCGATGCAGTGGATGCTTGCACAGAATAACCAGCCGGAGTACGGCGCTCGCCCGCTTCGCCGCATCATCCGGCGTTCTGTGCGAGAACCCCTGGCGGATTTCCTGCTGCGTGCCAACCCACAGGCCGGGACGGTCGTTCGTATTAACGGGGCCGAAGGTGCCGAAGAACTCGCGTTTGCGGCCCTCGTAGACGGCAAAGAAATCCCGGTCGAATAACGGGCACCACAACGCTTATCGCAAATCAGAAGGGAAATCACAACAATGCCAGACGACACACTCCCCACCCGGCCAGACGCCCTCGGTGGACGCCCCAGGACCGGGCTTGCGGCCTGGGAGTCTACCATAGGATATATGGCACACGTACACAGCCCAGATGTCTTGCTGACGGTGAAAGCACGCCCTGATGGGGAGAACAGTGTGTGGAGTGCGATGTTAGAGTGGGGACCGCATCGTGAGATGATCGACCGTCAACCCACTTTCCCCGCCGCGCTCCGCGAGCTATGGCCTGTGGTAGAACGGGCGCACCTGATTTTTAAGGATAAGGCAGACGCCATCCGGAAACCGTCCGGCTACACTGAGTTCGATTGGCTAGATGCAGACACCAAAGGAGCCTTAGAGCGCCTCGCATGGGTCACACAGGTGGTCTTTCGCGAGGCGTGGTCGTTAATTATCATTTACCAGCCGACCGATGACCCCCAAAACCGTGTGCAGGTTCGGCTGCTGGCACAAGACGGCGATGTGCATATCAGCGGGCGAGGTCCGTCCATTGAGGACGCGGCCAACAAGCTGTATCGCAACGCCACACCTTATTTCTCGAAACGCAAAAACTAAACAGGAGATGACCTATATGACAGACGTGATTACCAGTATTTTTCGCAAGTATGATATTCGCGGTGTGGCCGTCGGCGATAATGCCCAACTGACGCCGACTCTGGCGGAATTGGTTGGCAAGGCGCTCGGCACCTACCTGCCCAAACAGTTCAACACCGAATATGTGTTCGTCGGGTCGGACAACCGTGCGACCTCCCCCACGCTGAAGGCCGCGATGATTAAAGGCCTCACCAGCACAGGTATGAACGTGACCGACATTGGTGAGGTCCTCACGCCGACAGTCTATTTCGCCTCTGCCAGCTATGACGGCACAGGCGCAGGTGTGATGATTACAGGGTCTCACCTGACGACAGAGTACAACGGCATCAAAATGGCTTATGGTAAGCTGGCCCTCGCCGGAGAGCAAATCCAGGAACTCCTGAAGATGATCCAGGACGATGCCTTCGCCACGGGGTCGGGAACCGTCCAAGAGGATATGGACATGATTAATAAGCACATGACCGCCATCGGCGACAAAGTGGGTAGGTTAGAGCGCCCCCTGAAGGTCGTGCTAGACGCAGGTAATGGCCTTAGCGGAAGTTATGTCCCGGCGGTGCTGTCGCGTATTGGTGCGGAGGTGACATGCTTGTACTGTGAGCCGGACGGCGCTTTCCCCAATCACCTGCCGAACCCGGAAGACCCAGATATGACCAAAGACCTTGAGGCCAAGGTGATCGAAATTGGCGCGGACGTGGGCCTCGCCTTTGACGGCGACAGCGACCGTTGCGGGTTCATCGACAATCACGGGCATCACATCGCGGCAGACCGCCTGCTCGCACTACTGGCCCGCGACCTGCTAGGGCGGCAACCCGGGGCGAAGATCGTCTTTGATGTGAAGGCATCCCAGGCACTCCCGGAGGAAATTCGCAAGTACGGTGGTGAACCTGTCATGTGGAAGGCGGGGCACAGCTTGATGAAGCAGAAAATGAACGAAATTGGTTCTCCACTCGGCGGTGAGGTAAGCGGCCACCTATTCATGGGCGAGGAATACTACGGCTTCGATGACGCGCCGCTGGTGGCCCTGCGTTCACTGGCAATCTTCGCCCAGACCGACAAGACGGTGGCCGAGATTTTCGACGAAATTCCGAAGTTGGTCGCCACGCAAGAGGTCATCTTGTCCACGCCGGACGAGGTGAAGTTCCAGATCATTGATGAGATTTCCGAAATACTGTCTAAGGACTACGAGGTTATCACCGTGGACGGTGCTCGTGCCACCTTCGCGAATGGGTGGGGCTTGGTCCGTGCCAGCAACACCCAACCCGCGATCACACTGCGCTTCGAGGCTCGCACGAATGTCCAGGTCGTTGAGTATATGAACCTGTTCCGTCCGCTGTTGGCGGCCCACGAGGAGATTGACCTCACGAAGTTCGACGCGCAACTGGCAAAGTTCCAATAAGGGCAAACTGTAGGGGCGTTCCAGCGAAACGCCCCTATGCCGGGGGGAAACCACATGTCACCTTTTCAGTCTATCTATAACCAGCACGCCGACGACTATCACGCGCTGGTGTCCCGTGAGGACTACCAGGGGAACATCTTGCGCCACCTGGCGCAGATTGCCCCGTTAAACGGCCTAGATGTAGTGGAGTTCGGCGCGGGAACGGGCCGTTTGTCGCTCCTGATGGCTCCACAGGTGCAGTCGCTCGTCATCACGGATGCCAGCGCACACATGCTGTCACGCGGCGCGATAAACCTGCGTGCTGCCCGTCACCAAAACTGGCGAGCTGTCGTTGCGGACAGTCGTCATGCGCCGTTGGCCGATGCCTGTGCGGACCTGAGTGTCGCGGGGTGGTGCTACGGCCACACGACCGAGTGGCACGCGGGCGACTGGCAAACGAAGATCGGGCGTAGCGTTGATGAGATGTTGCGGGTGTTGCGTCCGGGCGGTATGGCCGTCATTTTCGAGACGATGGGGACGGGGACCGACACGCCTGCACCACCGAACACAGCGTTGGCGGCTTACTACGCCTGGTTACGGGAGGAGCGTGGTTTTGCGTCGGCGGCCTTCCGCACGGACTATAAGTTCGCGTCGCTGGGCGAGGCGGAACGGCTCACGCGCTTCTTCTTCGGGGATGAACTGGCCGAGCGCGTCCGCGCTGAATCCCTGGTGATGTTACCTGAATGTACGGGGGTTTGGTGGCGGCGTGTGTGAGCCAACAGCACCAGTAACCCCGCTACCTCCGCAATCCCCCAGTTCCACGCCGCGCCAACTGCACCATAGCGCGAAATCAGCACGAATCCGGCGGCCAACCCCACTACCAGCATCACCCCATAGGCCCGGTTGACAGCGCGTTCGGCGTCCAGCGCGTAGGCGTGCAATACCAGCAGTTGCCGCAAAAGTGCCGGGGCTAGCAGCGCTGCCGCCACGAACAAAACCGGGGCTGCGTCGGCAAAGGCGTCACCATACGCTAACGTGACCAGCGCCCGCCCACCACCCCATGCGCCCCCTGCTACCATCACCCCAAACCCGCTAATCCATAATGCAGCCCGTCGAAATGTCCGCCGGAAAGCCGCCTGGTCGTCACGCAGCGCGGTGAGTTGTGGCATGAGCGCGTCGAACAGCGCATGGGGAATCATCCGTGTGGCCTCGACAAAGCGTATCGCCGCCGCGTACAGCCCCGCCGCCGCTGCCCCCGCGATGCCCTCTAGCAACACGACGTTCAGGCGCATGTGTGCTGCTGCCAACACCCCCGCGATTGCAAAAGGCCATGCGTGTTGCAGTAAGTTAGTCCTCACCCCAAACCCCGCTCCCCCAGGGAGAGGAGCTATGTCAATCCTGCGGAACTGTGCGCGATAAATCCACCACGCCGCCAACATGCGCCCCCCGGACGTGAGCGTGTTCACCCCCAGGACCGTCACAACATCCCCGCCCCGCCACAGTACGACGCTTGTGAGCAACAGTTGCGCCGCCAGCATTCCGTTGTTCAGTAGGGGAATTGGGGTCATTGCCCGGTGAGCGCGAAACACCGCTGTATATGCGCCGTAAGCGGGTTCCAGCAGCAGCAGCGGCGCAGCCACCCGCAATCCGGCAACAACAATGGGGTCATCGCTTACAATCGGCGCAGCGACCACCAGCAACACGGTCAACACGCTCCCGAATCCGACCCGTACCCGGTCCGTCGCTCGCAGATAGGTTGCGGTTTGTGCGGTGGCTGTGGCAAGGTCACGTGTGAGGAGCGTATTCGTGCCGAACTCCGCCAGCATGAGCAGCGGGAATGTCCAGCCGAGTACCGCCGCATAGACACCTAGCCCGGTTTCCCCAAGCGCCCGGCCAATCAACGCGGCGAGCGCAAACGCTAACGCCGCACTACCCACGTTGCCCGTCAACAGCGCCAGTGTGTTCGCGAGCAGGCTACGCGGGCGCAACGCCCGTCCGCCGCAGTTCGATCCAGTAGTGGTCGGCATAGGGGGCCAGCCACTCCGCCCCGGCCAGCGCATCATCAACACAGTTGAGCGCGTGCAATAGGCACGGACGGCGTTCAACCACCCCGTAAACGTCTGAGGGGGGTAGCAGCAGTCCCAGTGGTTCAAGATGCGTCTGCACGAAGTACGGCGTAAAGGCACCCCGAAAAGCACGCGGCGACGGATAGTAGATCGGGATTCGTGGGGCGGTTACGTTTGCCTGGAAAGTCGCCGACTTCCGCCAACGCCGGGTAGCCGTCGTCCAGTCCCCGTGGAGCGCGTGCCAACCGAACTCCCACAGGCAGCGCGGGGCCATCACCCCAAACGCGACGGTTCCACCCGGTTGTACCACATCCGCTAACCATGCCGCCAGCGGATGCAAGTCGGCCAGCACGTTCACCACGCCGAAGTTCGCAAACGCACCGTCTAATGTCGGCCAACGTGCAGTGTTCGGTAGCTTGTGCAGGCTCAGGACCGAAATCGCCGTTTCAGGAAATCCCGCCACAGCCGTTTTTCGTTGGGTTTGCGTGCGCATCTCCGCGCTGGCGTCGCTGGGGATACATTTCACGCCTCGTTTTAGCAAATGCAGCGCATCCTCCCCCGTACCACTGCCGAACTCTAGCACGCCGTCACCCGCGCTGTAGATCGCGTCTAACCGCGCCCAAACCCGCCCACGCAGGTACCGTGCGAGGGGTGTGTCGGTGAAATCTACATCATAATTCCCCGCCAACGGGTCAAACGCGGCGTCATCCGACCGTTGCATGGACCGGTACACCGTTTGTCTCACGTTCGCCCTGTGTGAACCGCATACCCAACCGCCCAATTGCGATGTTCGCCCGCATCTTGAGTTGACGTGCCGCGCCCACACCACCGTTCTTCTGCGCTCGGTTGAGCGCCACCTCGTTGACCATCCACCGGGTAGCGTAGCGGTAAAACCGCCGTGAGTAGCGCCCAGACACGGTTAAATCACGGTCCCCGCGTTCGTCCCACGGCGCGTTTGCCAGCACGTCCGTCTCAACCTCAGCGTAGTACGGCGTCCCTTTGATCGGATAGGCAACGGTTGTTAGGAATACATCGGGATTGCAGATTTTGAGGTGGTCTACCGTGTCCACAATGTCCTGGATGGTTTCCCCGGCATAGCCCAACATGATGAACATCCCGGTTTCGATCCCCGCTGCCTGCAACATGTGCGTTTTCTGTTGCACATCTTCAACCTGTACGCGGCGGTTCATCGCATCCAGAATCTTCTGCGACCCACTCTCAGAGCCGTTCCACAGCCGGTAGCAGCCCATCTCCGCCAGCGTGTCAATTACCTGCTCGTTGAGGCGGTCCGCCCGTGAAATGCACTCGAACGGCACCCGCACATCACGCTTTTTGAGTTCGTCGTGGTAGGCATACAGCCAGCGGTGGTGAATCGCGAACACATCGTCGGCGTACCATACGCGGTCCGGGTTGTAGCGGTCCACAATCCAGCGCAGCTCGGCGGCGGCGTCCTCCGGTGTGCGTCGTCGGTGGCTGGTCCCGTAGACGGAATGGCTGCACCAGTTGCAACTATAGGCGCACCCCCGCGCATGGATCACACTTACGGAACTGTGGCCGTGGTTGTCCTTCCACACGCGCATGTAACCCTCAATATCAATCGCCTCGCGGTCCGGCCACGGCAGGTCACTCAGCGACTTAACAAAGGCGCGGGCCGGGTTTTCTACCAGTTTGCCGTCACCGTTCAGGAACTTGATTCCGGCAATCGTCTCAAGCTGGTTGAGTCCGTGCCGGGCAAGGTGTGGCAACAGGGCTTCTAACGTGAACTCACCCTCGCCTTGTACGATGATGTCCGCGCCTCGTTCCAGGTATTCCGCTGCGTAGTAGGGTGGGTCCGGGCCTCCCAGCACCACAATCGCGCCCACGGATTTCGCCAGCGCCGCCATCCGTAGCACGTTCTGTTTGGTCATCATGTTGGTGTAGATGCCAACGACGGGGGGCCGTTCCTGTTGCACATGAGCGGCATAGGCGTCAAACGACGTGAACGTGGTGTCAAACACGCCTACCGCGAACCCCTGCTGCTTGAGATACGCCGAGAGTGATAGAATCCCCAACGGCGGATAGGGACGCATCACGGCCAATTCGTGTGGGTCATCGTACAGGAAATAGCCGTGCGTAAGTAGAATGTCCATCTGGTTGTCCTATTCGTCGCGTCGAAAAATGCGTTTGGCGAGGCTGTTAATCCAGCCATCGGTGCTGTCTTCGCCGGGTGTGGGTTGGGCAACGGTCAAATTGTCTTCTGGGCGGGTGCCCACAGCCGCTTTTTGTGACGCCTCTGCCGGGACTGTTGGCGTCGTAATCGGCACACGTTCCCCGGATGGGGTTTCCCGGTAGCGGGGGCCGCTACTACTCGGAACTGTCTCCATTTCCTCTGGGTTGGCTATCGGCTCCGGCGGGATGAACGCCCGACGTGCATAGCCATCTAAAGCTGCAATCAGCCGATCATTGCTGCGCTGGCGTAAACTGGGCCGCGACAGGCCAAAGTAACCAATGACATCCAGCGTGATGCCGATCTCGTTCAGATAGCGCACTCCATTTGAGGTGGTACCGTGGGCAAACCGCACCAGTGGGGGGATGATGGGTGACGATAACACGCTCACCAGCAGTTGCGACCCCTTCTCGGTAAACGGCACGTACAAACACACGTCCGGCTCATGTTGTGCCATGGTCTCAATCGTTTGCATGTCCAGTGGGGCTGGTGTCGGCGGTTGCACGCGGGTAATCCGCAGGCTGTGCTGCGTGGATATACGGGTATCTTGATCGTCGAGCTGCGCCACGGTGCCAACGACATTCAGATAATCATGTTGAAGTGCGACGATGCGGTGGAGGTGGGCGGCGAAGTCGCGGGTGCTGCCACGCGGCGCTGCGATCCCCTCCAGAACGCTGATCGGGGTGCCTTCGTGGTGTATGCCACTGTGGTAGTGCCGCAGCAGGTAGATAGCGTCGCCCATAGGAAAACAATACAACGCCGGGTGCCAACGTGTGAGCCATGTTACATCTGAGACATGGTTGATAAGTTCTGCCAGTAGCGTTACGTCGTTGTCAGAGGTGTGTTCTGGGCGGACGAAGGCGGTGTAATCGCGTGTGGCAGTACGTGTGTAGAGGAAATGTTCGTAGTACACGGTGGCGTTGGACCCCGATGCCTATTTATAAGTGTATCAAGCCAATAATAATGGAAAGCTTGGCCTGTTTGCAACCGTCCTCAGTCCATTAACGTAACATTGGTAATGGGTGTTGGTGTGTTGGGCAGTTGCGCGAGTCGGTCCAACTCACGCCGCGCACCAGGTAACGTTAGCCGATGGTAGCACATCGCCGCCACCCGTCGCAGGTGGCCTGGGCGCACGCCAGACGGACGACGCAGCAGCTTTCCCAGGTCACGCCATGTCTTGCGGGAGCGATAATCCTTGTGGACGACGGTGTGTAGCTGACGGTAAAACGGCGTGGCAAACGGCCCCTGGTACAGCATGGCAAGGTCGTCACTGTCGATCCAGTTCGCACGCTCGGCCAGTTCCTCGCGAACGCGCTCATGAAACGGCGTGCCCGGCAACGGATAGCTCACGCTAATGCCGATGTCGTCCGGCAGTAGCTCGCGGACCATTTGCAACGTGAGGTCAATGTCCTCACGTGTTTCCCCCGGATACCCAAATTGCAGAAAGAACGCGACTTTGATCCCGTGTTCGTGGCACTTGCGGGTGGCCTCGTAAATTTGTTGGACCTGTGTTCCTTTGTCCATTGCGTCCAGAATTTTCTGTGACCCACTCTCCGCGCCAATCCAGATGATGTCCGCACCGGCTCGTGCTAGTGCTGGGATGGTGTCCCCGCGTAGGAGCAAGTCCGCCCGGTTCAAACTCTTGAACGGAATGTGTAAGTCGCGTTGGTCCAGTTCGTCCGCGAACCGCTCAATCCAGCGGTCGTTGATGCCCATAATATCGTCCATAAACCAGATGTGGTCCGGGTCGTAGTGTTGTTTCAGCCACAGGATTTCATCTGCCACGTTTTGCGGTGAACGGGCGTTGTAGCGTTGGCCCCAGATAGGTTTCGCACACCAGTTACAGTGGAACGGACAGCCCCGTGTCGTGATGACGTTCATGCTGGTGTAGCCGTGATGCGCTAACCACACATCACGATAGCGGTCTAGGTCGATCAAGCCCCACGCCGGGAACGGGATGGCGTCCAGGTCTGTAAGTATCGGGCGCGGCGCTGTCTTGGTGACGCTGTCATCTTGTAGTGTGGCGATCCCAGCGACATCTGCAATGCCCTCGCCCGCCCGCAGTCGCGTGAGTAGTTCCGTCAGCGTCGCCTCGCCCTCCCCGACGATGACCACATCCGCCCCCGCGCTCAGATACACGTCCGGGTGGTCGGTCATGTCCGCGCCACATACGATCACCACACAATCCCGCGCTTTCGCCGCCGCGATCATCGCCAACGCCGCCTCACGCATCCGCAACAGCGACATCTTGCTCAAATAGTTGAAGTTGTCCTCGTAGATAACGGCGTAACGCGGCTGGTGCTGGTCCAGCGCCTGGACCCACTCGGACGGCCCTTCGGCCAGCATCGCATCGAACACGGCCACATCATCGCTGACATGTTCGCGCACGTAGGCGGCGGCGTAGAGCGTTCCCAGTGGCGGATACGGTTGCATAGCACGGTATAGCTTTGGGTCGTAGCGCAGGTAGTAGGACTGGCCCAGGAGAATATCTGTCATAGCGGGGTTGCCTGTTGTCGTCAAAACCAGAAGCACCGCCGGATAGGTCTGTCTAAAACCAAGCCGGGTTCGTCCAGCTTACACCGTTGGTACCGATGGGCAAGCCGGGCATTCATGCACTTCTCATGTCCATCTAGTGTAACAGGAATCGTGGGAAACTGCTCGAACTTCTCCATAACCTTTGGGCCACCAATTAGGGGTACTCCACCGACCATCACGAGTTCCAACTTTTCACGTTCGGAACCAATCGCTAAATCCGCTCTTGCACCGGGGCGTAAATGCCCCACATCATTTAGACCTAGGATATGCGCGGGAACCATCGTGACGGCACATAGGGCCGGGATAATAGCGCGTTCGGCGTAGATGCCATCATCAGCAGTCAGGCGTGAGTCGGTGCCAAGGGCCAAACGTCCGCCTGCTTGTATCCAATCGTTTGTGTTTGCTATTCTACCGAGGAGATAATGATTGGTCGTAGGGCAGGGGACTAATCCCCGCACCTGTAGCGCAGCTTCCGCTACGTCCTCACCCCGCATCCCCACCCCATGAACAATCACCGTGTTCGGCCCCACACAGCCCAACGCCTTCAGTCGTCCGTATTCGCCGGCTGCAATCTCGTCTGTTCCCTCCGCCAGATGGATAAACCACGGCGCATCCGGCGGTGTGGCGTCGTAACTCGCTTTGACCTTCTCTGGCGTATCGAAGTGCAGCGAGTGCGCCCACCCGTAGCGTTGCAACACGTTAATCGGGAAGTCGCGGCGTTGCAGCGGCTTGTATAACGGCCCGTGATGCGCAACCGTCGTCACGCCGCACAGCAAGTTCTTCAACCCACCAATGAAACAACGGTCCCGGATGGAGTGGGCACGCAGGTCCGCATACAGCCCGGTTTTAAGGCGTTTATCCACATCTTCACCCCACTGATGCGCGTTGGCGTAGACCTCACGAAATTTCGTGCGCGGATAGTGGTTGAGTTCCAAATGATCGTGCGCGTTGACCAACCCTGGCCCGATGTTATAGCCGGACAAATCATGGTCCGTTGCGCTGGGGGCCGGACTTTCGACGATCCGGCCCCCAGCGATGAAGAAACTACCGTTGTCCGCGTGCAGGTTCAGCGGCACTGGCATCTAGTCGTTGTTGTTGTAGAGTTGCGGCGCGTTTTTCTGGACGGTATCGCGCCCCAGCTTGTTCTCGAGCTTCTTACGGAGTTTTGGTGTCTCCTCCGCCCACTTGCTACGAAGCTCCTCCTTCGAGGAACGGCGCGTGCTGCCAGCAGGCGTCTCCATCCCCCGCGCAAATGTCGGCGCGGACGTAATGCGCTTGCCCACGTTCTCACTCTTACAGATAGGGCAGGCCGGGGCTGGGTCGTGGAAGCCGTGACGCGCCTCGAAACTGTGGTCACAGTCCTCACATTGATAGTCGTATATCGGCATGGTGGGTGTCCTCGTCTCGCGTACAGGTATTCGCATTATAGACGATCTGAGTGCGCGGGGGATTACCCGCCGACCGTCACCCGGCGATAGTCCGTCAGGCCGGGGAAGCTCGCCATCTCCAACCCCTGCACATCCTCACTGACGGCCCCCAGCATCGGCGCGAAGTACGGCACAATAATCGGCCCACGCTCCGCAAAGAGCGCCGAAATCTCTGCGTAGATCGGCTGGCGCTCCTGCGGCGGCGTCTGGCGGGCCTCGCGAATCAGGCGGTCTAGTTCTGGGTTGTCCCAGCGTGTCTCGTTGAACTGGCCCGTTGAGATATACGCCTCATCTAGCAGTTGTTGTGGGCTGGGGCGGTCTCCCCATCCCGTGATCCCTAGTTCGACCTCCAGCCACGTCTGCGCATAGTAGGTGGATTCCGGCTGCACCACGACATTCACGTAGATGCACCCCTCCGCCCACATATCCTGTAATGTTTCTGCAAGGTCTGGGTAGTTGAGCGCACCCGGTGCGTGGAGTGTCATCTCTAGCACGGCGGGTGTCCCATATCCCGCCTCCGATAGCAGGTCACAGGCCACAGCCGGATTATAGGTGTCCTCAATGTCGCCGGGGTAGCTCTCGAACACCGGGCCGATGGGGTCGTTGTTGCCGATGATGCCGAAACCGCGTAGTACCCGCCGGTTGATCTGCTCACGATCCGTCGCAAACTTGAACGCACGGCGCACGTTGTTGTCTCGTCCTGGGCCAACATCTGTGCGGAGCCGGATAACCGGGTGTTGGTTGGTCGGCTGCCGTAGTAGGGTGATGCCGGGGGTGTTCTCCAGGCCGTTGGCAAGTTGCACAGGCAACTTAAAGATGAAGTTCACGTTACCGTCCAGCAATGTCTGTACCTGGGTGGCGGGGTCACTCTGGTACGAGAAAATCAAACGGTCGATCTGGGGTTCACCCTCGCGCCAGTAAGTATCGGACTTGCGGAACACCGCATCCAAGCCCGGCAGGTAGCTCTCCAACACGAACGGCCCACTTCCGACGTTGCTGATGTTCCCGGCGCTGAAGTCCGTGGTTTCCGCCTTCACGATTAACCCCCAGCGCGACGCAAGATTGAGCAGAAACTCGGCGTTGGGTTGCGACAATGTGAATACGACCGTCGTGTCGTCTGGGGTGCGGATGTCCGCGATGTCACTCAGCAGGTTGGACGCAGGCGAGCCGAGGTCCGGTTTTTGCAACCGCTCAAACGTCCACAACACATCGGTGCTGGTGAGGGGCGTGCCATCGTGGAAGGTCGCATTGTCCACAATCGTGAAGGTGTAAACCAACCCATCCTCACTGATGGTCCAGTCGGTCGCGATGTTCGGGCCGACGGTGCCGTCCGGCAGGGGTTCCAGGAAGTAGTCGAACAATGCCCGCGAGAAGGCTGTGTCCGGGTCGTTCGAGTTGAAGGCCGGGTCTAGCGTACCCTCAATCGGACTCATCATCACGGTAAGCGTGGTTTCTGTGGTGGGTTGGGCGGCAAAGGGCAGTGCCAATATAAGCAGCAAAAGGATGAAGCTAGGTTTCTTCAAGAGGCGTGGCTCCCGCAATCTGAATCATCATAGCACATCGAAAATTATAACATCTTACAGTGTGTGGTGGCAAAGTAAGTTGCCACAACCAAAGGCAAGTTCTATAATGGCCCTAGGCAGACAGAAAATAAGCGCAGTCTTGCGGAAGGGTGTAGGTCATGGACGACATCGGCGCTCGCTTTAAGAAGCTAAAGAACAACGAAGAAGCCGAACAAGCGCAGGAGATGGACATCGAAGCGTTTTATCTGCTGCGGGCGAAAATGCTGGGTGTGTTGATTCGTGACGCCCGCCTGAATGCCGCTCGCACAGAGGCCGACTGCGCTTACATCTTCGGTATCACAGTGGAGGAGTACGTCGCCTGGGAGTTCGGTGAGGGTGCGCCAACGCTGCCACAGTTGGAAATCTTGGCGTTTTACCTGGGGGTCCCGGTGAGCCACTTCTGGAGCCAGAACACGCTCAAGGAAGAACACCACGAGGAACGGCGTATGGAGCAGGAGTACATGCAACTTCGCACGCGCATCGTGGGGGCGTTGCTGCGGCAAGCCCGCGAGGAAGCCGACATCACTGTGGAGAAATTAGCCGCCGATACCAAGTTGAGTGTTGAGCAGATCAACGCCTACGAAAACGGCGAACCCATCCCCATGCACGAACTGACTGTGTTGGCACGCGGCGTCAACCAGAGTATGCTCTACTTTTTGGAGAACAGCGGCAAGATTGGCGCGATGTTGGCCTCCCGCGAAAAGTACCAGAAGTTCGTTGAGTTGCCAGAAGATATTCGGGAATTTGTCTCGAATCCGGTGAACCAGGGGTTCATCGAGATTGCCATCATGTTTAGCAAGATGCCGACCGACAAGCTACGCAGTGTCGGAAGCAGCATCGTAGACATCACGATGTGATTGAGGGGAGAGCGTATCACCTATGAGCAATGCAGACCAACTGAAAGACCAGGGTATTGAGCTATACAAGATGCACCAGTACGAACAAGCCGTCAAGGTTTTTGAACAGGCGAAACGCGCCTACACAGAGGAAAGCCGAGAGGAGATGGCGGGCGAGATGCTCGCCAATATCGGGTTGGTCCACCGCTCACTGGGCGAAGGGCAACAGGCGTTGGATGCGATGGCCGAGGCGCTAACGATCTTCCAGCGGCTTGAGGACGCGCTCCGTATGGCCCAGGTACTTGCGAATATTGGTGGGGTCTACGCTAAGATGAACGACAACGAACAAGCCTACAACAACTACCGACAAGCGGCGGACATCTTCGAGGAAGTAGGGGAGCGCGAGATGTACGGGCAGACGCTACTCGCAATGGGCCGTCTTCAGTTGGATGAAGGTAAGTTCATGGCCGGGGCCGCCACCTACTCCGTCGCCCTGGAAAATATCGACAACCCGACCTGGCAGCAGAAGATCATCAAGAACTTGGGCGGTACTGTGAACAAGGTTCTGGGTGTCCCCTCGCCAGATAAAAAAAGCGATGCCGGCGACAACAAAGACGATACCAAGACCACCTGATCGTAGTAGCCAGATAAGCCTGAATGGACAACTCGAATAGGCCCGATGACCACCAGCAGCGTCGGGCGCTGTTGGTGGCTTTAAGTGTGCTGGTCGCCAGCATCTATATGCTCACTTACAGCGCCCGCATCGAGGCGACAGACACGCTCTTTATGTTCGATGCCACCGCCAGCCTCGTGCAGTTTGGGGATTTTCGCCAGGACCTCACCCACGGCGAACGCCCCTTCTGGGAGTACGAAGACCCCTTGCCGCAGGGGGTGCCCTTGCTCCCCGTCAATGCGGAACCCGTGCAGATGATATTGGCGGCTCCCTTGGTAGCGTTGGCAAATGCCTCGCCGGGGGTCGGGCGCGTCCATATGGTGTGGTTGTTCAACGTGTTCGTGACGGCGGCGGGGGTGGCACTCTTTTACGCCTATGCGTTGCAACTCGGCTACCAGGCAACCGTGAGTTTTGTTGGGGCGTTGCTGTTCGCGCTGGGGACGATCGTGTGGCCCTACAGCAAGACGTTTTTCCAGGAGCCGTTAACGCTTCTCCTTATCCTGCTGGCGGCCTACATGCTGGACCGCTGGCGGCGTGGGCGTCCGCGAAGCTGGCGCTGGCTACTGGTGGCGGTGCTGGTGATGGGGCTTGCGGTCCTGGCGCGGCGCGGCGCGGCTCTCGCGCTTCCTGCCCTGGCATTGGTCGCCTTCCCCTGGGCCGCCCGCCTCTTTCGGCATCCTGGGCCGCGCTACGCCTTCCTGACGGTATTGGTGTTCCTGGCGGCTTTCCTCTACATCAACACCGCCCATCACAGCGGCGAACACATCACGGACATCTACCGGGACAAGGCATTCCTAGAGACGATTCCCTGGGAGGACCGCAAGTTTCGCGCCGCGCTCAACCAGGCGTTGCGGGGGTATTTGTTCACGGTGGGGGGCAGTATTTGGGGAACGTCCCCTGTGGTTTTGTTGGCTATGCCGGGAATGTTGTCGCTTGGCCTGCGCAACCGAATGCGCTACCCCGTGGTTGCGCTCACCCTGTTGCTGACCTATGCCGTCGGCTATGCCTACGGCGCAAACTACGACTGGTTCGGTGGGTTGAGTTGGCCGCCTCGCTTTCTCGTCCCGGTGCTTCCCTTCTTGATGCTGTGTGCCTTGCCTGCGGTTGCCTATCTGCTGGACGCAAAACGGGGGGCGCGTTGGTGGCTGGCGTGGGCTGCAACGGGTCCGCTGGTTGCTTACAGCCTGTGGGTGCAGTTTAACGGCGTGTCTTACTGGTGGGGCGAGTACACCAACCTGCTCCCAGAGGCCGCCGCCGGATTTACTGAGTGGTCCGGCGGATTGAACGATTTTCGTTATCTGCGTTGGGTGCTGCTGCCGAGCCTATGGGGAACCGTCCCGCTGGACTTTGCCTGGTTGCGAACAAATACCCCCGATGTTGCGCTGGCATTCGGGGCCGTCGCACTAGGATCAGTGGTAACATCAGGCTGGGTGATGTGCGGTGGCCGAAGTTGGCGTGTGATCGCTGCTTTGCCAACCTTGTGGACACTTGCCCTCGGCTGGACCTTGGCGCGAATCCAACACGATGACCTCTATCTGGCATTTAGTAATGGCCTGTGGGATGTGTTGCCGATCATTGAGGGGGAAATGCGTCCTGACGATGTGCTGCTGATTGGGTCACTGGGCCACGAGCGGTTCTTCTTGAACTACGGCAAGCTGCCTAACCGGGTGATTAGCCTGCCGGACCACCCTGGCGAACAGCCCTCCCCGGACCAGTCGCCACAGGTTATCTCCAACAATCCAGCGGTATTGCTAGAGCGCCCCACGCTGCAACTCGTCGAAACCCTGGTCGCAGGGGGTCAGGATCGGTTGTGGGTGTTGAACGATGGCTCTCCGTTTATCACGTGGGCGGTGTTGCCCCTGGAGCGAACCCTGGCCGCACAGTATTATCCCCTGTCTGCCTACGAGACAACAGGTGACGACGGTTTGCCCGTGCTGCTCACGTCCTACTATGCCGGGGCACAGCACGAACCGTTCTCCCTGCGTGGGCCGGATATTGCGACAGACCTGCAATTCGGCGACCACATTCGCCTACAGGGGGTTACGCTCCCCAATGGGGCGACCTACGCCCCCGGTGAGGTGATCCCCGTGTCGCTCATGTGGACGACAGATGCACAGCTTGACACGAGTTACAGTGTGGCTCTACATCTGGCACAAACGGATGTTGGGGTAGCTGCCAGCGCCCGTGATAGTGCGCCGTCTGCTGGCTTCGCGCCCACAACGGACTGGCTTCCTGGTGCGCCCATCTGGGACAATCGCGGGGTCGCGCTCCCAGGTGCGCTGTCGCCCGGCGACTACGACCTGTGGGTTGCCGTCTACGCTGGGGAACCGTTGCCCGTTCGGGGGGCGTCCATCGTTGAGAACGCAACACTCGGCGTGTTGCCCTTGTCGATCACCATACAGGAACCATGACCCAACGAACCCGCTGGCTCACGATTGCGTTGTTACTGTTCGTCTTTGGCTTCTGGCTGAATGGCTTTGCGTGGTTGCACCTCCGCCCAGACGAGCACCTCGTATATATGCACACGGAAACGGCAACGGTGTTCGGCACGATCCACTATCAAGCGACACAAGATGTGCAGGCCCCACTGTGGCACAGCTTCTTCTGGACGTGGCGGCAACTCATGGGCGACACCGAGTTCGCGGGACGCTATCAGGGAGTGCTGTGGTCGATGCTCACGGCGTCGTTGTTTTTCCGACTGGGACGGCGCTACTTTGGTGGCGCGTGGGCTGGGGCGCTCATGGTGATCGCTGTTGCGGCCAACAGTTATTTTTTTACCTATGCCTTCGAGATTCGCCCCTACCCGACTGTGCTTTTGAGTGCTGTCTGGAGCATGTGGTGTGTGTTACGTTGGTTTGAGTCTCCCACCCGTCGCCGTGCGATTTTTTACGGCCTGTCGCTGGCAATCATGGCCTACACGCACTACTTCATGGCGTTTCTGGCGCTCGTTCAACTCATCTATATCGCGTGGCGGCGTCCGGCAGCATGGCGCACCCTGTCTTGGTCTGTTGGGTTAGCTGCTGGGTTGTGGCTCCCGTGGAGCCCCGTATTTATCGGGCAGGTGCAGGCACTCGCACACATTGATGGGGCGTTCGGCATTGCCTCCACCACCACGGCAACCTCATTCGGCGCAATCGTCCGTCTGAATCGACTGGCAACCAATGGGGTATGGCCTGTCGTCTGGGGGACCGTCGCCCTGGGACTGTTCACCTACCGCCGCCGTTACTACGGTTTGCTGGTGTTGTGGGCGCTGGGCGTGCCCGTCCTCGCCTTTACGACCAACCTGTTTGCCAGCGTCTACGATCCCCGTTACATCGTCTACATGAGCCTGGGCATCGGCGCGGCGGTCGGGGTGGCGCTTGCAGCACTGCGTCCGCGCTGGGTGGGGGCTGTGTTAATCGCGGCTTACGTCGGTCTGATGCTGTTCAACCTACAAGAACACCTGCCGAATCGCATACCCTATCGCACCATCTTCGAGACGGTATCCGCCAACAGCCGCCCCGGTGACGCGCTCTACTACGATGTGGCCTTGCAGGACACCACCTTTGTCTACTGGCAACTGCTGGAATACATGGCCCCGCATCTTGTCCAAAATGGGATGCTCACGCTGGAACAAGCAGAAACCCATCGTCGCGTCTGGCATATGACCAGTAACATTCGTGACGAGTCCGTGCGCGACAACTTCACGACGCTAGAGCGCACCCGACCGCTGACGGCGGTCGCCGGGGGCTGTGATCCGTCGTGGTGTTATGTGGCGCAGTTGCTAGAAGGCGCACCACTTCATGACCCGGTCCATTTCATCACGTCCAGAGACCATAACGCCGACGTATTGCCGTTCTACGGTGGTGAGGCTGTACTGACGGATGCGGGTGTACAGGTGAAATTGTGGTGGATGCCGGATACCGCGCTCGCACAGGACTACTCCATCAGTGTACGCTTGGTGGACAAAGCAGGCCAGATCGTCATACAGACGGACGGCCCACCGACCGACCAAGGCGGCACAATCGTTAACACCTCGCAGATGGAGCCGCAGCGAATGTTGTTGGATGTGCGCTCGTTCTCCGCCCCTGCATCCCCCGGAACCTACACCGTACAGATCGTTGTATATCATCCCCTGGACAGCTACACGCTTACCACGGCAGAGCGTGACAGCTACAGTGTAACAACGGTCATCATACCTTAATCGAAATTCGGTGAGAGTTGCATGTCATGGGCTGATTGGTCTGCCGCGTCGTGTTATGATGTTCATAGGGAAGCAACGTAGTATCAATATTGACACAAGTGATTTCCAAGAGAGAAGCAACATATGACGGACAATCAACAAGCATCGGAAACCGCCCGCAAGTCCCGTGATGCCTATGGTTTAGGGGCCACCCCCGGCCAACGTGGCGCGGAGATCTTAGCGGGGTTACGTGCCGAATACAGCCCATCACCAGAAACAAAGGCGTTGACCAAGTTTACCGGATCGCTAGTCGCCCGGATGCTCCAGGGTTTTCTAATGAACCCGGCAGTGCTTAACTATACGTTGTCGCGGCCCATGTTGGTTGACCAACTAGTAGATCGTGCCTTGCCGAATCCCGCAGGTAAGGTTTTCGTCGATATTGCGTCCGGCTTTGCGCCGCGTGGGTGGCGGATGGCAACCAAATACCCAGATTTACAGGTCATTGAGGTGGACTTGCCCGATGTCGTGGCCGAGAAGCAAAAGCGGCTCCGTGGTAATCGTCGGATTGGCATCCCAACCAACCTGACATTCCTAACCGGCGATCTGGGGGTCATACCTCTCACCACAGTCATGAACGGACGAAAAGCCGATGTGATTGTCGCCGAGGGACTGCTTGGTTACTTGCATTTCGACCCCATCCAGATGTTCTGTAAAACCGTTTACGACTCCCTGACGGTCGGGGGCGTGTTCATATCGGATATTACGTTGCGTGCAGGCGTGGATGCCGCCAGGGACATCGCCCGCATGTTTGCACAGCAAGCCGGGAACTACTATGGCACTGTGCCCAGCGTGGAACGGGGCCGCGAGTTCATGACGACAGCGGGTTTTGACCCTGTTGAGGTTTACTTGCCGACCGAACAGGTTGAGGCGTTTAACCTGAAGTCCCCGATGTTGGACATTGGGTTTGTGCAGGTGGCCCACAAACCACAGCTCAACACCACCCGCACTCAGGCTTAATGCACCACGCGTTAGCTCGACCAACCCATTCGCAAAGGACAATATATCGATGTCATCTGAATTTATCGCGGGGCGTTCTTACAACACAGATCGCCGCAATGCAACCCGTTTCATCTGGTCACATGTGCGCCGTCATCCAGGGTTAGCGGTTGTGCTCATCATCGGTGCGGTGAGCAACGCTGCCCTCGCTGCCCTCCTTTTCTACTTCATCGGCTCCGCCTTCGAGGCGCTAGAGCGTTTCCAGGCTGGCACGCTTACCCGCCCGGACCTTATGGTCACGATTGGGTGGCTGGTCGCGGGGGTGGTCGGGTCACAGGTGTTGCGTTCTGTCCTACAGTTTGCACGCAACTTCTCGGCGGAGGTATTCGGCCAGCGTATTGAGCGCGACCTGCGCGATGAGGTCTACAGTGACCTGTTAGGTAAAAGTATGACATTCCACGACAAGCAACCCATCGGCGAGATCATGGCGCGTGTGACAAATGACGTGCGCGAGATCAACCTCATGATGAACCCTGGCTTGAACCTCATCGTCGGTAGCAATATGTTCCTTGTGATGCCGTTGCTCTTCACCCCGTCGATCTCGTGGGCGCTCACGCTCACGCCGTTAGCTTTTATGGTGTCCTACACCCTGGCACAGTCGCAGTATGTGGCCTCACTTTACAACGTGGCGCAAGAGGTCCGGCGCAGCTTCGGCACGATGAACGCCAGCCTTGCAGAAAGCCTGGATGGGTTGCAAATCGTAAAGGGAGCAGCCCAGGAAGAACGTGAGATTGAGCAGTTTAGCGAGCAGGTGGACTACGTCTACGGCAAATATGTGGAACAGGGCGACCTAGAGGCCATTTACCTGCCGTTGTTGCTGTGGGGGCTGGCGCTGGTTGTTGGCTTCGGTCACGCGCTCTACCTGAACACTACCGGGGCCATCCCCGCTAGTGATGTCGTGCGTTTCATGGGGTATCTGTCCTTGTTCGGGTTCCCGGTCTTTGTGTCGCAGTTTTCATTCGCACAGGTTGCACTGGGCTACGCCAGCGGCAAGCGCATCCTCAAGATTTTGAACGAACACACCGACCTCGACCAGAACGCCTCCGGCTTCAACGGCGAGATGCAGGGCGCATTCCGCTTTGAAAACGTGAGTTTCGGCTACGGTGAGGGTAAAACCATCATCCATGATGTATCCTTTAGCGTGGAACCTGGTCAAACCGTCGCGATTGTTGGGCAGACAGGCGCGGGCAAGTCTACCCTTACCAAGCTCATCAACCGTACCTATGACGTGGACAACGGGGTAATTCATGTGGACGGGCGCGATGTCCGCAACTGGAACCTGGAGGCACTTCGTTCACAGATCAGCGTGATTGAGCAAGATATTTTCCTGTTTAGCCGCACCATCGCGGACAATATCGCTTTCGGCAACGAGGACGCTACGATGGACGACATCGTCGCGGCGGCGAACATGGCCCAGGCTCACGATTTTATCTCCGATCTGCCAGATGGCTACGAGACGGTCATCGGGCAACGCGGCGTGACCCTCAGTGGCGGCCAGCGCCAACGCCTCGCCATTGCCCGTGCCTTTATGACCGATCCCAAGATTCTCGTCCTGGACGACAGCACCAGCGCCATCGACAGCGCCACCGAGGACAAGATTCAACGTGCGATCTGGACCGCTGCCAAGGGCCGTACCACCATCTTGATTACACACCGCCTCTCGCAGATTCGCTGGGCGGACCATATTGTTGTCCTCAAGCGGGGTCGTGTGGTGGCGCAGGGCACACATGACGACCTGCTGGAAAGCTCCGAGGCATATCGCCGTATCTTCGCCCGCTACGAAAAGCCAGCAATCGCCCACGCCGCTGGCGACTAACCTATCTCACGAGTTTTGCGAATCTGAAAGGCACAGAGACAGTATGGCAGTCATTTTTTCAGGGTTAGACCAGGACAACTACGACCGCCAGTATGGGGATGCGGTGCTGTTCCAGCGTATCGGCGACTACTTCAAAGTTCACCGCAACCAGTTGCTCGCTGTGTTCGGGATTGCGCTGGTCGGCGCGGTGATGCTCTCCGTGCGCCCTGTCGTGATCGCGGCGGGGGTTGGCGCAGTGAGCCGCAACAGCGGGGCCAACACGCTTACGTTGTTGGTCGGGGCGTTGCTCGTCACCGTATTGGTAGAATACTTCGGCAACTGGTTCCGGCGGCGGATTGCAGCGCGAGCAATTGGCGGGGTGGTCGCACAGATGCGTAAGGACGCCTTCGCCGCAGCCGTTCATCGCGATCTATCCTTCTACGACAAAAACAAGTCCGGTAAGGTCGTCAGCCGTATCACCAGCGACACGCAGGAGTTCGGGACGGTTGTGTTGCTCGTCAGCGACTTGTTCAGTCAGGTGGCGTCCGTGTTAGTGCTGGTGACGATTCTGTTTAACCGCAGCGTCACGCTAACCTTGCTCGTATTGGTGCTGGCCCCCTTCATCGTCATGGGGTCTATGTTGTTCCGCCACTACGCCAAGATCACCACGCGGGACGGCGCACGGGCGCTGGGCCTCGTCAACGATAACATTCAGGAGAGCGTCGCCGGGATTGGCATAGCCAAGAACTTCCGCAAAGAAGGTATGATCTACGAGGAGTTCGACAAGGTCAACCAGACATCGTTCCGGGTGAACATGCGGCGTGGTGCGGTGCTGGCGAGTATCTTCCCGGCGCTCAACCTGCTGGCGGGTATCGCCTTCGGCGTGATTGTCTACTTTGGTGCGCGGACGGTCATTGGCGGCAACGCAGACGCCGAAACATGGTTCCTGTTTGTGCAATCCGTGGACCGTTTCTGGTTCCCGTTCATTTCGCTGTCGGCTTTCATCAGCCAGTTTCAACAGGGCCTCGCCAGTGCCGAGCGTGTTTTCGCGCTGATCGACGCGGAGAACAACATCCAGCAGACCGGCGAGGACAAGCCGATTACGGATATGGCTGGGGCGATTGCGTTCGATAACATGACCTTCGGCTACAAGCCGGACGAGCCTGTACTGGCGAACTTCAACCTGTCTATTGCGCCGGGGGAGAACATCGCCTTCGTTGGGCACACTGGCGCGGGTAAGTCCACGATTGCCAAGCTCATCACCCGCTTCTACGAGTTCCAAGCGGGCGAACTGCGGGTTGATGGTACCGACATTCGCGCCTTTAACCTCCGCAACTACCGCGAACGCCTAGGGGTCGTCGCACAGACGCCGTTCTTGTTCAGCGGTACCGTCCGCGACAACATCCGCTACGCCAAACCAGACGCCACCGACGACGAGATCAACGAGATCGCCCACAGCATTGGGGACGGTGATTGGCTGGAGACGCTGCCCCAAGGGCTAGATAGTGACGTGGGCGAGCGTGGTGGACGCCTGAGCATGGGCCAGCGCCAGCTTGTAAGCTTGGTGCGTGTGCTGGTGCAGAAGCCGTCTATCTTCATTTTAGATGAAGCCACCGCCAGCGTAGACCCCTTCACCGAGACGCAAATCAAAGAGGCGCTGGACATGATCCTCGCCAGTTCCACGTCCATTCTCATCGCACACCGCCTGAGCACCGTTCGCAGTGCAGATCGTATTGTCGTCCTGGATCATGGTTCGATTATCGAACAGGGCAATCACGACGAACTCATGGCGAATGGCGGCCACTATGCCGACCTCTACAATACCTACTTCCGCCACCAATCGCTCAGCTACATTGAGAGCGCCAAAGACACCTTCGAGGCCGTCCCCGATGCCGCCGGGGACTAATCTCCCCGCCAGTCATCGCATCCGCAAAAACGAGGACAGCCCTGCGCTGTCCTTTTTTGTTATCGCGCTGAGGGCGACTTTCCCGCTCATGATACGTACTGTAGAATGACGAACGTTGTGAACGTTAGCGCACACAAACAGGCGGAGGGTTATGCGTAGACAAAAGTGGTTGCCGTTACTGCCGATTCTGGTGGCCTTTTGGGTGTTGGGCGTGCTCTACGCCAGGGCGACCCCCGTGTTTGAGGCCAGCGACGAACTTTGGCACTTCGGCCTAGTGGACTACATCGCGGACCACTGGCAGCTCCCAGTACAAGACCCGAACGTGGAAACGCTCTATCGTCAGGAGGGTAGCCAACCGCCGCTCTACTATGTGCTGTCGGCATTGCTGGTGAGTGGCATTAACCGCGACGACTACGAGAGCTTTGCCAATGACCCTAACCCCCACGCGCAGGTCGGGGTACCGGGTTTTGTCGGCAACAAGAACATCCTACTCCACGCCGAACCGATCCCCCCGCTACAGGGTGTGGCATTAGCAGTCTACGTCCTGCGTGGGTTTGGCTTAGTTCTCGCCGCCGTGACCATCTCTGCGGTTTATGCCGCAGCCCTCCAGGTGAGTAGCCCCAGCTATGCCGCTCTAGCCGCTGCCATCACCGCCTTCAACCCGATGTTCCTATTCATCAGCGCCAGTGTGAACAATGACAATCTCGTGACGATGTTCGTCAGCCTTGTGATCTGGCAGACCGTTGTCATGGGCTGGCACGGCTTCAAGCCCTGGCGTAGCGTGTTCATTGCAGTGGGCGTGGCCCTGGCTGCCCTGAGCAAACTCAGTGGGCTGGTGCTGGTTCCTGTGGTGCTGTTCGCGGCGGGCTACATCGCCTATCGCCAACAGGACCAGCGCGGCTTTAACGTGCTGTTCGCCGTGTCGTTGGTCACGGGGTTGGCGCTCTCCGGTTGGTGGTACGTTCGCAATATTATTCTCTATGGGGAACTGTTCGGCACGGAGATGATGGCCGCTGTCGCTGGCCCCCGCCTGGAACCGTTCACGCCGCTCACGATCTACCGCGAGGCATGGGGGTTCTTCATTTCGTATTGGGCGCTGTTCGGCGGTGTGAACATTCTCACATTCGAGTGGTTCTATTACCTCGCGTTGGTCCTGAGTGGGTTGGCGTTGGTTGGGGTGGTGTTGGGAATGCGAAAGGCGCTCCCCTACATCATCCGTGATCTTCAGGAGTACGGGCGCGTGTTTGCTGTAACAGACCTGCTCAACATGTACTGGTTTTACGCGGCGGCGGTCTATGCCTTGTTGATGCTGTTGGGGCTGTTCGGCGTCATCACCTGGACCGCGCAAACCTACGCCTCTCAGGGCCGCCTACTGTTCCCCTTTATCATTGGGATAAGTGGCCTTGGCGCTATGGGCTTGCAGTACTTCGTGCGAAAGCGCAAGTGGGCGCTCACACTCGGTATGGCTGGCGGGATGGGCATAATGGCGCTTGTGGTGCCGTTCACGAATATTCAACCCGCCTACGCCCCCCCTGCTATCGTCGAAGCACTGCCGGAAACCGCCACCCCACTTTACGCCCGTTGGGGCGAAATCGAACTTCTGGGCTACGAAATGCCAGACGAACGGTATCGCGCCGACCAACACATGCCCGTCACCCTCTACTGGCGTGCCATCGAACAGAGCGACAACGACCTATCCGCGTTCTTGTGGGTGCTGGACTGGCGTGGGCAGTTGGTCGGTAAGGTGGACACGTACCCCGGTGGTGGCACGCTCCGTACAACCACCTGGGAACCGGGTGTCATCTACCAGGACGTGTACGGTGTCATCCTGGAAGAACGCTATCCCTTTGGGGTGCGGGTGCCGTCTACCGATCTGTCGTTGCAGGTGGGGTGGTGGGATCGTCCCAGCGAAACCTATCTGCTGGCGGTAGATGCTGAGGCGCAACCGTTACGGCGTGTGGTTGCCGATGATGCCGGAGCCTACGTTGCCGACCTGGTTCTTGAAAACGGGCGTGTCCGTCAGAATTTCCGTCGTGTGCCGCGTGGCCTCATCTACGATCTGCCCAATACTAACGACACGATCCAGCTTATTGGGATGCGCCAGGATACCCCCACCAGCTTAGAACTCGTGTGGCGTGCCAATCGTGATATTGCGGGGGACTACCGCGTGTTCGCACATATGCTGGACCGCCGCACTGGGGATATTTTCGCCCAGTCAGACCGCCCGCCGAACCTATCAACATCTTACTGGCGGCGCGGCGACCTGGTTATCACCGAACACACGTTCACGGACCTGATGCAACCGGGGCACTATAGCATCTCAGTGGGGTGGTACGAGCCGGAAAGCGGAGTTCGCCTAGACCTGCGCCGCGATGAGGACAACGCGCACCTGTTGACCCGCTTTAGCTTCCCGTAAGGCGAAACGCTGTGGGGTGGCATCTGTGCCACCCTGGTCATTCGGGTAGGGTTTACCCCTCCAGTTCGACCGCCAGCGCGACCGCCTCACCACCGCCCAGGCACAGCGCCGCCAACCCGCGCTTGAGGCTCCGCCGTTGTAGTGCGTGGATTAGCGTAATCAACACACGCGCCCCACTTGCCCCCAACGGATGCCCCAGCGCAATCGCGCCGCCGTTCACATTGACCTTCTCCATCGGCACCTTGTGGCCGTCCCGCGCCAGTCCTTTTATATCCGCCAACACCTGCGAGCTAAACGCCTCGTTGACCTCGAACAGGTCCACATCCGCCGCCGTCCAGCCTGCACGCGCCAGCGCAATCGGGATCGCCTTCACCGGGGCGTAGAAGATCCAGGCTGGGTCCAGTGCTGCTTGGCCGTAGCCCACCACCCGCGCAATCGGCGCATGGCCGTTCTTCTCCGCATAGGCCCGGCTGCTGACCGTCAGCGCGGCGGCCCCGTCGTTCAGGCCGGGGGCGTTCCCCGCCGTGACCTTGCCACCCTGCTTGAAGGCTGGGCGGAGCTTTGCCAGCACCTCAACCGTTGTCTCTGCGCGGATCGGCTCATCTGTCTTGACAACCGTCTCGCCCTTGCGCGTTTTGATCGTCACCGGGGCAATCTCCGCCGCGAAGTCATCACAGTCGGTTGCGTAGGCGGCTTTGCGGTGGCTGTGATAGGCGAACCCGTCCATCTCCTCACGGGTGATGTCCAGTTCATCCGCGATAAACTCCGCTGCGTCACCCATCCCCCAGTTCTCGATGCTACACCACAGCCCATCGTGTAGTAGGGAATCCTTCATCTCAACATGACCGTACCTAGAGCCACCGCGCATATTCGGGTTGAGGAACGGCGCGTTGCTCATGCTCTCCACACCGCCAGCGATGTACAGGTCGCCGTCGCCCGCCTTGATGCTGTTGGCCGCCAGCATGACCGCCTTCAGGCCACTCCCGCAGACCTTGTTCACCGTGAAGCCGCCCACCGACGGCGGGATCCCCGCCCCGATGCTGACCTGCCGGGGGAGCGCCTGCCCTGTCCCCGCGCTGACGACATTGCCCAGGATGACCTCGTTTACGTCCTCAGCGTTGATCCCGCTTCGTTCTAGCGCAGCACCCACGGCCACCTTGCCCAGGTCCGCCGCCGACTGTGACGCCAACGCGCCCAGGAATTTCCCCTGTGGGGTACGTGCGCCGGAGAGAATAACAATATCTTGTGGTGTTTTGTCTGTCATAAGTTCAATTTTCCGTATTTTCAATGCGGTCTCATTCGCCCTGGGGTGCCACGCATCCCAAGCACATCTCACTATAGCCGTCCGTGACCCCGGATGGCCGCAAGGGGAAAGAACCATAAGTCTAACGTGAGAAATAGCAAACAACGTTAATCCATTTCCAGGCGCGTGAACCCTGCTACAATGGGCTACGAGTGATGAAAGACAGGCTTCTCGGATGCAAAACGAGTACACAGAAGAACGGCTATCGCTGGCGTTGGCACCCCGCACAATGCGTTATATACCTAGTGTGGGCAGCACCAATGATATCGCGGTGAAGTGGTTGCGTGAGGGTGCGCCAGATGGTGCGGTGGTCATTGCGGACGAGCAGACCGCAGGCCGTGGGCGCTTAGGCCGCACCTGGCACACGCCGCCGGGGATGGCGTTGGCGCTGTCTGTCGTGCTACGTCCCTCCCCCGCTCAGGTCGGCGGGCTAACAATGGCAGGCGTATTGGCAATCGAGCAGGTGCTAACCACACTCAACCTGCCGAACCTACGTGTAAAGTGGGCCAACGATGTGCTGTGTGATGGCCTGAAAATCAGCGGTGTGCTGCCGGAGGCCATCTGGGATGGGGATACGCTCGTGGGCGGTGTGCTGGGGATGGGTGTTAACATCCGCAACGACTTTGCCGGGACGGTGCTAGACGGCCTCGCGACCTCCGTTGAGGCGCAAATCAAGCGCCCCGTGGACCGTGTGAGCCTGCTTGCCGTGTTGCTATTCCATCTCGATAGCTGGTTGGGCCGTCTGGGGACTGAGATGTTGGCGGTAGCCTACAAACAAAAGTTGGCCTACATGATCGGCCAGCCGATTATGTTAACGGCGGGACAGGATGATGTTTCAGGAATTGTGCTGGACGTTGAAGCGGATGGCGCGTTGGTGCTACAGACCGACGATAGCACATTGCGGCGTGTCTACGCGGGGGATGTAACCGTGAAAAAGAGTGGAGCGTAAACGACATGGGATTACATCTCGATTGGGAGATTGAGGCCGACCAGACGATTACCATCGGCGGCGGTGAAGACCCCGCCACCCGGCGGGCGCGGCGCAAGGCACGCTGGAACCTGCTGCTGGGTGTTTTCATCCTGCTGGGCATATTAGGGAGCCTCTACGGGGTGGTGTGGTGGCGGCTTCAGGTGATTAACAGCGAGATCGAACGCGCCCTGCGGGATACCGTAGACGCTGAAATCGCAACGCTGCGCGTTGGCGACCGCACCGCCTTTCTCTCAATCCAACGCAGCGCCAGTGATGCCTGGGCACAGGTCCAGGCACAGAACTTCGAGCAGTACCAACAGGTCAAGGCCGAGCGCAACCTGCAACTCACAGGCGAAGTTGTATCGCTAGATGTGGACGGCAACCGTGGACGGGTGCAGGTTCAGGAGATTGTAGACGGGGTGCCCTACGTGCGGACGTGGTTCTACTGGCGTTATGCCGAGGGCTGGCGGCACGTCCCGCCGGACTACACCTTCTGGGGCGATGTAGACACCCTAGAGGGCGATGCTGTACGTGTGCGCTATCGCACGCTAGACCAAACGGTCGCTGAGGTGGTTCTGCCGGCTGTGTCCGGCTGGGTGTCCGGGACGTGCGCCGCGCTCACCTGCGGGGGCATACCAACGATCACCATTGACCTCGTGCCAGACCCCAACGTCGTGCCAGCCTGGGCCGCCGTAGACCCGTGGACCCTTCGTTTACCCTCCCCCTACACCGGGGTTGCCCGTCTGGACCGGCCCTTTGATCCGTCAGTTCAGGTTCCGGCGGCGGCACTCGTCGCAGAGCGGCTCACATCACAGGTGCTTGCCGGGGCCGAGCCAATCTACCCGGCAGATGCGTTCTATCTGAAATCCGCTGTACAAGATTGGCTCATCGGGCGCTACACCAGCCTGGATACGGGTAGCACGCTGGTCCGCAGCTATGCCGAACGTTACGGTGATGCGGCAGTTGGTGAGGTGCTGCGGGGCACCTCACCTGGCTCTGATGTGCGGGTGTTGCTCGCGCCTGCGGGTGTCGGGGCGCTCAACGAATTGGCCGTGGACTGGCGCGACTACCTGACATGGCGGCTGACCCTGGAAAGCGAACTGCACGCCCAACGCAACGAGGCAGCCTTCGTCGCGCTATATGACACGCTCGACGCCAATGTTGCCGGGTTAGCGTTCAACCGTTTTGCCACACCTGCCGCTTTCGGGCCGCAAGCGGTCGTCGCAGTGCAGGCGGAAGTTAATGCGTCCGGTGTTCCCGTGTTGGCGGCTACTGTCCAGGGTGGTGAGGGAGCCACAGCCACCCAACAGGTCGTTCGCTTCCGTCTCTCCGACGGCCTGTGGAAGCGGGCAAGTTGACAGACCCCCTGAAACGGCTATGCTAAGGGGTAGTGAAATCGGGAAAGGGGTTTGTGATGACTGAATTTGATGAGTTAAGAGGCGAATTTGACCAGGGGTTTGACGACGACGATGAGTATGATGGTTTCGATGAACTCGGTGTTGAAGAAGAAACGCAACGTAGCGGCTTCACCGCGAATGAACGCCTGATTGTTGTCGGTATGGTGTTTCTGAATGTGTTGGCCGCGTTGTTTCTTACCTGGGTTCTCTTGCTGCGCTAGTCTCATCCAGCGTCAACCGTTGTAGAAGGGGCCACCCTGGATATGAGGTGGCCCCCCCTTATTATTCTCCGGCAGGTTCCAACACCAGCACGTCGTGCGGTGCGCTCTCCACATCCTCGCGCGTCCAGCGCATCGGGTGATAGCCATTGGGTTAGCTAGTTCGCGATCTGGTCGTCGTAGTAGGCGCTGAACGGATGCCCAGACTGTCCCGTCGGAATAATGCTCACACTGTTGGAGAAGTCCGAGAAATCCACGATGAACCGCTGTGACACCACTGACCCCGACACTCCGAGGCCGTCTGCCGCGTCCCACCGCATGTTCTTAAGCGAGCCGTCCGTGCCATAGGTGCGGAAGGGGCCTCGGTTGAACATATTCTCAATCAGCGTCGTGCCACTTTGCCCCAATGGATTGTGAATCACAGTGTTGGTGTGAACGTTATCCCAGCGCCACGCCGCCCGATCTTCACCGCCCATCTCGATTGCTGCCGCTGCTGCCCCTTCAAAGCTCCGCTGCAAAATGTCGTCACGGGTTTCGACCGTGTTCGTTGCGATGTCGTCCCACCATTCGTGTTCTGGGGCGTTCATCAGGGTGTAGGTTGCCCACTGCTGGCGCTCATTGCCGCCAGATGTGATGTCCTCCGGCAGTTGGTCGCGGTAAATATCGTCCAGTAGCGCCGCCCACAGGTGCGCGTAGAAGAACGCCTGCGGACTATCTGCGTCGTAGCGGGTGTCCCATTCTCCCAGCCAATCCCGCAACGCGTTTAGCTCGTCTTCCCGGTAGTCCAGCACCGTGAAGAACGGCACCAATTGCTCGGCGCTATAGCTGGCGGTGTCGTCCTGTATCCGCTGGAATGTCTCTATAGTGTGCGGCACGTTGCTTTCTAGCGGGCGTTCCAGTGAGGTCGCCCGGTAGCCTTAGGCAATTTGCGTTTGAAAGAAGGCGTTTTCCTCCCCGGCTAGCGCACGGTTAAGGATGCACAACCGCCTCGGGTTTGTCAAATCCAGCTAATCTGACGGCCCAAATGCCCCGGTATCATCACCGCCCAGAGCTTCTAGTTCCGCTTGAATACTGGTGATGTTTGCCCGAGCCTCGTTCACACGCGGGTCATTCGGTGCAAGGTCGATAAACCGCTGGTAGTCCGCCATTGCTCGGGGGCGCGGCCCCTGGGTGTAGAACAACACAGCGCGTGCGTAGTAGGCATCGGCGTAGGCTGGGTCGATGAGAAGCGCCGCGTTGTAGTCCGCCAACACCCGATCCCACTCGTAAATCAGGAAAATGTGGTCGCCCCGTTGTTTGTAGTACGGCGCATAGCCTGGACGCAACGCAATTGCGGCGCTGATGTCTGCAATGGCCGGGTCAAAGTTGAACGCCCGTGCATGAAAGCCCGCTCGTCGTGCCAGCGCCGCCGCCTGGAGTGTGACATTACCCGTAGCCGCCGCGTCTGCCACCAGGTCATCTAGCAAGGCAAAGGCAGCATCACTGTCGCTGCTGAGTAAGATATAGGCGAGGTTGTTTGCCGCTGTTGGATGTTCTAGCGCGAGTGGTGTCAGAATGTCAATTGCCTGGTCCTCATCCCCGTGCAACAGGTAGCAATTCCCCGCCGCCAATCGTAGCGCCGTTGCCACCGCCGGGACACCCGCTACCGCCTGCTCATACGGTGCCGCCAGGTCACACGTTCCAGACCCGTAAAGCACACTCGCCATCAGATAGTCCAGGCTATGCGGTGCGTTCAGCGGGACAACCGGGAGGTTCACGTCCTCTAACAACGGCGATTGTTCCCGCGCAGTCACCCCCCAGCTATACACATAGCGCAACATGAGCTCACCGTTCAAGTCTGTGACCAGTACCGCCCCGTCCAACGCCCCCACACTGTCCCATGCTGCCCAGTCCACCCGCACGAACTCACCAAACATCCCGCTCTGGTTGAGCGTGTTCGTTGCCGCCTGGAAGTAGGTGTCGATTTGATCCGCACGATCGGCCCCCGCAACTGCCACCCCATACGGGATAGTCAGCGGCGACGGTTGCGCCGAAATCGACATCACAAACCAGAAGAGTAAGGGGGAAATTCTGGCGATAAATGCTTGCATGTAAAGCCCTCCATTTGGGATATCCCAAGCGATTTGGGATAATTGGTTTGAACTCGCTTTGGTGTGCCAAATATGGTAAAATTTACACGTTAGAGGAAGCGTGAAAATAATTAAATTCTATGCACAATCCCCACTCAAAAATCGGGATCATCACCCGTCAACAACATCACACCTCAGGGTGGGTTGCGTGTAGATCAAACTGATGACGACCCAACCGAATAACGCTAACCAGTTCATCCCAGCATAAGCCGTTTGTCAAGTTGAAAGGAGTGGGCGTGGCATCGTCGCGCCTAAGTCATGGCAATAGGATCCATCCGAACCGTCAATATCAACGAGGAAATGCGTGGGAGCTATCTCGACTACGCCATGAGTGTTATCGTGGCACGCGCCCTGCCAGACGCCCGCGACGGCTTAAAGCCGGTACATCGTCGTATCCTATACGCTATGTACGACATGGGCTTGCGTCCCAATACATCACACAAAAAGAGTGCGCGTATTGTCGGCGAGGTGCTGGGTAAGTATCACCCGCACGGCGACAGCGCCATCTACGACGCAATGGCACGTATGGCGCAGCCCTTCTCCCTCCGTTACATGATGGTCAATGGACAGGGCAACTTCGGGAGTGTTGATGGCGACCGTCCGGCGGCGATGCGCTACACCGAGGCGAAAATGGCCGCCATTGCCGATGAAATGCTGTTGGACATTAACATGGACACCGTCGATTTTGTCGATAATTACGACGGCCAACAACAGGAGCCTGTTGTCTTGCCGGGCCGCCTGCCTAACCTGCTCCTCAACGGGTCCAGCGGTATCGCCGTTGGGATGGCGACCAACATACCGCCCCACAACCTCACCGAGTTGACGGCGGCCATCCACTACCTGATTGACCATTACGACACCATTGACGATGTCACCGTTGATGACCTGATGCAGTTCGTCACCGGGCCAGATTTCCCGACAGGTGCCCAGGTGCTCGCCGGGGAAGAGTTGAAAGAGGCCTATGCTACCGGTCGTGGGCGCATCGTCATGCGGGCCAAGTATGCCATTGAGGACGATGCTGACGACAAAATCCGTATTGTCTTTACCGAAATCCCCTATCAAACGGGCAAGTCCACCATTATCGAGCGGATTGCCATGCTCGTCCGTGAGGGCCGCCTGGAAGGGGTCCGTGACTTGCGTGACGAAAGCGACAAGGACGGGATGCGAATTGTCGTTGAACTCAAGCGCGGCACCCAACCGCTTAAAATGCTCAATCGCCTCTACAAGTACACGGCCCTACAAAGCACCTTCGGCATCCAACTACTCGCGATTGTCAACGGCGAACCACGCACCCTTAGCCTGAAGCGGGCGTTGCATATCTACATCGATCACCGCGTTGACGTGATCGTGCGCCGCAGTGAGTATGAACTCGGCAAGCTCCGCCATCGTGCCCACATCCTAGAGGGGCTGATTAAGGCGCTGGACGCTGTAGACGATGTGATCCGCACCATTCGCAATGCCCAGGACACGGAAACCGCCCGCCTCAACCTCATGAACCGCTTTGACCTCACCGAAATCCAGGCGAACGCGATTCTGGATATGCAGTTGCGCCGTCTGGCTGCCCTGGAGCAAATGAAGCTCCGCGAGGAGGCCGCCGAGGTCCAGGCCCGTATCGATTACCTGGTGGACCTGCTCAACAGCCCCAAACAGATCCTCGGGCTGATTCGTGATGACCTGACCGAAATCACTGAGAAGTATGGCGACGAGCGCCGGACCGAAGTGCTTTACGGGGTCGATACGGACTTCAACGAGGCCGACCTCATCAAAGAGGAAAATATCATCGTCACGCTGACGGAAAAGGGCTACGTAAAGCGGGTTCCCGCCAGCGAGTACCGTGCGCAAAGGCGCGGTGGCAAGGGGGTTATCGGCATGACGACCCGCGACGAGGATGCGCTATGCGACATCTTCCACTGTAGCACCCACGACACGCTACTGTTCTTCACGGATGCTGGGAAGGTTTACAGCGAAGTTGCCTATGCGCTGCCGGAATCTGGACGCGCCGCCAAGGGCACCATGATCCAAGCGATTTTGCAGATGGAAACCGACGAGCGCGTCACCACCATCATGCCCATTGGCGACTTCGAGCGTGAGGGCTATATTGTCATGGCGACCAGCGGCGGGCGTATCAAGCGCGTCCACCTCAGCGATTTCGCCTCAGTGCGTCCCAGTGGCTTGATCGCCATCGGGCTTGAGGAGGGGGACACGCTCGGCTGGGTCAAATATACGGACGGCGAACGCACCATTATCATGGCGAGCGAGAACGGCCAATCCATTCGCTTTAATGAGAGCGGTGTGCGCGTGATGGGGCGTGGTGCCGTCGGCGTGAACGCCTTCCGCCTGGATGACAGAGACTGTGTTGTCAGTATGGATGTCATCAACGAGGATCACACGCACATCCTCATTATCACAGAGAAAGGCTATGGTAAGCGTACCCCCATCGACGAATACCCCATCCAGCAACGCTACGGCCAGGGCGTTCGTACTCTCAAAGCTAACGAGCAGACCGGGCCTGTGGTCGCCTTACGCAGCATTAACGCGGAGGACGACATTATGCTCATTACCCAACACGGGACCGTGATTCGGAGTGGCCTGGAACAAATCCGCGAGATTGGGCGTAACACCAAAGGCGTCACTGTGATGAATGTGGCCGATGGAGATGGGATTGTTGGCGTCACCATCGTGAGCGAGTCCGACGAGGGCGGTGTGCCTAATGTAGATGCGGACGAGCCAACCGAGGCACACGTCAACGGCAAGGTATAGCCGAACAAACACCAGAAAAGCAAAAGCCACTGTTCCAAGACGGAGCAGCGGCTTTTTACGCTGGATGATTAGACCTGGGCTATTCTTCTTCGCCCTCGCCAATAACCGGAACCTCGGCACTGCCCCCCTCTGGGGCCAGGCCAGCCTCAATCTTCGCTAGTGCTTCCTCACGACGGGCGGCGGAGGACTGCGAAATACGCAGGATCATCTCTTCCGGGTCGTTCAGCACACGGGTGCCGTCCTTGAAGTCCAGGTCCTTCACGTAGAGCGAGTCGCCTAGCTTGGGGAACTCGGACAGGTCGATGTCGATCTTGTCACGCATGTTCTTCGCAAGCATCTCCAGGCGCAACGCGTTCGGCCCGGTTAGTAGGATGCCCTTACGTGCAGCAACGGCTGCGCTCTGGTTGTGGAAGTAGATCGGCACATCAATCACCACCTTGGAGGAGGGATCGATTGCCAGGAAGTCTACATGTTCAATGGTTCCCTTAATCACATCACGCTGCACATCACGCGCAAGGCCGCTCAGGGTGCTGCCGCCCTCAACCTCAATGTCAACGAGGTTCGTACCGCCAGCCTGTGCTAGCGTGACTTCGAGTTCGCGGTACTCAGCCTGAAGTGCCAGGCCTTCCTGTGTCGGTCCGTAGATCACAATCGGAACGATACCCTGTTTACGCAGGCGACGGACCTTCTTCCCGGTGATGGTGCGCTCTTGCGCCTTGAGTTTGTATTTTGCCACGGTTTCTTCTCCTTGAAAGGCCGCCTATCGGGGAGTGGGGGTAGCCTATGCTCTCAAATACTGGATAAGCGGGGTGTATTCTAGTTTTTTGGGTTGGGTGTGTCAATCGCACAAAAAAGCACCCATTCACAATGAATGGATGCCTGTAAGCGGGTAACGAGATTCGAACTCGTGACACCTTGCTTGGGAAGCAAGTGCTCTACCCCTGAGCTACACCCGCAATGTAAACGGAAGTATAGGGATTTGGGAAAAAACTGTCAAGGTTTGTTCAACTCAGAAATTGTACACGAATCCATTGAGGTATCCACGCCGATGTTGTGTATAATCCTTGGTTGTTGTCTCGCAAGCGAGGTCTACCCCCCTTGAAACACTGGCATATCGGGTTAATTGGGACCGCAATCAGTTTGTTGGCGGTCTGGTTTTTCTATACCCAAGTTGACGGTACACAACTCATCACCGCGTTACGAACAGCGAATTACCTGTTCGTTGTGCCCTGTCTGGTGTTTTTGCTGCTGGGTTTGGTGACGCGTGCATTGCGCTGGCGTGTTCTGTTAGATGGTGGCCTCCCTGTCATGCGGGCGTTTAGTATCATGAATGTGGCCTATCTTGTGAATAGCGTCCTGCCATTTCGTGTTGGGGAGGTCGCCCGCACCTATCTCGCATCGCGAGCACAACCCCCCGTCCCGGTGATGAAGTCCGCCAGCACGATTATCACCGAACGCCTGCTAGACCTCATGACCGTGATTATGATGGCGCTGTTCTCGTTAACGGTTGCCCCGTTGCCCGTCCAGGTGCAGACAACCGCTAAGTTGCTCGGCCCGTTGGCGGTGGGGGGCTTTGGCCTGTTGGTGTTGTTGGCTACTCGTCGTGATTTCACCGAGCGGTTGCTGGCCGCACTTGTGGAACGGTTTGCCTTGCTGCAACGTCTGAACTTGCAGGAGTTCGCCGCACACTTCCTGGACGGCCTAGCACCGTTGGCAAATCCCCGTAAACTGGTCGGCGCAGTTGGGTTAACGGCGCTGAGTTGGGCGCTGTCATCTGTCGCGGGGTATATTCTGATGTTTGCTTTCTATGAGCAGGCAAGCTGGGCCACGACCTTTCTGTATATCGCGGCGGCGGCCTTTGCGATTGCAGTTCCTGCTGTGCCGGGGAATGTCGGCACCTATGAAGCCGCGATTCTACTCGCGCTTAATGCAACGGGCTATGCGGCTTACAGTGCTGGTGTGCTAGACGGGACGGCGCTCTCGTTTGCGGTGATGGTCCATGCGGTGAACTTGTTGGTGCATGTCGGGACTGGGATCATCGGTTTCGTGCAGGAGGGCGTGACCTTCCAGCAGGTATCGCAGGGCGTGAAGCAGATGCAACAGGCCGACGCAAGCTAATTTTCGACGTTGGAGACGACTATGAGCCGGAATGCCCCGGATAAGCTCAACATTCTCATCTACTGGATGTTCTATCTGCCCCACCGAACAGGCGTGCCGATTTACATCGAGCGGCTGAGCAAAGCACTGGTAGCGCGCGGCCACACGGTAACCATTCTCACATCGCAACATAAGTCAGACCTACCCACGGCAGAAACGATTGACGGTGTACACATCCGGCGTGTGTGGGCACCACCGATTCCCATTAGCCGTGGCGTGTTAATGCCGAACTTTATCCCGGTGGCATGGAAGCACATCCAACAGGCAGATGTGGTGAGTATTCACACGCCTGTCCCCGAGACTGCACTCATGAGTGTGCTTGCCAGCCTTGCCGGGAAAAACCTACTCGTCACCCACCACGGTGACCTGATTTTGCCCAAGGGCATCAGTAATCGTGTCATTCAGTGGGCGATGTTCCAATGGTATAAGTTCATGGCGTCGCGCTCACCGCGTATTGTGCTCTACAGCGAAGACTACGCCAACCATAGCTACTACGCCGCACCCTTCCGCGACAAGGTGGACACGATCTACCCGCCGCTCACCATGCCGCAGCCGAACCCCGACCACGCCGCCGAACTCCGCGCCAAGTGGTCCCACAACGGCGGCCCGGTGATCGGCTATGCGGGGCGCTTTGTGGAGGAAAAACGCCCGGACCTACTGATTCGTGCGCTGGAGGTCATCAACCAACAATATCCCAATGCGCGGGTTGTTTTTGCGGGCCAGTACGACATCCCCTACGAAAACACCTGGCAGCACTACCAGCCCATCGTCCAACAGTACAAAGACCAACTCATCTTCCTCGGCCTGATGGACGATATGCAGTTCATGGCAGACTATTTCGCTGCCTGTGATGTGTTGGCACTCCCCAGCGATAGCGAGTGTTTCGCGCTGGTTCAGGTGGAGGCGATGCTGAGTGGCACGCCCGTTATGATGACCGACACCCCCGGCGGGCGCGTTCCCGTCCAGGTCACAGGGATGGGCAAGCTGGCCCGCGCTGGCGATCATGTGGCGATGGGGGAGGCGGTGCTGGATATTCTGAACAACCGCGACCACTACCTGCGTTCCCGTGAGGAGATTGCTGAGCGTTTTTCGTTCGAGGAGACGGTAAACCGTTATGAGCAGCTATTCCGTGAATATGCCTACCGTGGCTGAACCCAAACCCACCGTCTCAATCGAGACGATTCGCCATATGACGCGCAACGAGGCGGATATGGCGTTTAAGAAGCGTGTCCAGACCGTGTTCGAATGGGTAGCCCCACGTCCCGGTGATCTCATTCTGGATATTCCGTGTGGGCGTGGCTTCTACCTGAATATGTTCGACTACGCCGTCACAGGTGCGACCGTTATCGGCGCAGACCTCGACTGGGATGTGCTGGAGAAGGCCCAGCGCAACACCGCCCACATCGCCAACCAGGAGATCCACGGGGCCAGTATTTACGCACTACCCTACCCGGCGAACACCTTCGACGCTGTGATTCTCAGCGAGGTGCTGGAGCATCTCGGAGACGACGTCGCTGGGCTGCGCGAGGTGTTGCGCGTGCTCAAGCCCGGGGGTGTGGTCGCGGTCACGGTCCCTAATGCCAACTATCCCTTCTGGTGGGACCCCATCAACAAGACGCTTGAAACACTGTTGAACACCCACATCAGCGAGGGGCCACTTGCCGGGCTGTGGGCCAACCACCATCGCCTCTACGAGCGCGATCAGTTGCGTGAGGCCGCCACAACCGCCGGGTTTGTTGTGGAGGAAGAACGCGCATTCACCCATCACAGCTTCCCCTTTATTCATAATCTGGTCTATGGGCTTGGTAAGCCGTTGTTAGAGTCTGGTGTGTTGCCGGGCGATATGGCGACCGCCGCTGACCGCACAACCTTCGATGACAACGATGGTAGCCTGCTTAACCCGATTAACCTCGGTGTGGCGGTGTTCAACCATTTTGACCGCCCCAATGTTATCAACGAACCCCCTGGCAAGCCCACAGTTAACCTCGCGTTGAAGGGACGCAAGCCACAGGATAGGATCTCATGATGGAAGAACGTGATTTGAACCAACCCGAAGCCGCGCCGGAATCCCGGAAAGCAGAACACGATCTTGATCCAGTGGATGCCGAGCCAGACGCACCACAGCAGGATGAACAGGGTGTGCCTGTCAACGAGCAGGAGCCAGCGCCCGCCCCCGGCGCGGACGAACCTCACGCGCTCAATGCAGACCTGGACCCCACACACGATGAAATGGGTTTAGTTGACCCTGAGGCACAAGAGCGTGAAAAACTTGCCGCTGCCCGCGCCCGGATGCGGGCTTTTGAGGACCTCTCACTGGCGCAGATGCTTGGCGAGTGGGTTCGTGATCCCGGTGGGACGTGGCAGTTGCTCCAAGCCGTCGCCAGCACCACCCCGACCTCACGCACGCCCCAGGCCCTGGCAGGTGCCCGTCACCTTCCGCAACCCGCCGACAATTATCCATCGCGGGTTGCATCGGCGCTCCCTGCCGCCATACCGACGATTGAGCCTGTAACCGTGGAGAAACCCGAAGCCGAGCCAGAACTCGACCGCAAAACCAGCGAAGAGGTCGCGCTGTTGCTTGGCATTCGTGTGGTCCTGGTGATGCTGGCGTGGTACATGAACTCGCTGGTGGCCCAGGGTGGGATCGTTGGCAGTAGCAGTGGGCGTGAGGGCTTCGGTGCCTGGTGTTTACTCGTGTTGGCGCTCGTCTGGCTTGGCGTGGACCTCTATGCTAACCGCAAGCAGATTTTCCGCCGAAACAGGCCAAGTGACGAACCCGATGAGAATACACCTGCGTTCACGCGCAATCAGGATGTCCTCACCGCCGGGATTCATCCGGTGCGTGTGGTGCTATTCGTTGTCGGTGTGGGGTCCTCGCTGCTCACCGTGATCTTCACTCGTGACAATCAGTTTACCGTGGTCGGCTTCTTCGCCTGGATGACAAGCATTGTCGCTTTTAGCGCGTCCCTCGCGACGGACCGTTTCCTGTTCGACCCCACTCCCATTCGTCCGCGCATCCCTGAATTTTGGAAAAGCCCCACTTTTTACGCGTTGTTGGCGCTCATCATCGTCGGGGCCACCTTCCGCCTTGCCAACCTAGAACGCACTCCACCGCAGATGACCTCCGATCATGTGGAGAAACTGCTGGATGCCCAGCGCGTGCTGGACGGCAATACGCAGGTGTTCTTTCCCAACAACGGCGGGCGTGAGGCCTTCCAGATGTACGCCATGGCCTTGTTGTCACTGTTCCCCGGCCAGGGTATCAACTTCACCTCGCTCAAGTTTCTCTCTGCGCTGGAGGGAATTGTCACGCTACCGTTCTTGTGGTGGTTGGGGCGGTCGGTCGTCGGCGTGGAGAACCGACGACTAGGAAATTTCGTTGGGTTAGCCCTCGCCGCCCTTGTTGCCGTCAGTGGCTGGCATGTTGCGCTCTCGCGCTTGTCGTTGCGTATCGTCCTGACGCCGCTCATCGCGTCGTGGCTGTTGATCTATCTTGGGCGTGGGATGCGCGACAACAACCGCGACGACTTCCTGAAGGCGGGTTTGGTCCTCGGTGCTGGGCTGTACATGTACCAGGCCGTGCGAATGCTACCCGTTGTTGTTGTTGTCGGCGTCCTGATTGCCGTCGTGATGCTCGCCCGTAACTGGCAGGCCGTCCGCGACTACACGGTGAACCTCGCGTCATTGGTGTGGGTGTCGTTTGTGGTTTTTGTGCCGCTCTTCAGCTTCTCCATCCAATTCCCGGACCTGTTCTGGCGGCGCACAACGGGCCGTATCCTTGGCGATGACCTCATCCAACAGACGCTAGAGGACGGCTCAATTGTCATGCGTGAGCCGACCATTGGCGAGCAAATCGCGGCCTTTAACGCGAACTTGCCCATCCTTGGTGACAATATCCGCGATGCCCTCCTGATGTTCAACTATCAGGGCGATGTCGCCTGGATCAACAACCACCCCAACGCCCCACTGATGGACATGTTTGTCGGTGGGTTATTCGTGCTGGGGCTGGCCGCGTGGCTGGGGCGCATTATCCGGCGGCGCGATGTCGTGGATGTGCTCGTCCCGGTGATGTTGTTTGTCATGCTTTTGCCGTCGGCGCTGTCCATTGCCTACCCGGTCGAAAACCCCTCCGCCACCCGCACCAGCGGGGCGTTGCCTGTCGCCTATCTCATTGCCGCCTATCCGTTGGCGTTGCTGCTCCAGGCGGTGTGGCAGCTTAGTCGCCAGCGTGTCTTGCGTGCTGTGATCGGTGTCGTGATTGTCGGCGCGTTCATGCTTGTGAGCTTCCAACAGAACGCCCGGACCTACTTCCAGCGCTACCACGACAACTACCTCGAATCCGCCTTGCCCTATGATCAGGCCGGGAGCGAACTCCGCGCTTTCAATGAGCGCGTCGGTTCGTCCGGCAACAGCTTTATGATCGCCTATCCCTTCTGGTGGGACCACCGCGCCCTCGGCTTAGAGGCTGGCCTTGTGGACTACCCGAACGGTGTCGTTGAGCGCGACGACCTGCCCGGATTCATGTACGAGGGGTTCCTGCGTGGTGGGCGCTACAATTTCAATCCAGAGGCCGACATCATGTTTTTCTTCTCCGTGGATGACATCGAAACACTCGAACAGTTGCAGGCGTGGTTTCCATCAGGCCAGGCGGAGTTTAGGACCATCGAGCGTATGAACCGTAGCTATGGCAAATATCTCGTTCCCGCCCCCGGTAGTGATGCGTTTCTGGAGTTCTTACGCGAAAATGACGCACTTGTAACGGCGCAGGAGTGAGGAATTTCAGCCTATCCCGTGTAATACACAATGGACCACAGTCGAAAGATGGCGAAAGAGCATATGAGTACAGTCGAGAACAACAAGCGTGAAGGGATGCCCCGCCCGGCGTTTTCCCTTTCCAGGGGGAACGCTGCTGTAGCCGTGTTGCTGACGCTGGTGTTGCTGTTGGGCGGCTATTTCCGCTTTGTCGGCCTCAACTGGGATGACTATACCCATCTCCACCCAGACGAACGCTTTCTGACGCAGGTACTCGCCGGGATGGGTGGGCCAATTAGTGTCGGCGGCCCAGCTAACCCGGAACTCGGCCAAGCGTGCCAGGACCGCTACCCGAAAAGCGGCGGACGTGGGCTATACCTCAACGGGGGTTACTTTGACGCCCAGTGTTCTGCGCTCAACCCCAATAACTACGGCTTCGGGCTGTACGTCTACGGCACGTTCCCGCTGTTTATTGCCGACATCGCCAGTGACCGCTTTGCCGACATCGCCGGATGGTGGGATCGACAGGCCGCCGAAGTCCAGGGCTTTGCGCCCGCACCGCCCAATAACCATGATGTGTGGCGCGGTTATAACGGCGGGCATCTCGTGTGGCGTGGCTTGAACGGGATCAGTGACCTGATTGCCGCTCTCGTTCTGTTTCTGGTTGGGCGACGGCTCCATAACAAGTGGACCGGGCTTCTCGCTGCTACGCTCTACATTGCCGCGCCGCTTCCCATCCAGAAGGCACACTTCGCCACCGTCAATTCGATGGCGAACATGTTTGGTGTGTTGGCGATGTACCACGCCGTCCGTGTTCAAGATCGCGGACGCTGGTGGGACTATTTCGCCTTCGGTTGCGCGTTTGCGGCGGCACTCGCTAGCCGTATCAACCTTGCGCCGCTTGTCGTGCTGGTCCTGTTGGCCTCTGGCCTACGGATGCTCCCCGCCTTTGACTGGCGCTTGGCCTGGGGCGAGCGTAATCGGATTGTTGGTCGCGAGTTCGGCGGCCTCGTCCTCGCTGGGATCGTGACCATCGTCGGCTTCCGTATCTTGCAGCCCTACGCCTTCGCTGGGCCGGGTTTCTTTTCTGTGGACTTTCAAGAACTCGCCAGCGGGAGCCACACGCTCGGTATCTTCAACGAGACATGGCTGGAGAACATCGGGCAGGCCCAGTTCCTTGTTAGTGGCGAGGCGGAAAGCCCCCCCAACTGGCAGTGGGTTAACCGCACGGGCTACATCTTCCCGCTGACGAACATGCTCCTGTGGGGGATGGGTGTGGCGCTTGGCCTGAGTGCCTGGTTGGGGCTGTTGTGGGCCGGGTCGCGCATCGTGCGTGGCCTGCCAGACGCCACCCGTAACCTGCTCCCGGTGGGTTGGATTCTGGTGTACTTCGCCTGGATCGGCAACCTGTGGGTGATGTCCATGCGCTACTACCTCCCGCTGTATCCCGGCCTGATTCTGCTGGGGGCCTGGGCGCTGGTGGAGTTAGCGCGGCGTGGCCTTGCCGCAGAGGGTCGCAGCCCCATCTGGCGCTTTGCCGGGGTCGGTGTGTTGGTAACGGTGCTGGTCGCCACCCAAATCTGGGGGCTGATGTTCACCAACATCTATCGCAACCAGCTAACCCGCGTCCAGGCGACCCACTGGGTCTGGGAAAACATCCCCGGCGACTTCTCAATGGTCGTGGAGAACGCCCCACCCGGAACGCCCCTGGTCAATATCGCGCTGTTCAATCCCTTCGGTGAAGAAAACCAACTCACGGCCCAGGCCAGCGTGCTAGAAGCTGGCATTGAGTACGTCTACGACTTCACCGCACCCGCTGACGGCGTTATTCGTGAGGTTAACATTCCCCACATGAGCGCCATGACACTTGGCGCTACCGAAGAACACCGCCTGCGCGTCAACATTCGCACGGCGGACGGCAACGGCCTTTTGTCACAGGGTACACTTGCTGGCGATTTTACACGCGGCGACCACCCCATCGGCCCCAGCCACACGATTGCGCTCGAAGCGCCTGTCCCGGTGATGGCTGGCACAGATTACACCTTTGAAGCCCGTGTTGAAACCGCAGGCCAGCTTATCATCGGCGGGGCAGTCGTCTCCAACGAGGGTGCATGGGATGACCCCGTGCCGACTATTGTCTGCACCATGCCGGACGGTATCACCCTGGTAGATAACCCGCCGTCCGGCCTCAACAACGCCCAGGACTGCAACGCCCGTAACGCCTACAGCGGGCTGGTGAACGGCTACGCGATGGGCATGGCGCTAGACGACATCGAACTCAAGCGCGGCACGATGCAACGTGCGTTGGACCACAGCGACTATATCATCATCAGCAGCAACCGCTTCTATGATAGTGTCGCCCGCAACCCAGAACGCTGGCCGATGACAATGGCCTACTACGACGCGCTTTTCAACGAGGAACTTGGCTACGAGCTGGCCGCGTTCTTTGTGGAGACATTCGAGCTTGGCCCGCTGCGCGTCCCGGACCAACACCTGCCCACGATGGACGCCCCCGGTTGGCTGAACGAGTTCGAGGCCGAAGAAGCCTTCCATGTTTACGATCATCCCGCCGTTTTCATCTTCCGCAAGATAGACGACTACGACCCGGCTGTTACTGAGCGTGTGCTGTTCAGCCAGCCGCTTAACCGTGTCGAGAACGTCACTATCGGCCTCTTTAACGATCCTGGTTTGGTCGGCGTGTTGCCGACCTACTCACTCCCGGTGGATGACGCCCCCACGCAACTCAAGCTCAAGCCAGAGTTCCGCGATGTGCAGTTCGAGAACGGGACGTGGTCGTCGCTCTTTAACCGCGATGCCCTGCTGAACCAGCAGCCTGTTGTGGCGGTAGTTGTTTGGTGGTTGCTGCTGATGCTGTTCGGTTGGGTCGCCTTCCCCACTGTGTTTGCGATGTTCCCCGCGCTGTCGGACCGTGGCTATGCCGTGTCCAAGTTCGCCGGGCTGATGCTTGTCGCGTGGTTCGCGTGGTTCGCCACCAGCTTCCAGCTTCACCTGTGGGGCGCGGGGGGGCTGTGGTTTTCACTAGGGCTGTTGGCCTCGTTGAGTGGCTGGCTCGGCTGGCATAACCGCGCCGCGCTCAACACCTTCGTCCGCCAGAACTGGACCAAGTTCGCGCTGCTGGAGGGCATTACGCTACTGGCGTTCTTGTTCTTCCTGGGGGTGCGCCTCAGCAACCCGGACCTGTGGCACCCGGCCTTTGGCGGCGAGAAGCCGATGGACTTCGCCTACTTTAACGCCGTCCTCCGCAGCACGACCTTCCCCCCGTTGGACCCGTGGCACGCCGGGGGGTACATCAACTACTACTACTTCGGGTTTGTGCTGACGGGCGTTCCCGTGCTGATGTTACAGATGGTGCCATCTATCGCCTATAACCTCATTATCCCGACGCTGTTCGCCCTCACAGGAATAGGCGCGTTCACCGTCGCCTTTAACATCGTCGGCGGGATCAACCGCCGCAATGCCGAGGCTGATGCTGCCGATGGTCCCCGTGCCGGGGCTGTCCGTCGGGTCACGGGGAGTCCCTGGACAGCCGGAATCACGGCGCTGCTGTTGGCCGTTGTGTTGGGCAACCTGAACACGCCGCGTGTGTTCACCAATGGGTTAGCCCGTGTGGGGGGCTTCACCCAGGCAGCGACAATCAACGAGTTCATGATTGATCGTTACACACAACAACACGGGGTTGAGCCAACCGGGGAGGCGTTGCTCACGCTCATGGAACAGGCAGGCGACCCTAGCGCAACCGACCGTTTGTTGTTCAACCTAGACCGATCCTGGAACGGTTTCAGTGCGGTGATGCAGGGTGCCTGGGCTGTCGCCTTTGAGGGGGCCGCGCTCAATGTCCCCACGAACCGCTGGTATTGGGCCTCAACGCGCATCCTGGCAGAGCCGCCCGTGAGTTCTGGAAACGCCATCACCGAGATGCCGTATTTCACCTTCCTTTACGGCGACCTACACGCCCACATGATCTCCATGCCCATGCAGTTGCTCGTGCTGCTTTTCCTGATCCATGAGGTATTACACGCAGGCCACCCCGGACGCCGCCGCCTGTCAACCGTACTCGCAGTTGGCCTCGGTGCGGGGACTGTCGGTATGTTACGGGCGACGAACACCTGGGACTGGCCGACCTATATGTTACTCGGCGTGTTGGGCATAGGCTTTGCGTGGTGGCTCAAGTGGCGCTCGTTCGGCAGGCCCGCCATCGTCGATATGTTCCTGCGCGTGGGTGGTTTCATCGCCCTGAGCATATGGCTCAGTTGGCCCTACACCCGCTGGTATGCCGCCATCTACAGTTCCGCCAGTTTGTGGGAGGGCGTCAAGACGCCGATTTGGGCCTACCTCACCATCCACGGCCTGTTCATGTTCCTGATTGTATCCTTGCTCGTCTGGGATACTGGGCGCTGGCTCCGCGAAACCAAGGTCCGCACGTTGCGGGGGCAGTTGTTGTGGCTGTATGTTGGGTTGGCCGTCTTGGTACTGGTGGCCGTTGCTGGGCTTGGTCTCAGCGTGGCTGGGTGGCCCGTCTCGTTGTTCTTGGTACCGATGCTTGCCTGGGCGATTGCGCTATTCTTCCGTTCAGGGCAGTCTCGCGAGATGCAGTTCACGCTGACGCTTATCGCGCTGGCTATCGGTGTGACGCTCGGCGTAGAGTACATCGTGATCGACGGCGACATCGGACGCCAGAACACGGTCTTTAAGTTCTATCTTCAGGGCTGGCTGATGTTCGCTGTAATCGGGGGGGTGGCCGTTGCCTGGATGCTGGACAGCACCTACGATTGGCCGTTGCCGTTGAACCTCTCATGGTTGTTGACGCTGGCGACGCTGTTCACAGTGGCTGCGCTCTACCCGCTCATGGCGACACAGGCCCGCGCCGTAGACCGTATGGTGCCGAGCCTCGGCCCGGTGTTAGACGGTATGGCCTTCATGCAACAGGCCCAGCACTACGAGGTGGTCGATACCCCTGCCGGGCGTGGTGAGGTGTTGGACCTCGAATATGACTACAATGTCATCCGCTGGCTACAGGACAACGTTGAGGGGACGCCCATCATCATGGAAGGCCAGAGTGAGGCCGAATACCGTTGGGGTGGGCGTATTTCCATCTATACTGGCTTGCCCTCTGTCATCGGTTGGAACTGGCACCAGCGCCAGCAGCGTACACTTGGTAGCCTGCCAATGCTCGTGCAGCAACGGGTCGCCAACGTTAACGCGTTCTACTCCACTACCGATCCGCAGATTGCCGCCAACATCCTGCAACACTACGAGGTGGAATACGTGATCGTCAGCGCATTAGAACAGGCACGCTTCCCCGACGGCATCAACAAGTTCTACGATCTGGCGGATATGGGCGTCCTAGTCCCCGTCTACAGCGAGGACAACTACGCCATCGTCTTTGAGGTGAACCGGGTTGCCGCGCAGCAGTTGGCACTCGGCCAGCCAATTACCGAGACAAACAGCGAAGTCGCAAGGGCAGAGTAACGGATTGATGACACTTTTTCTGGAATGGATGGCCCGTGAGGGCGCAATCGTCTTTAGTTGGTGGCTAATCGTCACACTCGCCGGGGCTGCCGTGTTGCCGCTCTGTGCACGGCTGTTGAGTGGCCTGCCAGACTGGGGCTACACCCTGTCCCGTGCCGTTGGCCTGTTGTTGGTTGCCTTTGTGTTCTGGTTGTTGGCGGTCCTTGGCTTTGTGCGGAACACCCCCGGCGCGATGATCTTAGCGTGGTTGCTCGTCGCGGTCGGTGGGTGGGTCGCCTATTTTACGCTCCCTGGTGAGCGCCCAAACTGGAACGTGTGGTTCCGCGAAAATCATATCGTTGTCATCGTAGGTGAGGTGCTGTTCATCGTATTGCTGGTAGCGTGGGCGCTGGTCCGCGCCAACAACCCCTCACTCGTCGCCACCGAGAAGCCGATGGAACTTGCCTTTATGAGCGCCGTCCAGCGCAGCGAGACGTTCCCGCCTAATGACCCGTGGATGTCCGGCTATGCCATCAGCTACTATCATTTTGGCTATATCATGACGGCCATGCTTTCTACTCTCAGCGGCATCACCAGCGTTGTCGGCTTTAACATGATGATCGCGTTGCTGTTCGCGCTGACCGGGCTAAACACCTTCGGCGTTGTCTACAATCTCGTGCGCTCTCATGGCGGCCCGTCGCGGCGTGTCCTCGCGACTATGGTCGGTGTCCTCGGCATGACGTTGGTCCTCCTCATGAGTAATTTTCAACTCCCGCTCATCGAGTACGGCTATCAAAATGGTACGGTTTCCCAGGTGTGGCTTGACTTCTGGGATGTGCAGAGCCGAGACATCGCCCCGCCAGCGGGGGCCGTCGGCGAGGATGAGTATCTCGTCGTTGGTGGGGAGCCAACTGCTATCGCAGACCCCGCCCGCTGGGATTTCTGGTGGTGGTTCCGGGCCAGTCGCGTGCTCAATGACCGCGAGTTACCTCGTGTGGTTGACGGGGAAATTGTAGAGCAGTCCGTCGGGGCCAATGTGATTGATGAGTTCCCGATGTTTAGCTTCATCCTTGCGGACGTTCATCCGCATGTGCTCGCGCTGCCCTTTGCGGTGATGGCCCTTGGCCTTGCGTTCAATATCCTGCTTACCGGGACCGCGCCGCGTACCGAACAGGTCGTGTTCTATGGGGGGGTAATGGGTGGCCTCATGTTCCTCAACATGTGGGACGGCCCTATCTACATGGTCGTGCTAGCAGGCGCGGAGGGCTTACGCCGCCTGATGCGTAACGGCGGACGTGGCCTGAAGGGAGACGACTGGGTGATGCTAGGTTTGTTCTTCCTGTCGCTGGTCGGGTTGGCGTTCCTGCTGTATCTGCCGTTCTTCATGAGCTTCCGCTCTCAGGCGTCGGGGATTCTGCCCAATGTCCAGTTCCCCACCCTGTTTCAGCAGTATTTCATCATGTTCGGCCCCTTCATCCTGCTGCTGTTCCCCTATGTCGCGTTTGAGGCGTGGCGGGCGCGGTCCAGTGGTAACTGGCGGCTCGCGGGTACGGTAACGCTCAGTATTCTCGCGGTGTTCTTGTTGCTGATGGCATTTCTGGTGCTCGCGGGGTACGCAATACCCGCTTTCCGTGATACCGCCCTCCGCTATATCGCCGAGCGTGGCGGCCTGGGGAACACGCTCCCCCTCGTGCTAATAAAACGCCTCACGCACAGCGCCACGACCGTTGTGCTATTGGTGGCACTGTTCGTCGTGTTGGCCCGGTTGTTCCGCCGGACGGGGGACACGCCACCGACGATCGATGCCAACCAAGCGCCTTATGCACCTGCGGCGGGTTTCGCCCTACTGTTGATCGCCTGTGCCGCGGGGATTACTCTTGTGCCGGAGTTCGTCTACCTGCGCGACAACTTCGGCGTTCGCATCAACACGATCTTCAAGTTCTACTATCAGGCTTGGGTGATGTTCGGGGTGGCGGCGGCCTTCGCTGTCTATATGATGACTGCGAACTACGAGGGCGCACCGAACCTGTTCGCCCGGATTGGCTATACGGCCTTGCTGTTGGTCGTATTGTTTATGGGCCTGCCCTATGCCTTCCTCGGCACCTACAGCCGCGCTACCGTCGAGGCCGGGCGCATCGTGGATGCAGGTCGCCCGCTCACGCTGGACGGTGGCAATTCGCTCGTAACAACCGACGACTACGCCGCGATCACCTGTCTCGCGGATCTGGTCGAAGGTGATAATGTCGTCGTCGCGGAGGCCATCGGCCCCGCCTACAGCAGCGAGTTCGGACGGGTCGGTGTTCTCACTGGGATTCCGATCGTCCTAGGTTGGGAGAACCATCAACGGCAGTGGCGCGGCAATACCTATAACGCCGTTGCTGGCAATCGCCGCCTGGACGTGGAACTGATGTACAACGATCCGCGTTGGGAGATTGCGGCGGATGTTATCCGCCGCTATGACATTGATTATATCTTCTATGGCAGCACGGAGCGCGACGGTGGCAGGGGGCAACCCGGTTACAGTCCGGCTGGCGAGGAGAAATTCATCGAAAACCTGGATGTGGTGTGCCAACGGGGGGGGAGCCTGTTCTACCGTGTGACGCCGCGTGCCTTAGAACTTGTGGGAGCAAACAACTCGTGACGACACAACTAACCACCGACACGCCTAGCCAATCCCCGCGAGAGGTTGCGCCGCCCCAGGCTGTTGCTGATGCCCCGGCACGCACGTTCACGTTAGAGGGGGGGGCTTATGCAGCGTTAGGAATCACCATGTTGCTGATGCTTGTGTTGGGGCTGGGCGAAATCCCCCTCACCGTTGATGAGGTACCACGCGCCCTTGCGTCTTGGCAGGCAATACAAGGCATGGAGGAACCCACCGCCCTTGCCGACAGCGCCCTCGTCCAGTTGGCGCACATGGCCGCTATGTCCACGCTCGGTGGGGATGAGGCCGTCGTGCGACTGCCCACCGCGCTTGCGGGGTGGATGCTGATTTTCTCGCCGCTTTTGTTTCGGCGCTTACTCGGCCCCGCTCGGGCGTTTGCGCTGGTTGTCGTGTTGTCCTTCTCCCCGGTGGTTCTGTCCGCGTCCCGCCTAGACAGTCCCGTGATCTGGGAGGCGTTGCTGGCCGTCCTGTCGTTGTGGGCGATCTGGCGTTACACCGAAAACCGTACCGTTGCGATGCGCGTGGCAACGACAACCTTCCTGCTGATGATGGCGCTACTTGCTGGCCCCACTGGGCATGTGCTCGCGCTGGTTTTGGTCGCATCCTTCTTCGTGGCGGAGCGGTTCCAACCTGTTCTGGAAGATGACGAAGAACCCAGGCCGTCCGTCGCTGCAACCCTTCGTGGCTGGCCGTGGCTTCCTGGTTTGGGCCTGGGCATATTGGTCACGGTTGTCGTGAGTACCCTGTTCATGCTGTACCCGGCTGGGTTCAATGCGGTCGGGCAGTCGCTTGGCGCGGGGCTTTTGGGATGGGTTCAACCCACGGCGGAGGCTCCACCGTTGTTCGTGATGCTCTCCAGCCTCGTTTATGAGCCGATTCTCTGGTTTTTCGGGATTACTGGTATGGTAACGCTGGTGGGCCGCCAGGACCGCCCAGACCCGGTTGACCAATACCTGACGGCGTGGCTGGGGCTGGCGGCTGTAGCTTCTTTGTTCTATGTGGGCGGGGCGGCTGCCAACGCCCTGTGGTTGACGTTGCCGCTGTCTGCGCTGACGGCGGGTGTTGTTGTCAACCTCCTCACAGACGAGGACGGGATGCTGTGGTACAACGATGAAAACGGCCCGACGGACCTTTTCGGGATGACGGTGCCCGGGTGGGCGCGGTGGGCCGTTGCTGCTACCACGGCTGGGCTAGTCCTGTTGGCCCTGATGCACGTTGGTGTGTTGGCCCGTGCCGTTCAGGTGACACCCCTTGTCGATAATTGGAGCGGTGCCGCGCAACAGCTTGCGCCCTCCGGCCTCATTCTGCTTATGCTAATTCTGTTGTTGGTGTTCACCGGGTTCACGGCGGCTAGCATCTGGGGCGCACGGGCGACCCTACGCGGTGGGGCGCTCGGATTGCTGGCGGTCGGCTTGGTTGCCATGCTTGGGACGGGCTGGCAGGTGACACACAACCGCGCCGACGACCCCCGCGAGCTCTGGCACACGGGGGCACACACCCAGGACATCTTTGTGTTGCGCGAGACCTTAGTGGAACTCTCCGAGCGCGAGGTGTCTGGGTTTAAAGCGTTGCCTGTCGTCGTTGTCGCAGATGGCGAGACGATCACCGACAATGGCATTGTCGCGTGGACGCTGCGCGACTTCCCGAACACGCGCTTTGTCCGCCACGCGGGGGACGCCCGGGCACAGCCGGTGGTGATTATGCCGCGCAGTATCGCCGAGCCGGAACTCGGCGGCAACTACCTGGGCCAAACCTTCGCCCTCCGTATGGACTGGAACCTCGGCCTTGTGACCGCACGCGAGTTCGGCGCGTGGTGGTTCCAGCGAGACACCATCGTCCCGCTGGAGATCGGCGCAAGTGTAGTCTTGTGGTTGCGTGAGGATGTCCATGCAGGTGTTGAGGTCCCCGGACTCGAATAACGGCTCGATCTTAACAATTTCCCAATCATACAGCCGGGTAAATTTTGAGGAATGTGGCCCGGTTGTGTGTATGTACGTGTGCGATGGAATTCCAGGAGAGCAACGTGACCGACCACACCCAGCAGACGGCGCTGGCACACATTCAGTGGGCGCTGACAGGTGATCAGCAGGCCTATGCCGCGCTCTACGAACTCTATGCGGCGGGCGTTTATCGCCTGTGCTACAGTTTGCTGCTCAACCGTGAGGACGCCGAGGACGTGACGCAAGAGGCGTTCGTCTACGCCTTCAAGAACCTCAAACGCTATGACCACCGTCGTGCAGCGTTTAAAACGTGGCTGTATACCATCGCCGTCAGCCGTAGCCGCAACGTCCACCGTCGCCAGCGCCCCATCGCGCTGGATATTCTGGACATGATGCGCCTCAAGATGCTCTCACCGCCCTCCGAACAGCCAGAGGCGCAACTGGCGCACCAACGCGCCCAGGACGCAATTGCCGTAGCCCTGGCGGACCTGTCGCCTCGTCTGCGTGAGGCCGTCGTGCTGCGTTACGGCCACGGCCTGACCTATCGCGAGATCGCGGCGGTGATGGGCTGCCCCCAAAAGACGGCAGAGAGTCGTGTTCGCCTCGCCCACGACAAACTCCGGGCGCTGTTGCAGGGCGAAGGCCAAGGCTTACTAGATGAGCTGTTAAGTATTTAGAGGTGGACATGATGTTCCAAGAGGATTGCCAACACACCCGCGATCACCTGGTCGCCTACATAAACGGGGAACTCGGACGACGCCGCACCCGCAGGATAGCAGACCACCTGCGCGGCTGTGAAACCTGTTATGCTGCCTACGTCCGCGAGCGCGACACTGCCCGCAACCTTACGTCTGAGTTGACACTGCTAGGCCGTGCCGACGCCCCCCAATTCGACGCGCTGTGGAGCCATATTGAGACACAGCTAACAACAGCCCCGGCGACCCGTGCGCCCCGGCCCGCCTCCTGGACCAGCGGACTCGTTGGTGTCGCGCTGGCGATGCTCGTCGCGCTCCCCTGGACCTTGTTCGCGGACGAATGGGTAGCAAGTGCCGCCTTTCCCATTGTTGCAACACCCGCCATGATGCCGGAGGAAACCCCGGCAGGCACAGATTCGCAGGAGGGCACGCCCCACAACCGGGCCATTGCTGCCCTTAACCTAGCAACTGAAGACCCACTACCCGCCACGCCGACCTCTACCCCGGCAGTGGCCCCAATTCCCAACGACTTGCCGTAGTGCTAGAGGACTCGCATGACGACAACATTTGACGGACAAAACACCCCCGACCAACCGCGCCCAGATGCCCTAACGCGGTTGTTGGCGCGGGCCTACACGCTCAACTGGGAGGCCATCACCTATGTGATGATCTTCGGCATGGCGGTGTTCAGCCGCTTCTTCATGCTGGGCGAGCGTGCGATGAGCCACGACGAAAGCCTCCACACGCGCTACTCGTATAACTTGGCAACCGAGGGCAACTTCCAGCACACCCCGCTGATGCACGGCCCAATCCTGTTCCACTTCACTGGGATGTTCTACTTTCTGTTTGGCGCGAATGACTTTACCTCGCGCCTCTACACCGCAATTCTCGGGGTCGCCGTCGTCATGATGCCGCTGCTGTTCCGGCGTTGGCTAGGGCGCTGGGGCGCAATCCTGTCGTCGATTATGTTGCTGATTAGCCCCGTCACACTCTACTACAACCGTTACATCCGCCACGACACGCCCAATATCTTCTTCTCCCTGCTGATGATCTGGGGCATGTTCATGTACATGAGTGGCCCAGAGAACCAACGCCGCCGAGAACACTGGCTCTACCTGATTGCCGGTGCCATGATTATGAACCTCGGCAGCAAAGAGACGGCCTTCATCTACATCGCCATTTTCGGCATCTACCTGGCGCTCTTCTGGTTTGTGCGGATGTGGGTTTTCTACCGCGAAGGTCAAGCCCGTTCCGCCTTCTACACGATCATGATGGCCTTCGGTGTTGGGGGTGTCGCTGCCCTGGGGATGTTCGTCACGCTTTCCATCAACCTCGGCGAGCAGCCCTTCTTTACCGCTATGGAGACGCTCAGTAGTCCTGGCACCTTCATTAGCTGGACGCTCGTCGTCATTCTGTTGATTGCCATTCTCACCGCCGGGACCGCCTTGGTCGGCGCGTTACGGGCTGGCCGTTCCATCACGCTCAAAGATGGGCTGTTGTTCTTTGGGCTGTCATTTTTCATCTCGACAATCCTCATCTGGCTAGAGGAACTTTCGCGTCTTTCCCACGAGACAGGCGGGACACCCGCTCCCGTCGTCCCCGGCGAGGAGAGCGCCGAATTTGCCCTGACGATTGCCTCTCGCCTCCCGATTATCGCGCTGTGGGGTTTTGCCGCCCTGGTTATCGGTGTGATCTTCATCATGTGGCGGCGTGGCATCTGGCAAAACATCAAAGACAACTTCGCCGAGTTTGACCTGATTGTTCTCATCGGCACGTTGATTCTGCCCTGGGCTACCCCTGCGGTCATCTATGCGACGGGTATGGAGCCAACCGCCTACACCGCCCCCGGCTACTGGCAGATCACCATCGCCTCGCTGATTCCAATGGCGGCGATGTCCACTGTCGCCGGGCTACTCTGGGATTGGCGCAAGTGGACGATCAGCGTTATGCTGTTCTATGCGATTTTCGCCTTCTTCTTTACCACCATGTTCACCAATCCCGACGGCGTGGGGACCGGGCTAATCGGCAGCCTGGGCTATTGGTTGGAACAGCAGGAGGTTCGCCGGGGCAACCAACCGCAGTACTACTACCTCACCATCATCCTGCCGATGTACGAGTATCTGCCGTCTATTGGTGCGCTACTCGCAATGGCGACTGGCCTTACCTGGTTCTGGCGCTTTCGTGTGACCCGTGAAGGGGAAAATGCCGCGCTCCGCGAGCAGATGCTTGCAGAGGCCGTTGACGACGTGGACAACGATGATAATCAGTCTCTTGAACCAGACGCAGACCTGGGTGGTGTTGTGGATGAGAACGAGGCACAACGCGCTGTGGACATCCTGAAGCGCAAACGCTCTGCCGAATCGCTGTCTTACATGCCGTTTCTGCCTTTCGTCGCGTGGTGGGGCGTCTGGAACCTCATCGGCTACACCCTCGCTGGCGAGAAGATGCCGTGGTTGGCGATCCACCTCACACTCCCTATGATCTTACTCACGGGCTGGTTCTTCGGGCGCATCTTCGACCGTATCGACCTGCGCCGCTTCCGCGATCTCGGCTGGGTCTACCTGTTGCTGCTGCCGTTGCTGTTCGTGCTGTCTCTTAGTTTGGTTGGCCCGTTCATCTTCGGGAATGTCCCCTTCACCGGGTTGTCTCGCGATGCCCTCAGTTCGAGCGGTGTCTGGATCGGACGCGCCGCGTTTACAGGTTTAGCCGCCCTTGCCGTGTTCCGGCTGGCGGAACACACCGGTTTCAAGCATATGCGTCACATGGCCGCCGTTGCCTTCTTCGGCCTCATGTCGATCTTCACCCTTCGCGCCGCGTGGATGGCCTCGTTTATCAACTATGACCTCGCCAACGAATATCTTGTCTACGCCCACGCCGCGCCCGCCGTGAAGGACGTGTTGGGTGAAATCGAAGAACTCAGCTTCCGCACCACCGATGGCAACGACCTCCAGTTTGTCTACGACAACGAGGTCAGTTGGCCCTATAGCTGGTACTTCCGCGACTTTGCCAACGGTCGTTTCGTCGGCGACAGCCCCAACGCGCAACAATTGGATAACGCCGTCGTTGCGGTGGTGGGCGAGGCCAACCGCAGCAAGTTTGAGCCGCTGCTGGAGGACCGTTTCTACCGCTACGAGCATATCCGCCTGTGGTGGCCGCTACAGGACTACTTCGGCCTAACGCCGCAGCGCCTCGCCAACACCTTTGACCCCTCGAACCTCAACGCCCCGGAGATTCGCCGTGGTATCTGGGAGATTTGGTGGAATCGGGACCACAGCGTCTACGCAGCGGCCAACAACAAGACCCTCGAACTCACCAGTTGGCCTGTCTCCGACCGAATGCACTTCTATGTCCGCAAGGACTTCGCCTCGCAGATTTGGAACCTCGGCACCGGGACTGCCGTTGTTGATAACCCGCTGGCAGGCGAGACAGTCAATGTTTGTAACGCAAACTGGCAGGGTGTCGCGGCCCTAGCCGTTTACGGGGAAGGGCAACTGCGTAACCCAATTGATGTTGTCATTGCCGACGAGCGCACTATCATCGTTGCAGACCAGAACAGCCACTCGGTTGCCCTGTTGGACCCACAAACGGCGGAGATCACCCGTTATGGTCAACAGGGGAGTGCCCTCAACCCCACCACCGGGCTAATGGGCGACCACACGGAAACGCTTGGTCTGTTCGAACGTCCACATGGCGTTTCGTTGGATGCTGAAGGTAACATCTACGTGGCGGACACCTGGAACTTCCGCGTGCAGGTGCTAAGTCCCGACGGTGAAACGCTCCGCGCCTGGGGCGACCGCGAGGAGGCTGGGGCCAGTGTGTTGACAGACCCCGTTGATGGCTTCTGGGGGCCGCGTGATGTCCTCGTGGACCAGGGCCGCGTGTTCGTCTCGGATACGGGTAACAAGCGCATCCGTGCCTATGACCTCGAAGGCAACTTCCGCTTTGATGTCGGCTCTGCTGGGTCGGACGAGGGCCAACTCAACGAACCTGCGGGTCTGGCGGTGGACGCGGCGGGCAATCTCTACGTTGCCGACACCTGGAACCGTCGTATCAGTGTGTTCTCGGTTGTAGATGGTTCCCCTGTGACCTCCTTCCGTGTACGTGCATGGTACGACGACCGGGGCAACCGGCCCTATCTCGCCGTGGATGACACCCGTGGCTACCTGTACGTTGGTGATCCCGATGGCGGGCGTGTGTTGGTCTACGACCTAGAAGGTAACTGTCTCGGTTCCTTCGGGCAGTCCGGCACACTCGGCGAAAGCCTGACGAACAACCAGTTTGTAACAGTTGGCGGCTTGGCTGTGGATGATGCAGGTATCGTCTACGTGGTGGATAGCGGCGTCGGGCGCATCCTGCGCTTCGCCCCGTTCGAGTTGCCGCCAGAGGCCATCGGCCCGGATGGTCAGCCGATGGGTGAGGCTGATGGCGTTGGCGTCGGCGTTGACCTTGATGTGGGTGAGGAGCCTGTCGGCGGTGAAGAAGCGGACGAGGAAGCCGAGGCCGATACAGCCGAGGAATAACGTAAATATCGCGTAAACATGGGCGGGCCGATGTTCGCCCAAATGTTGTACTGCGTTACAGTTTGTGCTATCATCTTATAGAACGACTTGGGCGAGAAGTGGGGCACACCCCACTTTTTGTTTTGTGTAGGGCTGTCGATTGCCTCTCACAAGCACCACAGCACCCCGCTGGTTGGCTGCGCCACAACTCTAAAACCTAACGGCGCAACCTTCCACAGGTCGGCGCTGTTTATCCATCCATCGTCGTGAAGTTAACACAAGCTGAGTTGAGTCCTAGACATGAAAAACGAGTTTGAACTCGCCTTCAACGAAATCACCAACCAACGGTCGCTCCCCCAGGATATCGTCCTGGAGGCCCTCAAGACGGCGCTGGTTTCCGCCTACCGCCGCTACTCTGGCGCAAGTGCTGCCCAGGCTGTCGAGGCAACCATTGACCCCGGCACAGGCCGCACCCGCATCCTGGTAGAGAAAGAGGTGGTTGATGAGGTCATGAACGATCTCACTGAGGTGTCTCTAGAGAAGGCACGCTACTACAACCCGGAAGCCCAACTCTATGACATGGTCATGGTGCAGGTGGAAGGCACAACCAAGAAATTCGGGCGCATCGCCGCGCAAACCGCCAAGCAGGTTATCCTACAGAAGATCCGCGAGGCAGAGCGCGACTCTCTCTACGAGGAGTACAGCGGGCGCGAGGGGGATATTCTCTCCGGGACCGTGCAGAGCTATAACAACAGCATGGTAACGGTTAGCCTGGGCCGCGCCGAGGCGGTCATGCCGCGTTCCCAGCAAATTCCCGGCGAGCGTTACCGCCAGCACGACAAGGTGCGCATCTACCTTTTAGAAGTTAAGAAAAGCACCAAAGGGCCGCAGATCATCGTTAGCCGTAGCCACCGCAACATGCTGAAGCGGTTGCTAGAGTTTGAAGTGCCGGAGATTTACAACGGCCAGGTCGAAATTCGCAGCATTGCGCGTGAGGCCGGGTATCGCTCCAAGGTCGCTGTCGCTGCCTTACAGGATGGTATCGACCCTGTAGGTGCGTGTGTTGGGATGCGTGGTATCCGCATTCAGAATATCGTCCGCGAACTTCACGAGGAAAAGATTGACGTGATCGAGTGGGTGGAGGACCAGGAGCAATTCATCTCCAAGGCGCTTAGTCCTGCCCGTGTAACCGGGGTGTTCCTTGACGACGACCCGGAGAGCGGACGTACCGCTGTGGTGATCGTGCCAGATGACCAGCTTTCCCTGGCTATTGGTCGCGAGGGCCAAAATGCCCGTCTGGCGGCCAAGCTCACAGGTTGGCGTATCGACATCAAGAGCGAGACGGAGGCAGTTACGGATGCACTGGACAGCATCGACAGTGAGCCGTACAGCCAACTGCTCGTGCAACGTCCGGCCTTAGTGGACGAGGCCCGCATCATCATTGAGAAGAAGCGCAACGACCGCACCGTCATGCCAGAGGAATACCGTGTTCTAGGGCAGTTGGCGAACCACGCCGAGCGCCTCCTGGCAGACCAACGTGGGGTTGAGCGTCAGGCACGCTTGGAGGAAATCGAGGCGGTGAAGATGACGGTTCCGCCGGAACTGTTTGATATTCCGGTGAGCTCCCTGGAACTGCCACAGTTGATTCTGGACAAGCTAGAGCCGCTGGAGAACGTCGGCGAGATCATGTGGCGCTTCTTTATTGATGAGGCCAAGATCGACAAGCTACTGCGTGGCCTGCCACCGTCCGCCAATGAGTCCGTCAAGGACGCACTGGATGAGATAATGATAGCGGCCATGAACGGTGAGGTCGATGTCCAGGCAGTTGTTGAACCGGGTGTTGTTGAGGCAGACGAACCCGAAATTGCTGAGGCCGAGCCAGAAGCACCCGTCGCTGAGGCCGAGCCAGAAGCACCCGTCG
>CAYWZS010000004.1:71669-78772 GCA_964462905.1 uncultured Anaerolineaceae bacterium
GCTGAGGCCGAGCCAGAAGCACCCGTCGCTGAGGCCGAGCCAGAAGCACCCGTCGCTGAGGCCGAGCCAGAAGCACCTGTTCCCTATGAAGTTGAAACCGTGGAGGGCGAGTCCATTCCGGCTGCATTCCCGGTTGATCCCCTCATGCCGGAGGAAGTCGAATCTGATCGCTTACGGCGCAAGCCCAAGCGTGAAGAACCCGAAGCCGAGATCGACTTTGACGAGGAAGAGGAGGACTTCGAACTGGACGAGGATCTCGATCAAAAGTCATCCAAGAAAAAGAAGCGCAAGAAGCGCCAGTTGGTGTATGATGAAGACGCCGGACGCGTCGTGGCCCGCCGCAAGCGCAAGGGTAGCCGCCGTCGCGACGACTGGGAAGATTTCATCGACTAAGCCAGAAGCACCTGGTCTGCACCAGCGGCTCAGGTGAGCTTGGTTGTTGCCCGCGTATGGCCGAGCCGAGATCAATGGGAAACCAACCATGAGCCAGCAAACACCATCTCGCAAGAAACACCAACCTACCCGTACTTGTGTGGCCTGTCGGCGTCCGTTCGACAAGCGCGACCTCACGCGATTGGTGTACACGCCGGACGGCCTCACGGTGAACCCGGGCCGTAAAGTCGGTGGGCGCGGTGCCTACCTGTGTGCGGACCCCGCTTGCTGGGAACGCGCTCGCAAGACCAATGTGCTCGGTCATGCGTTGCGGGTATCGCTGACCCCAGCGGACAAGCAGCACCTAATGGCCCCGTGGTCGTGATGCTCCGACAGCGCAAGTCACGGGTCATATATAGAGAAATAAACAGGGGAATGTGTTGCGGAGGCGTTTCGCCGCGCTAAGGTTGTCACCCTTCGCCACCTCCTTCCCCTGTCCAAAAACGATCAATCAGGAGGATCTATGGCAAAGGAAAAGCAAGTCATTCTCATTCCAGATTATCTCACCGTGCGTGAACTCGCAGAGATGATCGATGAAAGCCCCATTAACGTCATGAAGCAGTTGATTGCCAACGGCATCATGGCATCCATCAACCAGCAAATTGACTTTGATACAGCCTCTCTCATCCTTGAGGAGCTAGGGTTTGAGGCGGAGTCGGAAACCGCCGCTAGCGAGGCCGAAGAACGCGCCAAGGCCGCACAGTCCCAAACCTGGCGACAGGTCTACACCCAGGAAAAGGCGGAAAATCTCACAAGGCGTCCGCCAGTTGTCACCATTATGGGCCACGTAGACCACGGCAAAACCACACTCCTAGACACAATCCGTAAGGCCAACGTCGCTGACGGCGAGGCTGGCGGCATCACCCAGCATATCGGTGCCTACCGCGCCTACCACGATGGCAACCAGTTGACCTTCCTGGACACCCCCGGTCACGAGGCGTTCACCGCCATGCGTGCGCGTGGGGCACAGGGGGCCGATGTCGTTATTCTCGTGGTCGCGGCGGACGACGGTGTGATGGGCACAACGGATGAGGCGCTGTCACATGCTAAGTCCGCCAACCTGCCACTGGTCGTTGCCGTGACTAAGGTAGACAAGGGCAACGCCAACCCAGAACTCGTTAAGCAGGGCTTGGCCGAGCGCGGTATCGTGCCGGATGAGTGGGGCGGCGAAACCATGTTCATTCCGGTGGCCGCCCTCCAGGGGGACGGCATCGAAGAGCTACTCGAGGCCGTGTTGCTCGTGGCCGAGGAGCGTGAGATTGTCGCCAACCCCAAGGCCAAGCCCTCCGGCATCGTGATCGAGGCCGAAATGGAGAAGTCTCGTGGCGCAATGGTCACACTCATGGTCCTCAATGGCACCCTCAAGCGCGGGGATAGCCTCATCGTCGGTAACACCCACGGGCGTATCAAGGCGATGTTCGACGAGTACGGTAAGCAAGTCAAAGAGGCCGGGCCATCAACACCCGTCAAGGTGATGGGGATTAGCGATCTGCCGGAGCCAGGTGACGCCTTTGAGTGGGCCAAGAGTGACAAGCAGGCCCGCAACATCCTGGATACTCGCGAGGCCGATGCAGTCCGTGAGGTACAGGCGGCCCGCATGACCCTTGAGGACATCTTCGCTCAGTACCAGGCGGGTCAGGCCAAAGAACTGAACATGGTGCTCAAGGCAGACGTGCAGGGGTCGCTCCAGCCCATCATTGAGGGGTTGGAAGAACTCAAGCCCAAGCGCGACGAAGACATCTCCGTGAATATCCTCTACTCCGGCATTGGCCCCGTTAGCGAGAACGATGTAAATCTCGCCAGTACCGCCGGGGCTGTTGTGATCGCCTTCAATGTCGGTGTGGATAACGTCGCGGAGAAAGCAGCAGTCAGCTTAGGTGTGGACATCCGCAAATACAACGTGATTTACAAGTTGTTCGAGAGCGTTGAGTTGGCCCTCAGTGGTATGTTGGAGCCAGAGTATGCCACGCGCACCATTGGCCGCGCCGAGGTGCGCCAGGTGTTCCGCATCTCGCGTGTGGGGGCCGTCGCCGGTTCCTATGTACTAGATGGTGAGATTCGCCGCAATGCCAGCGCCCGTATCCTGCGTGGCAACGCGGTAATCGTGGATGGTGAGAAGGTGAGTTCACTCAAGCGTGAGACGGAGGACGTGCGAGAAGTCCGTGCGGGGTTCGAGTGTGGTATTTCCCTGGCAAACTTCAACGATTTTGAAGAGGGAGACATTATCGAATTTCTGTTGACCGAGCGCGTTAACTAATGAGTCCAAAAAAACGGACGGGCGTGGTTTCAGCAACCACGCCCGTTTCATGATGGGAGGTAATATGTCGATTAAACAAGATCGCATGGCAGAACGCATCCATATGGTGCTCAGTCAGTTGCTCATGCGCGAGGTGTCCGATCCACGACTCCAGTCGGTAACGATAACTGAGGTCAAGGTAGACCCTGAAATTATGTTTGCGCGGGTGTATGTCAACGCCTTGGGGGATGAGGAGCGCAAAGACGAAGTCATGGCCGGGCTGGACCGCGCCAGTGGCTTTCTACGCCGCGAACTCGCGCAACGGCTCAAGATCCGCTCCGTGCCAGAATTGCGCTTTGTGTGGGACAAAACACTCCAACAAGCCGACCGGGTCGAACGCCTGCTCAATAACCTGGACATCCCAGACGCGCCACCAGAAGATGATGTGGACCCATTTGACCTGGACGATGTCGATTTAGAGGGTTTTGACCACTACGAGGACACGGAACGTGATGACCGTTGAGAGCCGCCTGGAGTGGGATAAAGCGAGCGACTTGGTCAGCAAGGCGGAGCGTATATTGGTTGTAACGCACATCAGCCCCGACGGTGACGCCATCGGCTCTATGATAGGCATTGTCAATGCGCTCCGCGCCCAGGGGAAAACGGTTGACGCCGCCGTAGACGAGGGGTTACCCGGCTTTCTCTCGTTTATCGAGGGCGGGGACACCATCCGTCCCCAGTTAAGTGAAGGAACATGGGATGTCATGATCTCTACGGACGCTAGCGACGAGGAGCGCACCGGGGCGGTTGGTGCCTATGGCCGTGCCAACACCAACCAGGTGATTAACCTCGATCATCATATGACCAATCTGTTTTTTGGCGATGTTCACCTCGTTCAGGTAGATGCTGTCTCCGCCACGCAGATCGTGTGGCGCTGGTTGAAATACATGGATATGCCACTTACCAAGGAAATCGCCGTCCCACTGTTGACGGGACTCGTGACAGACACAATGGGCTTTCGCACCAGCAATATCACTGCCGGGACGCTCGGCATTGCCCAGGATTTAATGCAGGCTGGCGCTTCCATCACCGAAGTGATGGCCCGCACCCTGGACAGTAAGCCCTATCGGTCTTTCAAGTTGTGGTCTGGTGCCTTGCAGTCGCTCTCCCTGGATGACCAGATCGTCTCCGTGAACATTACCCAGGCAGACATGCAGGCAACAGGGGTTACGGATGTGTCCGACGCGGGGTTAGTCGGCATGTTGAACCAGATCAACGAGGCGATGATCGCTGTCATCTTCATGGAGTTAGCGGGCGGCAAACAGGTGAAGTTGAGCCTACGCGCCAAGAACGGCTACGATGTGGGGTCTGTCGCCATGAGCATTGGCGGTGGTGGGCATCGCTTGGCTGCTGGGGCAACCGTGAACGGCACACTGGATCATGTCCGTGAGCGCGTTATGCCCATGCTGAAACAGGCCGTTGCTGAGGGAGAGCTTGTCATTGCCTGACGCCGAAGTGTTTGGCTTTCTAAATGTCGATAAGCCGCTGGGCCTTACCAGTCATGATGTTGTGGGGCGCGTGCGCCGGATATTTCGTCTACGGCGTGTCGGCCATGCGGGAACGCTCGACCCGTTGGCAACCGGGGTGTTGGTTGTGTGTGTGGGCCGCGCCACCCGCCTCAGCGAGTATATGATGGCTTCTACTAAGGGCTACCGGGCAACCGTCCAGCTTGGCGCGGTGACAACCACCTACGATGCTGAGGGCGATGTCACCGCAACCCACGATGCGTCCCATATCACCCGGACGGCGGTTGAGTCCATCCTGCCACGCTTCACGGGGGAAATTCAACAACTCCCACCCATGTACAGCGCCGTTAAACAGGGTGGCAAAAAACTCTATGAACTGGTGCGGGAGGGTAAACAGGTGGAACGCAAACCGCGCACTGTCCAGATAGACACGCTTACGATAACTGATTTTGACGCTGAAACCGCCAGTTTTACGCTGAATGTCACCTGCGGTAGCGGCACCTACATTCGCAGCCTTGCATTCGACATCGGCGAGGCGCTGGGCGTTGGGGCATATCTGGCGGGCCTCGTCCGCACCCACAGCGGTAACTTCCACGTTAACGACGCGCTCAACCTAGATGCACTGGCCGCCGCTGATGCCCCCACAGCGCACCTCATCCCCGCTACAGATGCCCTTGCAGACTTCCCGAACCTCACGCTGTCCCCAGCCCAACTGGATCACATCCAGCACGGGCGGCGCATCGGCGGCGCAAACGCTGTGAAAAATGAAACGCTGGCGTTTGCATTCACAGAAGATGGTGAGTTTATCGCCGTTGTGGTGGCTGTCGATGGAAAGTGGAAGCCGCATAAGGTATTCTCCTCAGCGACCTGACACGCAACTGGAAAGCCGCCCCATGCAACACGTCTACAACCTGCAAGACCTCATGATCCAGCAGCCTTCAATGGTCACCATTGGCGTCTTTGACGGCTTACACCGAGGCCACCAATATCTCATTCGCTCCCTGGTGAAAGAGGCGCATGAGCGTGGCCTGTTGGCTGGTGTGATGACCTTCCACCCCCACCCCGATGAGGTGCTGCGTGGGCCAAAGGGCCGCTACTACTTGACCACTGTTGAGGAACGCGCCGCGCTGCTCGTTGAGATGGGGGTGGACTATCTCGTGACGCACCCCTTCAACACGGACGTGATGCAGATTCGAGCTGCGGACTTTGTGAACCGCCTTGTCAACTACATGCGTCCGCAGTGTATGTGGGTCGGCGCGGACTTCGCGCTCGGCCATAAACGTGAGGGCGATGTGGCCTTCCTGACGGCGCGGGGTGCTGAACAGGGCTTCGACGTGAAGGCGATTGCCCTCGTAGACGCCGAGGACGACGTGGTGAGTAGCACCAAGATTCGCGCCGCCCTGCGCGAGCCAAACCTGGCGACGGCAGCGAACCTACTGGGACGCTCCTACAGTGTGCGCGGCGAGATCATCCACGGGATGAAACGCGGGCGGCAGCTTGGTTACCCGACAGCCAACCTACAAGTTCCGGCGGGGAAGTTGATCCCGGCCAATGGCGTGTACGCGGGCTGGGTGACCCTCGGCAACGAGCGTTTCATGGCCGCCACCAACGTCGGCTACAGCCCCACCTTCGGCAACGAGGCCGTGACTGTTGAGGCGTACCTGTTGGACTTCGACCGCGACATCTACGGCCAGCAGATGACCCTTACCTTCGAGAAGCATCTGCGCCCGGAAATGAAGTTCGACGGGTTAGACGCGCTGGTCGCCCAGCTAGGCCGTGATGTGGAGGCTGTACGCGCCTACCTCGCCCAGATGGACGCGGCGAACCTGTCCTAGTCGTCCAACCCGCCGTCACGCGGGCGAAAGCTCAGGCGGAGTGGTGTGCCGTCGAATGGGTACCGCTCACGAATCTGGTTCTCCAGAAAACGCTTGTAGGTGAAGTGAACCAACCGCGTGTCGTTGACGTGAAACAGGATCAGCGGGGGATTGATTGCCACCTGCGACGCAAACAGGAACTTCAGGCGCTTAGTCCCCTTCATCGGCGGGGCGTGCTTGCGAACGGCGTCCCGCACGATGTTGTTGATCTCCGACGTGGGGATGCGGAATGAGCGCCACTCCCATACCATCACTGCTGTCTCTAGCACTTTGTTGACCCGCTGCCCGGTGAGCGCACTCACGAACACAACGGGGGTGTTGTTGAGGAAGCCGAGCTTGTTGCGAATCTCGTCGCGATACGCGTTGATGGTGTGGTTGTCCTTCTCCACGATGTCCCACTTATTGACGAGAATCACCGCGCTGGCCTTGGAGTCCTGAATGTAGCCGGCGATGTGCTGGTCCTGCTCGGTGATGCCATCGGCACCGTCCACGACGAGCAGCGCCACATCGGCGCGGTCCAGCGCCTTTAGCGCCCGGATGACACTGTACTTTTCCACGCCGCGCTCGATGCGCCCGCGCCGTCGAATTCCCGCTGTGTCGATGAGAATCACGTCTTGGCCGTGCCACTTGAGCTGTGTGTCGATGGCGTCACGGGTGGTCCCGGCTACCGGGCTGACGATGGCCCGCTCCTGGCCGAGCAGCTTGTTGAGCATACTGCTCTTGCCCGCGTTGGGCCGCCCGACAATCGCAATCTTGAGAGTATGCTCGTCGTCCTCGTCGTCCCACTGCGGGACGAAGGACTTAAAGGCCTCGGTCACGCCGTCCAGCAGGTCGCCGACGCCGACGCCGTGAATCGCGCTGATGGGGTAGACTTCGCCCAGCCCTAGCCCGTAGAACTCGTAGGCGGCCCCCTCGCGGTCGAAGTTGTCCGCCTTGTTGACGGCGACGAGGACGGGCCGCTCGGAGCGGCGCAGGATGCCTGCGATCTCCATGTCGGCCCCGGTCATACCGTGGGAGATGTCCACCAGCATGACG
>CAYWZS010000005.1:0-29053 GCA_964462905.1 uncultured Anaerolineaceae bacterium
GAAAAAGCGGGGTAGAATAACCCACGATTTTGTAAACACTCAGCGACCAACCCACCATGCCCCCCACCCACCCGGACCGTACCCCCGCCACCGCCAAACTCAGCCTTGTGATCCCTGTATTCAATGAACAAGAGGGATTGCCGCACGTCTACGACATCGTCAATGAGACAATGGAAACTATCGGCTATCCATTTGAGGTTGTTGTGTCAGACAACGGTTCGTCGGACAACACCGAGGCGATTATGCAGGGCATTGCGGCTAAGGACCCACGCTGGAAGTACGTGCGCCTCTCCCGTAACTTTGGCTACCAGAGCAACATCTCACTGGGTATGCGTGTCGCCACCGGGGAAGCGATCATGTTGATTGACGCGGACCTGCAAGACCCACCCTCCATGCTGCAAACCTTCGTCGATCACTGGGCGCAAGGTTACGATGTAGTCTACGGCGTGCGTGAAAAACGCACTGACGAACCACGCACCCGCATCTTCATGACAATGACCGCCATGCGCCTCATCTCGTGGCTGTCGGACTATCCGCTGCCGCCGCACAGCAGCGACTTCCGTCTCATCGACAAAAAGGTCCAGCGCGTGTTTCAACAGATGGACGAGAGCAGCCGCTACACCCGTGGCATGGTTCACTGGATCGGCTTTAAGCAGATCGGCATCCCCTACACCCGCGAGGGCCGCAAGTTCGACCAGGAAAACCGCAAGTGGGGCGCGGGTGTGCTCTCCCTATTCAACTTCATGCTAGATGCTGTGTTTAGCTTCTCGCTGAAGCCACTGCGGTTATTCTCGCTGTTGGGCGTTGCCGTTCTTGGGATTACGGTGCTGCTGAGCATCATCTACAGCACACTGTTTTTGCTGTTTGGCACGGACTTTGCCCCGTCCGGCTGGACAACAACAACGATCATTCTACTGTTGATGTGGGGGACGCTCTCAGTAGGGATTGGCGTGCTTGGCGAATACATTGGGCGGATTTACATTCAGTCGAAGGAGCGCCCACTGTGGATTATCGACTACACCATGAACTTCGAGGGTAACCCAGCCGAGGCACCTGAGGGAACACCAGCCAAGAGAGACCATGCGTGATGACAGGTGTGTTTCGAAGCAGTAACCGGCTCGCAACATTCGGGCTGTTTCTGGTTCTGAGTGCGGTCACAGTGGCCGTTTTAGGGTTTATCTTCCGTTTAGATGGCACACTAGATAGTAGCAACATAGAGCGGCTTTACCTGCTGGCGTGGTTGATTCCGCCGATTATCAGCCTGCTTGGTTGCTGGCAAATCCCCCACCACTTACACAGGCGGTTAGCCGTGTTCGGCGCGGGGTGGCTCGCGTTTTCAGTCTGGACCCTTCATCTCGTCGATGCTACGCCATCATTCAACCGCCTGTTGGCTGAGTTATTGGTTGCCTTCATCATGGGGGTTATTTTGCTAGCTCGCGGTCAACGGATGCTGTGGGGCGCTGTGGTTGGCCTACTCACTGCAACGCTGCTCGCTACTGCTGCCCTGGCTCCGCTGTCCCAATCCTACACAGACGATACCACGCAAATCACAATACGGGCCAGCCGTGCAATCACGTTATCGGCGCTGCCCAATACCCTAACCTGGACAACGGAGGGCATCAGCGCGATTCGCCTAAATGGGAATCCGACGGTGGGCATGGGTGAAACCGCCCTCAACACCGCGCAAACGCTCACCGTTGACCTCCCGGATGGGATTACAACCCTGACCTTCGACATTGCGCTCGCTACCGTGACGTGGCAACAACTAGGGCGCTGGGCGGGGGCTGTGCTGCTGTTGACTGGCTGGGCGATGCTGGGTTATCATCCCAGCGCGTGGGGCTGGCTGTTCCCATTGGGTGTGGCAGTTGCGGGGTGGCCGTTCGTTATGCCGGGGCACTTATTCCCCATCGCCTATGTCCCGGTTGCGCTTAGCCTCGCGTTAACGTGGTTGCTGCTGCGCCGCCACTGGACCCCACCCGTGTTACCCGCTTTCATGTGGGATGCGCTCGCTGTTGTCGCCGTGTTGTCCTTCGGGTTTAACCTTGCCCTCCCTTACGACAGGCTTCACTACAACTTCTTCGTCGGTCCAGTCAACGATGTGCTCAACGGACGAACCATGTTTGTAGACGGCATCAACCAGTACGGAATACTCATTACCTATGCGTTGGCTGCCGTCTTTGGCACAGACGCCATGCCGCTGTCCTATCATGGGTTCTCGTTTCTAGTGGGTATGTTGATGTTGGCACAGTTTGGCGTGATCTATACCCTGTTGCGCCTTTCCACCGGAAATCGTGCGTTGTCCGCCGCCGGAATTACGCTCATGGCACTCGTCACAGTCGCCCGCGCCTATGCCAGTCCTTACACACACCCTTCAGCGGGACCGCTACGTTATGGGTTATTGTTCGTGCTGTTGCTGGTGGTGGCGCTGCGGCTACGTTATCAACGATTCCCGTTATGGCCGGAACTCGCCATCACCACCTTTGCGGCTATCTGGAGCCTGGAAACCGGGTTATTCGTGTGGACGCTGTACGCCGCGCTAGTTGTGCTGGAGAAGATTGCCACCGCGCCGACCTTCCGCAATGGCCTAAGCACCACGGCTGTTCGGCTGATGAAGGTGATCTCCTTCGGGATGCTGGCAGTCGGCGGATTTATCGTGTTCACCCGCCTCCGCAGTGGCTCATTCCCGGATTGGTCTGCTTACATCGAGTTCTTCCGGGTGTATGGCGGGGTAGCTTGGCTGGTAGATTTGTGGTCACCGTGGCTCCCGGTAATGGCGTTGAGTTACGCAGGGCTGGCGGGTGTGCTGATGGCAGTCTTCGCCACGCCACGTCATCACCTCATAAACTATGTTATTCCTTTCGGCATAGCCGTTATTGGCGTGATGCAGCTTTACTATTGGGTGCGCGTGCCATTCACAGCTACCCTGAGCGCCTACATGCTCCCGGCGCTGTTCCTGGCGGTTTACGCGGTTCACGCGCTCGGACAAACCTCACACTACCCCTTACGCATGATGTCGCAGGTGCTCGCGCTCACGGCGGGAATCGTTATCGTGCTCACGGCGCTGACGACCCCACCGCCGCCTACGCCGATTCGCACCCTCGCCGGGGAACTCGCAGCGTCCATCCGTGCCGGACGCCCGCCTTCACTGGGCCTAGATCGCCTCACATTTCCACCGACCACCTACCTTGAGTATGAACACGCCGCTACCATCGACACCCGGCTGGCGGATACCGTCTACCTCATCGGCACTTACGCGCCACAGGCCAACGAGTTGCTGGTGTTAGTCCATCAACAACCCGCCCCCTCCCTCCGCCCCCGGGGTGGCGGTTCCCGTTCCCCTCACCGCAGTTGACGCCCACGGCCCCAACGTTTTGTTGTTTTTATCCCACCAAAAAACCGCCACTGACGCCTTGATTCGCACCGGTAAATCGCACCGCTACCCAACAAGCCACCTCCCTATTGAGGAACTCTACAACCCGCTACGACTCGAACAGGTCCGCGCCGCCCATCCGAACTTCGCCCCCGGTGAGATTGCGCTGGTTCAGGCGGATATAGCCGGGTTAACCGCCACCCAGCAGGAACAGTGGGCCAACCTGACAAGCCGTTTCTCACTAGAGTGGCTAGAGGTCACACCGTCGAATGTGGCCGCCGTCCGTTTACAACCCATGGACCACAGCCCGGCGCCGCCGCCATCCACTACACACCGCATACCGGACCGCCCCCCGAATAATGGCACCATACAGGTGTTCGACAGCGTGGAAATGGTACGAGTAGCGTCGGGCTGCTTCACGATGGGGTCTGATGACGGCTACCCTGATGAAAGCCCCGCCCATGAGGTTTGCATCGAAAATCCCTTCTGGTTAGACCGCTACGCCGTCTCTAACCAACAGTTTGCCGCGTTCAACGGCGCAGCGGAAAGCCCCGCCGCCACGGATAACCCGGCCCAACCACGCACCGACATCATGTGGATAGAGGCCATTCGCTATTGTGAAGCGCGTGGTGGCAGGCTGCCGACGGAGGCAGAATGGGAGTACGCGGCACGCGGCCCGGCCAACGTCATCTACCCCTGGGGCGATGACTTCGCCGCCAGCTTCGCCAACGGTTGCGACGTGAATTGTCCGCATCTGTGGCAAAACACCGCCTATGATGACAGTTATGCGGGCCTTGCCCCTGTCGATAGCTTTGCAGATGGGTTCAGTTGGGCCGGGGCCGTGGGAATGGCCGGCAATACGTGGGAGTGGACCAGCAGCCGCTACGACCCAGACCGCTTCCCCTATCCCTATGACGCCACCGATGGGCGTGAGGCCGTAAATATGGGAAGCGTGGCCCGGACGGCGCGGGGTGGAGCCTGGGAGGACCCACCCTACAACTTACGGGCCAGCACCCGTGCCGCCTTCCTGTCATTCTACGATGTGCGCCCCTGGCTTGGGTTCCGCTGCGCCAGGGAAGCGGCCAACTAGCTACTCAACGTTGTTCTCCTGGTACCACGCGACAGTCTGGCGAATCCCGTCTTGAAAGTCCACCACTGGCTCGAACCCCAGCAAATCCCCCGCCCGGTTAATGCTTGCGCCGCTGTGTTTGATGTCCCCCTGGCGTTCTGGTGCGTGGATTGGCTCAATATCCGTGCCCATTACGGCATTGAGCGCCTTCAGCATATCCAACACACTAATGCTGACCCCGGTCGCAATGTTGCACACCTTGCCTGCCGCCTTGCTGTCCGCGTTGGCCGCTAGCAGATTGGCATGGACGATATTGTCTACATAGGTGAAGTCACGGGTTTGCAGCCCATCCCCGAAGATCTTCGGGCGTTCCCCCGCCAACATCATCGTGATGAACTTGGGAATAACCGCCGCATACTGCGAGTTAGGGTCTTGGCGCGTGCCAAACACATTAAAGTAACGCAGTATAACGGTTTCCAGACCGTAGGATGCGAAAAACGCCGCCGCGTAGTACTCCCCAACGAGCTTCGCCACCCCATACGGTGAAATCGGTGCCGGGAGTGCCTGCTCCGTAATGTTCGGATCATCAGCCTCGCCGTAGGCTGCGCTCGACGCCGAGTAGACAACCCGACGCACACCTACGTCCTTTGCGGCAACCAATACTCCTAGCGTACCATCGACACAATGTCTGTTGACAGTCAGAGGGTCGTCTACCGACAGCGGCACCGACGGCAACGCCGCAAAATGAAAAATTGCGTCAGCACCTTCCACAACAGGCTTAAGTGCCTCTACATCCGTCACACTAACCTGATGAAAGGTGTAGTCACCGACAGCCTTGAGGTAGTCCAGGTTGGATTGCTTTCCTGTCAATAGGTTATCCACCACACGCACAGTATGGCCGTCACCAATGAGGCGGGCGGCCATATGAGAGCCGATGAACCCGGCTCCCCCGGTGACAACATAGGTTTTGCTTTCAATCATGAGGGGTCTGCTCCCTGGTTTGGTCGGTTGGGTTTACCCCACCTATTAGACCGCTATACCAGGGAAAACGCCACCAGGATCAAGCAGTAAATGGGCGTGGAAACAAGGAAACTGTCCAGACGATCCAGAAAGCCACCGTGCCCCGGCAACAACCCGGACGAGTCCTTGACCTGAAAATGACGCTTCAGAAAGCTCTCGAACAGATCACCAATGACCGTTGCCAATGCAATCGACAGGCTCAACAGTACCCCTACGAAAAGCCCCTTACCAACGATCAACGTAATGATCATTCCGGCAACAACACCAAAACTCACCCCAACGAGTGCCCCCTCAACCGTCTTGCCTGGTGAAATCGTGGGGGCCAACCGCGTTCGCCCGATGAATCGCCCACCAATCAACGCCCAGGAGTCCGTAAACCACGTCACCCACGCCAACAACGAAATCCACAACCGCCCCTCGTTTGTCCCTCGCAGCGCGATAATCAGCGCAAGCGGCACAACAATATACACGGAGCCTAACAACGGATACAGCACGCTGTCGCAGCGTACATCCTGCGAGCGCCCCACGGCCAGCAACGCCAACGCGGTTAACAGCGCAATACCGGTCAACCCCCAACCAAAGTAGGACGGTGCATAGGCAATGGTAAACACAAATAACGCGGCTACCCCAAACATCAACGGCAAAGCCACCTGATGACCAGGACGCACCATCCGTTCAAACTCCACCAGCACCAAACCCCCTACAACCAACATGACAACGTCAAAGTACGGCGCACCAAACACCATCGCACCGATCAATATCGGCGCACCAATAGCGATGGTTAGCAGGCGTCTTTGGAAATCGCCCCAGGTTGTGTCAAAGAGAGTTTGCCTCATGATAACTGCCATCCCCGCATCTCGTTTGCATATTCACCAGAAAAAAGTTTATATTTAGATTAACACCCAAACCGTAAGCGCGGTTACGCAATTGCAGGCAGGTTTAGCAGACGTTCATGTGTAATTTAACGGACAAATACCCCACTCATCAAATTCACCCGCGTATGCTACAATAATCGCATGAATGAGATTACACCCACCGACCCCCTCAGTAACGAAGCTGTCCTCACCCCACCTACCCTAGCTGGAGAGAACACAACGTCACGCTTGCGGCTATTCGTGGACTGGCTGAACACCACCAACCGCCACTGGACCCGACCCGAACTTGCTATCTACCGCAATCACCTGCTGGCAGAACGCAGCCCTGCAACGGTTCAGGCCTATCTCTCAACGATCCGCGCCCAGTACCAGCGTATCATGACGGATAACACCCTGCGCCGTCATATGCTGGATGCCGCCCCCGCCGAAAGCCTTGCCGAGCGCCGCGCCTTCGTCGAGGAACTTTTAGACCAACTTCGCAACGACATTCACCCCATCAACACCCGCGTAAACGTTCTCACTAAACAAGACCACACCGACAACGAACACCTACGCCTGTCGCCAGCTCAGGCGCTTGAACTGATCCACGCACCAGGTACGGATTCCCTAAAAGGACTGCGGGACACAGTCGCCATTGCGCTCATGCTGACAACAGGCGTTCGCAAGTTCGAGTTATGCGCGATCCATGTGCGTCACCTGCGTCACCGCCTAGACGGTCAATTGGCGCTACTCGTGCCAGAGGGCAAAGGCCAAAAACAGCGACTTGTGCCCTACGGCGCGTTCGAGTGGATACTGCCGCTAACGGAACATTGGACGCTCCGAGCAGGAATCACCGATGGCCCGCTGATACGCGGCTTCTACAAGGGAAACAAGAAGGTGCGTAAAACGGCGTTACGCCCGCGCAGTGTGCGCTACTTGCTGAAGGACTACCCGCTCGTGATTGATGGCGAACTACGGGAGGTCGAGCCACACGACCTGCGTCGTAGCTATGCGCGTTTGCTCTATGACGCGAAAATGCGCCCGGAGGTCATCCAGCAAAACCTGGGCCATAGCAGCGTTGCAACCACCCTCGGCTACATCGGCCAGGCGGACGCCGCCCAGCGCAAGCCCCCCGGCGGTATCCTCCACTTCGATATCTCCGACCTGCTACGCTAGATTTAACAGCGCGTTTAAACGTGACGCGCTAGTTTCCTCGCGCAGAATACAGATGGAAAAGGCGATTTTGTTCGGCTGTGATCGATTAGGGGAAAGCAAACTCATCAGTCGAACAAAATCGCCACAAATAAAACCAAAATGTGCCAAAAGTCCTCTCAACACCTCTGTTGTGTGACTATACGAAAGAGCAAGGCCCCATGCTCCTCAACGGATACGGCATTGCACTGACTATGCGAATTTTCGTGCTGCTGTTCATACGACTGCTATCCACAGTCGCGCCCCGCGCACAAAGCAACATCATCAACCTTTCGCCGCGCATCGGTGCAACCGCCCGCATCTACACGACTGACGGCGACACCCTCAATGTTCGTAAGTGCCGCTGTTTATCGTGAAACCTACACTACCCTGGACCTAGAAAGCGAGATGATCCAGGTGTTCGCAATGGACCTTGAGGCCGAAAAAGTCACACGCTCTCCGGACCACACACGTATCGTCTATACCGCCGAAACGGGCGACGCCTTCATTGACTTTGCCCTGCGCGTTGATGACCTCACAACCGGCAACACGCGCTTTGAGGATGTTTACAATAGCTATAGCTTCATGCCTGCATGGTCACCAGACGGCAACAGCCTTCTCGTTCCACTGGCCTTGAACGGCCTGTTGCGTGTTGATCTTGCCACGGCAACACAGACGAACATCATTAGCGGACAGTCGGTTGGCGAGGTTGCCTGGCAACCCTAGCCGGTCTGATCTTCCGGCAGTAGAATCGTCGTTTGCACTCGGTTCGCGTCCGTGAACACCCACAACTCACGGCCAGACCGCGTGTGATAGATGCTGTGCAACGGTCCACCGCTTTCTAACGCCGCGTCATTCTGCGCCCTCTGCGGCGGGTCGTGGTCGCCCCAGTCCCCCGCCACATGCCGCGACAGGAACTCCGCCGCCATATGCCCGTCCGCCTGTAGAATACCCATTGCCGCCTGCGTGACCTGGGTTTTCCCAGCGGGGAACTTGTGACCGGGTGGTAAATCGCTCATGGGATTATGCTCCTATGTGGTCAAATCATCTACAGCCTAACGCCGAACAGATACAACGTCCAGTTCGATACGCGAAAAAGCCCCCAACCACACATGATATATGGCGGGGGCATTGTCACCCGTGCAATTGCGTTTGGGATAATGCGTGTGCGTTAGCCTACTGGTTCCGCGACGATGCCCTTGGCGATGTGCGCTGGAACCTGCTCATAGCGGCTAAATGACATCCGATAGATCCCACGCCCCCCCGTCAATGAGCGAAGATCATTCTCGTAGCGCAACATTTCCGACAGTGGCACCTGTGCCTGCACCACACTCTTAACGCCAATCGTGTCCATCCCACTCACGCGCCCACGCCGACTGTTCATATCGCTCATGATGTCGCCCATCATGCTCTCCGGCACGATCACCTCAACATCATAGATCGGCTCCAGCAACACCGGGTTCGCCGCCATAAATGCCGCCTTGAAACCCTCACGCCCCGCAATCTGGAAGGCGATATCCTTGCTATCCACCGGGTGTTCCTTGCCGTCGAATACGACGACCTTCACGTCCTCGATTGGGAACCCGGACAGCACGCCCTCGGCCAGTACGCTTTGTGCGCCCTTGTCGATAGATGGCAGGAACACTGCCGAGATTGCGCCACCGCGAATCTCACTCTCAAAGACGTAGCCACCACCGGGGTTCGGCTCCAAGCGCAACTGTACCTCCGCGAACTGCCCCGCCCCGCCGGACTGCTTCTTATGACGATACCGCTCGGAGGCCGTCTGCGTAATCGCCTCCTTGTACGGCACCTTCGGCAGTTCTGTCTCCAAAGAGCAGCCAAGGCGCTCCGCCAGCGCAATCGCCAGCTTGACGTGTGTCTCACCCATACCCTCCAGGATCACCTGTTTGGTGCTGGGGTCCGTGCGCCACTGTAATGTCGGGTCCGCGTCGCACAGGTCACTCAACACCTGGCCCATCTTGCCGTTGTCGGCCTGGGTCCGGGGTTCCACTGCCACCATATACAGCGGCTCTGGGAAGGACGGCTTCACAATTCTCCGCTTGTCGCCATTGGTTAGGGTGTCGCCGGTGTGGGTCACACTCAACTTAGACACCACGCCGATATCACCAACGTGTAACCGATCTACCGTGTCGTGCTCCTTACCGCGCATCACCATCAACTGCCCAAAGCGTTCTTCCTTGTCGCGGGTTGCGTTGTAAACGCGGCTGTCACTTTCAATCGACCCGGCAAACACGCGCATAAACGTCAATGCGCCCACGTACTTGTCGTTGATCGACTTAAACACATAGGCCGCTAGTTCCTTGTCGTCCGTCTGCGGCTTGGTAATGTACTCAATCTCATCCTCACCCGGCTGTGTCACGCCAACACGCCGTTGGGTCGGCGGGGAAACATACACGGTGAACGCCTCCATCAGCGGATACGTTCCGATGTTTGCCGTCCCAGAGGACACGAACACAGGAACCGTGCGGAGTTCGTGGTCACGGGCAGCCATTCGCATTCCATCGCGAATCTCGTCGTTGCCCAGGTCGCCGTCCGCGAAGTACTTCTCAATGAGGGTTTCACTCGCTTCGGCGGCTGCTTCTACCAAATCAATATGCCCCGCCTCAACATCCTCAATCATATCCCCCGGTAAGTCGTCGCGGTTCTTGCCCTCTTCATAGTAAGCCTTCTTCGTCATGAGGTTGCACACGCCCTTGAAGTCCGCCCCCTCGCCAATCGGCAACATCACCGGGACAAACTTGTAATCTGGGAATGCGGCCTCAAGCTGGCTCATCGTGCGGGAGAAACTCGCATTCTCACGGTCCATCTTGTTGATCGTCACAATGATCGGCTGCTGATAAACCTGTGCGTACCCCCACACAACTTCCGTCCCCACCTCAACCCCACTGACCGCGTCTACAACCACACAAACACTGTCTGCCACGCGGATCGCGTTTTTCATCTCTGCCTGAAAATCTGCTAGGCCGGGTGTGTCTAGCAGGTTGATCTTGTAGTTGTTGAACTCCACCGGGACCAGCGACGTTGCCAGCGAATGCTGACGCTCGCGCTCCTCCTCCGTCCAGTCCGAGACGGTGTTGCCATCCTCCACAGTCCCCCGTCGGTTAATCGTCCCCGCATTGAACAACATCGCCTCGGTCAACGAGGTCTTACCAGACCCCTGATGCCCGACCAATACCACGTTACGAATTTGCTTGGACTCATACACTTTCATAGGGGGTTGCCTCCCAAATTTAATTTACTTAATCTGCATAAAGAACCCTTTACATAGCACTCATTGTACTCTTATGTGATGGGTTCGTCAAAATGATGGTGACGTTAATCCCGATCACGAGGTATTCTGTCATACATCGCTCGCAGTTCACGGAAACCCCGGTGTAAAAGCAAATGTAGCGTTTAGACGCTGCATTACACACGGCTCCTGTTGCGTTTTACAAAGATGAGTGTGACGTTAACCAACTACCCCCACCGAATAATATTGAATGTCGGCTGCACCTGCTAACTTACTCCGTAGGAAGCCGTTGGCATCCACCACAGTTTGTCCGCCAAATGTCCCAGCAGGCAAATTACGGTAGTCGTCCCAAGGCGTCGCCAGCACCACTGCGGTTGCGCTATTGATCGCATCCGTCACATCAGCGTGTAGTTTGATAAACTCGTTGAGGGCATCCGGCAGTTGCTTCACCACCGGGTCATGCGCGTGAACCATTGCCCCACGCGTAACCAACGCCTGCGCCGTCTCCACCGCTAAAGAGCGCCGCAACGTGTCGGTCCCCGGTTTGTACGTCAGCCCTAAAATCGCAATATGCTTTCCGCTGACACTCCCCAGTAGTTCCTCTAAACGCTGTACTGCCCACAGCTTATGGGCGTCGTTGCTGGCCGGGACCGCTGAAACCAGCGGCAGCGTTAGCTCGTGTTTGGTGGCTAACGCCCCCAGAAACGCCATATCCCGCGCCAGCGTTCCCCCAGAAAACGCACCACCCGGCCCCAGGTAAGCCCCCGGCCCGATGCGCCGCTCCGTCTTGAGGCCGCGCTCAACCTCTTTTGCGTCCGCGCCAACCTGCTCACACAGCCGCGCGATCTCGTTGGCAAACGTCACCGATGTTGCAAGAAAGGCGTTCAGGGCGTGTTTGGTCATCTCGGCACTTTCGGCACTCATCCACTCAATCCGGTCCGTAATCGGCGCGAACATCTCTGCAACTGGCGCACGCGCCGCGTCGCCTTGCAGGCCCACCACTACCCGATCCGGGTTGGTGAACACCTCAATGGCCTTGCCGAGCCGCAAATTCTCCGGCGAAACGGCAAATTGCACCGAAGCCGGGTTCCCATGATCGGCATATTCAGCAGCTAAGGCACGCGCCGTCCCCACGGGCAACTGCGACGACAAGAGCACCACGGTCCCTGCCTTCAAATACGGAAAAATGCTCTCAACATGGTTCGTCACATAGTCCACGTCGGCCTTATCATTCTCATCAACCGGCGTGTCAAACGTCACCCACACAATATCGGCATCGCGCACGGCGTCTCTCGGATCAGTCGTAAACATTAGCCGTTCCGCACGAATCCCCCGCTGCACGAGGTCCGCTAAACCTGGCTCATAGATCGGTAGCTGAGAACGGTTCAAGTTGCTGATAGTGCTGTCGTCCGGGTCCAACCCAAAAACGTCATGCCCGGCTTCCGCCAAGCAAGCCGCCGTCACACTACCCAGATGCCATAGCCCAAATACACAGATTTTCATGATTATGCCTTCCCGTGTGCCTTGCTTGCGTTTATGTGTAAATGAGCCGCATTATAACGTGTTACGGAACATGAGCCACACCTAACCCACCGATAAGCAACCTATCAACGTCCCAACAACACAGGTGTTCATCCATGTAAACTATGGCTGTGTTGATTGGCACTTGTTGGAGAGGAAAAACCACATGGTCGCATACGACTATCTCAACATGCGCCGCGATTTCAAAGATCGCGACGACCTCATTACATTTCTGAAAGAAGAATTTCCCGCTGCTGCTGCGCGTGACAGCCACATTCCGGCAACCCGTGGCGGACGCGCCGCCGCCGAAGAACGCCTGGAGCAGATCAAGCCGGCGTCCTACGCTAAAACGCGCAACTACCTGGACGGTGACGTGACCTATCTGTCGCCGTACCTGCGCCACGGGATTCTGTCGTTGGCGGAGGTGCGGGACCGCGCACTCCAGATAACCAGCCCCGCTAAAGCCGAGAAACTGGTGAACGAGCTATGCTGGCGCGACTACTGGCAGCGCGTCTACACCGTTATCGGCGACGATGTGTGGACCGACATCGAGAACTGGAAAACGGGATTCACGGCGGACGACTACGCCGACGAACTCCCCCAGGACATACGCAATGCCACCACGGACTCCCCCTGCATCAACTACATGATTAACGAGTTATACGAAACAGGCTACCTACACAACCGCCTGCGGATGTACCTTGCCGCCTACACGGTCCACTGGCGTAAGGTGAAATGGCAGGTTGGCGCAAGTTGGTTCCTGGAACATTTGCTGGACGGCGACCCGGCCAGCAACAACCTATCCTGGCAGTGGGTGGCGTCCACCTTCGGCAGCAAACCCTACATCTTCAACCAATCCAACATGGACAAATACATGGAGAAGGTGCCCGGCTGTGGCAAGAAGGACAGCAACTTCACCGGGAGCTACGAGGCCATCACCGCACGGCTGTTCCCCTATGGTCAGGGGTCTACAGGCAAGCCATCGGAGATTAAGAAGAAGCTCGCCAAAGTCACGTTTACCAGCCACACTCCCAATATCGAGGTCGATAATCCGGTCATCTGGCTACACGGCGACAACCTGAACCCGAACAACCCCGCGCTCCAACAGTACCCAGACGCCCCAGTCGTGTGGGTGTGGGACGAGGCCCTATTAGACGACTACGACATCGCCCTCAAGCGGATTCTGTTCATGTACGAGAGTTTACTGGAAACACGAGCGGTTATCCGCCGGGGGAACGTCTACCCGGAGATTGTGCAGTTCGCGGAGGAGCACAACGCCGGAACAATTGTGACGATGGACAGCCCATCGCCGCGCTTTGCGGGTATTGTCCGCACCCTAGAGAGGCAACTTACCGTGAAGATCATGCAGGAGCGCCCAATTGTGACGCACGAGGGGCCATACGACCTGCGCCGCTTCTCGCGCTACTGGCAAACTGCACAGCAGCACGCTTTTGAGTAGCAGCTACTCTTCTGACGTGCCACCCTGAAAGTCCGTTATGGGTTTCAGGGTGGCACCCCCGCACGAGCGGCCTTCGCTTGCCGTTCGTCATCCGTCACCAACGTCAGATTTTGACCGAGCGCCATCGCGATGTGTACGAAATCATATGTCGCAATGTCAGATAACAACTTCCTGCATCATTCGAGCCTGCATGAATGTCGGTTTTCCCATCTTTCGTGAAGTCTAGGATGAGATCGACACGCACGATCATCCCGACTACGCAAAGCGTCATGGCTTCTCTTAAGACCCGCTCCCGAATTAACGGCTTGAGTTCCTCAACCGTTGCCACACCAACCATCGTAAATTCCTCCCTCTACACCGCATTCATCAGCCAGATACCCCCGTGCCACGCCAGCCACCCCGCCACAATCAACAGCCCGAACTGCCCATGTAGTTTCGCCGTCTGCCCCTGCGCCGGGTGCAACTTCGCCGGATCGGTCTCTGTGCCGAACACGCCGACCAGTCGCCGCGCCTCTGGCAATGTTACCAGGGCAACCAGCACTGTCGGCGGCATGATTCGCAGCACGACCAGCACCACCAACGCGACATAGGCCCCATACATCAGGAATACATATTCTTTGATCGCACCATCCCGGCCCAGCCGCACCGCCAGCGTCTTTTTGTTCACCGCGATGTCCGCCTCCCTATCACGAATATTGTTCGCGTGCAGAATCGCTGCCACCGTGAACATGATCGGGATTGCGGCTGTCACCGGGTCCCAACGGAGTTGTTCCGCCGTGACGAAGTAGGCACCCAGTACCATCATCGGCCCCATGAAAATCCCAACGGCAACCTCGCCCAGTCCATTATACGCCAGCGGGTACGGTCCTGCTGTGTACGTTACCACCACGAACACCCCCCCCATACCGATCCACAGCAACGGCCAACCCGTCCGCGCCAACAGGAATAGCCCGATAGCAACCCCGGCCAACACCGTTCCAACTGCCCCGGCCAACACCTCATTCGGTGTCAGCACCTTGTTCTTAATCGTCATCCCCTGCCCCGCGACCTTACCCTCGTCCGCACCGCGCTTGAAGTCGAAATACTCGTTGATGAGGTTCGCCGCCACCTGTAAGAACAACGCCCCAATAAACGCCAGCACAAAGTGAAAGAGGTTAAAACGCCTATCGCCAATTGCCAGCGCCGCCGCAATGCCCAACGGCGCATAGGTTGCCGTCAGTGTGCGCGGACGCGCCGCACTGTACCAGGCCTGCAAATTGCTCGGTGGCGGGGTCGGATTTGTCGTTGTCGTATCCATAACGTCTCCATATATCATCAATTGCGCTAGTGTGACCAGTATAGCACGCGCAAACGCCGCCACCGCAGACGCTATCCAAACGTTGAACCGGGACTACTTAGGCTATTCCAGATGAAAGATAGCGTTATCCCCCGGCTACGGCTAAAACGTGCCCATTGAAGTGGACGCGCTAGGCTGTAGCCTGTGGTTTTAACCGCAGGCGGCTTGCTCCGACATTTTGCTGGAATAGCCTGAACCACTGGTGACGACAAGAAAGTTTGTTATAACAGGACACGAATAAACGTAGCCGACTACAACACGCTGCCCCCAAGCCTGAACACACCCCGCCCGACTGGGGATTTTGTTTCCAGCCCAACATGCGCTACAAATAGGGTCCGAGGCAACTATTGGAAACAAAAGGGGAAACCTATGGATTCGGTAAAACCTGTCATGCTAATTATTCTAGATGGCTGGGGCGTGCGAACAATGCAACACGGCAACGCCCCCTACCATGCAGCTACCCCCAATTACGACCACTGGAACGCCACCCTGGAACGCTCCCTGCTGGACGCCTCCGGTGAGGCTGTCGGCCTCGTGCCGGAACAGATGGGCAATAGTGAGGTCGGCCACCTGAACCTAGGTGCGGGCCGCGTGGTCTACCAAGACATCACCCGCATCAACATTGCCATTCGGGAGAACAAGCTACGCGAGAATACGGCCATTGTCGGCGCAATGGCCGCAGCCAAGTCCGGCGGCAAGCTGCACCTCATCGGCCTGTTGAGCGATGGCGGCGTACACAGTCACAAGGATCACCTGTTCACGCTAATCGACATCGCCGCCGACCACAACCTGAACCCTGTGCTGCACCTCATCACGGACGGGCGCGACACCCCCACCGAGAGCGGCCTCGGTTTTGTGGAAGAAGTGGAAGCTTACCTACAGGAAAAGGGCGTTGGCCGTGTGGCGACCCTCAGCGGGCGCTACTACGCGATGGACCGCGACCAACGCTGGGAGCGCACCGGGCAGGCATACAAAACCCTCACCGCTCGCGCCGGGGAACGCTACGCGACCGCGTCCGAGGCTTTACGTGCCTCCTACGATAACGACGTAACCGATGAATTTGTGATTCCTGTGGTCATTGGCGACGACGACACGGCGCTTACCCTATCATCGGGCGACAGCGTCCTCTGCTACAACTTCCGCTCGGACCGTATGCGCCAGATGGCCCGCCTATTTACCGGGGAACACCCGGACGGATTCGACGGCGAAGTCGTGGATAATCTACATGTGACCACCATGACCGAATACATGGATGGCCTGCCCGTACAAGTCGCCTTTCCACCACAATATATCAGCAACACCCTTGCCGAGACGCTGAGCCAAGCTGGAAAAACACAATATCACACTGCCGAAACGGAGAAATATCCACACGTCACGTTCTTCTTCAACGGACGCACCGAGGAACCCTTCGAAGGTGAGGACCGCAGCATCATTCCCTCGCCCAAAGTTGCCACCTACGACCTCCAACCGGAGATGAGCGCCCCCGAACTGCGTGACACGACCCTACAACGCCTCGAAGAACACGACGATGACTTCCTCCTCGTGAATTTCGCTAACCCGGACATGGTCGGCCATACTGGATCACTCGAAGCCGCCATCAAAGCGTGTGAGACGGTGGACCAATGCGCGGGGGCGCTGGTAGAGGCCGTTACCGCCAAGGGGGGTACGGTTCTCGTTACGGCAGATCACGGCAACTGCGACCGCATGATTGACGAGATCACAGGGGAACCGCACACCTACCACACCACCCAGCCCGTTGCCTTCTTCGCCATTAGCAACGGCCACTTCTACGATATGCGCCCGCGTGGTGCCCTATGCGATGTCGCGCCGACGGTACTGCATCTGCTTGGTGTGGCCCAGCCGCAAGACATGACAGGTGTGAGCCTGATCGCCCGCGCCAAGTAACACCATCATGTGAGGGGTGGCATAGCGTTCACCCCTTCCCTGGTTAGTATGTGCTAGAGTATGAGTCCCATAATCGCAACACCTCCAGGACAACCCCACCATGACCCTCCGACGGCGCGAGACGTTACTCGCCCTCGCCTTCTTGCTCCCATCCTTCGTGATGATCGGCGCGTTTCTCTACTATCCGATTCTGCAAACCCTACTCTACAGCTTCTTCGACCTGCAATTCACGACCACCGTCACGGCAGACCGCTTTATCGGCCTTCGCAACTACAGCGACGTGTTCACCGATGCCGAGTTCTGGGGGTCGTTGCGCTTTACGCTCTACTTCACGGGGCTCGCCGTACTGATTGAGTTCATCATTGGTATGGGGTTGGCCCTCGCCTCGTACCAGGTGCCGAAATCGCTGCGTTGGCTGGTGCGTGCGCTGGTCGTCGTACCGTGGGCCGTCCCCCCGGTCGTGCAGGCTTCAATGTGGAAGTGGCTCTACAATAGTGACGTGGGCCTGTTCGGGGTTGTGCTCGTAGACCTCGGCCTACTCGCGGAGCCACCGCAGTTTCTAACACAGGCCACCCTCGCCGTTCACAGCGTTATCGTCGCCCACGCCTGGAAGGGATCATCTATCACCGCGATCTTTCTGATGGGGGGGCTGGCTGTGATCTCCCAAACCCTGTACGAAGCAGCTCGTATTGACGGCGCAAACGGGTGGACGCGCTTCACACGTATCACACTCCCCCTGCTCACCCCCACGATCCTCGCCGCGCTCCTGTTCCGCACGATAGACGCGCTGCGCTCCTTCGATATCGTTTACGGCCTGACGGGTGGCGGACCCGGCAATGCGACGGAAATCCTCAGCGCCTTCGTCTACCGCTATTATTTCTCGTTCACGCTGTTTGGCCTGGGGAGTGCTTACGCCGTTGTGACGTTCGTCCTGGTGATGGCCGTGAGTAGCGTTTACCTGTGGCGGTTGCGTGCGAATGTGAGCTTCCGCCGATGACCACCCACAACGACCACCTCCGCACCTGGCTCATCGGGATTGGGCTGCTCGTCTTGGTCGCGCTCTACGCGCTTACCCCGCTCTACTGGATTGCCACGACCTCGCTCAAGATACCCGGCACCGAGTTCCGTCTGCCCGTCGAATACCTGCCGAGTAACCCAACACTGGAGAGCTATCAAGAAATTTTCGGTGAACGGGTCAGCATCCAAACAGCGGTTCGTAACAGCCTGCTCGTGTCATCCCTAGTGACAGTCGGCGTGTTGCTGGTCGCATCGTTAGCTGCCTATGCGATTACTCGGCTGCGCTTTCGCTACGGGATCACCTCACTGTTTCTAATCCAGATCGGCGGCATGGTCCCCCCAATCGTCGTTATCGCACCGACCTTCGTGCTAATGCGCTCATTTGACCTTGTCGGGAGTGTGTGGGCGCTCATTCCACCCAACATCGCCTACAACATCCCGCTGAGTACGTGGTTACTGGCGGCCTACTTCGCCGGGTTGCCCCGCGAACTGGAGGACGCCGCCCTAGTGGACGGATTGCGTCCAGCGGGGGTATTCTGGCGAATTATGCTCCCATTGGCCGGGCCGGGACTGTTCAGCGCAGGTGTGTTGGCCTTTGTCGGCTCCTGGGGCGAGTTCATCCTGGCGCTCACCCTCACCCGTAGCGCCCCAGAAGCCCAGACGATCCCGGCGGCCATTCTGGGATTGTCGCAAGCATTCGAATTACAGTGGGCATGGGTTAGCGCCGGGATTATCGTATCTTTGTTGCCGGTGGTGCTGCTCGTGGTGGTCTTTCAGCGGTGGGTCGTGGCGGGGTTAGCGTCGGGTGCTGTGCAGGGCTAGCCCGACCCAACTAAAAAGCGCCCGCTCCAGCATGGAGCGGACGCTTGGGGTGCGGTTGTTACTTCACGTCCGCCCAGGCAGTGTGAACCTCAGTCTCCTGGTTAACGAATGCCCGTTTGAGCGCGTCCTGGTCCACAGGCAGGCTGTAGATACGCACACCTGTTGCGTGGTAGATCGCGTTACAAATGGCCGGGGTCGTGTTGATGGACGGAATCTCGCCCACGCCCTTCGCACCATACGGCCCATCCTCAGAGCGATGTTCAATTAGGTGGCTGATAATCTCCGGCGTGTGCTTGATGCTCGGCATCTTGTAGCGGGCCAGTAGGCGCGTCCACGGCACACCATCCTCAGTGATGTAGGCCTCCGTCAAACAGTTGCCCATCGCCATCACGATGCCGCCCTCGATCTGCCCCTGTAGCATCAACGGGTTGATGGCACGCCCAATATCTGTACCGCTGACGACCTTCAACACATGAATCTCGCCAGTTTCCATGTCCACCTCAACCAGCGCGGCCTGGGTCGCATAGCTAAACGCGAAGTGCATGTCGCCACCTGCGCCTAACGGCTTGGTCTTGGGTGCCCAATACTCGTGCTTGGCGATGGGTTGGAGGCCACTCTGCTTCATGAATTTGACCACCTCGCCCATCGGGACGCTGTGCCCGTTACGGCGCATCAGCCCCTCCTCGTAGGTGATCTCCTCCGGCGGCGCGTCCATCAACTCTGCTGCGGACTGCGTCATCGCCTCGCGTAATGTGGATGCCGCCAGCCGAGCCGCATTCCCGGTCATGAACGTCTGGCGGGAGGCCGTCGTCGGGCCGCCGTTCGGTGTCAGGTCCGTGTCACTCAACAACACGCGCACCTTGTTGTACGGCACATTCATCACCTCAGCGGCCATTTGTGCGACGACGTGCGCCAAGCCCTGCCCCATGTCTGCCGACGACGTGCGAACCTGCAACGTGCCGTCCTCGTAGGCCTCGACCTCCGCCTCACTCACATCAGGCGCACCACCACCCAAGCCCGTATTCTTGTAGGCCGCTGCGATACCCCAACCATAAGCCTTGCTGCCGTCATGCCAGCCCCACTTGAAACCGCCGTTATTGCTGTGTTGGGCCTGCATGTCCTCCTCGACACGCTCAATTGTCTCTAGCAGGCCGACACTCTCACGGAGCAACTGGCCCGTGGCTGTGGTTACGCCCACCTTCTGCGCGTTGATGCGCCGGAACTCCAGCGGATCCATACCCAGGGCCTCGGCGACCATGTCCATATTTTGCTCCACAGCGAATGCGGACTGCGTCACGCCGAAGCCACGGAACGCGCCGGACGGCGGGTTGTTGGTGTACATCGCGTAGCAGTCAATCTTGGAGTTCGGGACGTTGTACGGCCCGGTCGCGTGGGTGGTGGCGCGGGTCATCACCTTATCACCCAGGGAGGCATAAGCGCCGGTGTCGCCGTAGAGTTCCGCCTCGACTGCGATCAGCTTGCCATCCTTAGTCGCGCCCGTCTTGATGCGAATCGTCGTGGCGTGGCGCTTGGGGTGGAAGATCAGCGACTCCTGGCGCGTGTACAGCATCTTGATCGGCTTACCCGTGACCTCCGCCAACATCGCAACGTGAATCTGCCCGGCGATGTCCTCCTTGCCACCGAAACCGCCACCGATGAGCGTACCGACAATGCGAACCTGTTTTTCTTCCAGCGCCATCGCCCGTGCGACCTGGTTACGGTCCTGATATGGAATCTGCGACCCCACGTAAATTGTCAGCTTCTTGTGGTCGTCGTCGTGGCCCGCCGGGATACCAATTGCACACTCCGGCTCCAGAAAGGCGTGCTCGGTGGTCGGGGTGTTGTAGGTCTTTTCGACAATCACATCAGCCTGTGCGAACCCGGCCTCAATGTCCCCGTGGCGCACCTTGATGTGCTTGAGCAGGTTGCCCGTCTCGTGTTCCGGGTGTAGGTTCGGGGCCTCTGGGCTGTGCGCGTACTGCGGCGTTGCGACCACCGGGAGCGGCTCGTAGTCCACGTCGATCAGTTCTAGCGCCGCGTTTGCGATCTCCGGCGTGTCCGCCGCGACAATCGCCACGGCATCACCCACGTAGCGCACAACATCATGGCACAACACGGGCCAGTCCAGGTAGATCAGCCCGTGGATGTTCTTACCGGGTACGTCCTTGTGCGTCAACACGGACTGTACACCGGGTAGTGCCGCTGCCTTGCTGGTGTCGATGCTGATAATCTTGGCGTGCGGGTGGGGGCTACGCAGCGTGCGGGCGTACAGCATCCCCTCGAAAACGTAGTCGTCGGTATACTTGGCTACGCCTGTCACCTTGTCCTGCACGCCAATCGGCGGGACGCTACGGCTGACCGCGTGCATCGGCTCCTGGACTGCCGGGTCGTTCACCGGGAGCGGACCCTCGCCACGCTTCTCCGCCGCCGCGCTCTTGATTGCGTTAATCACGCTGGTATAGCCCGTGCAGCGGCAGTAGGTGTCCTTGAGCGCCACCTTGATGTCGTGCTCGTCCGGGTCGTCGTTCTCGTCCACGAGCGCCGCCGCCGTCATAATCAGCCCAGGCGTGCAGAACCCACACTGCACCGCGCCGTGGTCAATGAAGTTCTTCTGCATCGGGTGCAGCTCTTCGCCTTGCGCCAGCCCCTCAATCGTTGTGATGCTGCGCCCCTGCGCCTTGAATGCCGGGTACACACAGCTATCCACCGGGGTACCGTCCACCCATACCGTACAAATACCGCACTCGGCCTCCTCACAGCCGATCTTGGTCCCGGTCAGGCCCAAGTCCAGACGTAAAAACGCGGACAGCGTGCGCGACTCATCGACTTCAAGCTCTAGCGGCTTGCCGTTTACCGTGATGTTCAGAGTTCCCATGTAAGTTATTCCTCGCAATCCTAAGCTAACGGTAGTTGGGGGCTAAACGCCGACGCCTTCGGGCGTGGCCTCACCCGTCCGGGCGCGCTCGACAGCCAGCGGCAACGTGCGCCGCAGCAACACCTCGATCATCTCAGCGCGATAGTCCGATGTTGCCCGATACTTGCTCGTGCGCGGTTTCAGGGTGTCACGCGCTACCGCGACTGCCACGTCTAACGTCTCATCGTTGATCGCCGCACCACGCAATATTTCCTCAACGGCCTCAATGCGAACGGGCGTTGGGGCAACCGGGGCCAGGCACACGCGCACGTCCTCATAGGTACCGCCATCCTCGCTGACGCGCACCCACACCGCGCACCCCAACACCGGGAGCGCCACGCCCTGCGGACGCATCACACGCTTGGCAGCGGTTCCCTCATGCCCACGGCACGCTTGAAAACGGAACCCGATGAGAATGTCCTTGGTGCTGTCCAACAGCGACTTACCCGGCCCCTTGAACATATCGCGGATGCCGACCCACTGCCGTTTGCCGTCCTTGACAACCTCCACCTCAGCATCCAGCGCAACCAGTGACGTTGTGCCGTCACCCGCGGGGAGCGCGTGCGCGACGTTGCCGCCGAGTGTCCCTGCGTTGCGGACCTGTGGACCGCCGACCACCCCACAGCTTTCCACAAGGGCCGTTGCCCGTCGCGCCAGTTCGGGATGCCTCACAATCGCCGCGTGGGTTACGCCGCCGCCAATCGTGACGGTATCGCCGTCAATTTCAATGTGGCACATATCCTGAACGGCGGTAATGTCCACTAGCGCCTCTTGGATATGCTTGCCACCCTCGGCGCGTAGGTCAATAATGAGATCGGTGCCACCCGCGATCACGCGAGCCTCACCGCCATACTGTGCCAGTACTGCCACCGCCTCATCGACGGTTTTCGGGTTGTGATACTTGTTCCAGAGTTTCATAATTTTTCGGCATGTCCTTTAAAGCAGATAACAGATAAACAGGTACTTTTCGATAGGGTTCGAGGCGAACCCCAACGCCGCCGGAACAGCGACCTGCCGAAAGCTGGGTTGTGGTGGGTGTTACAGTGTCAGCTATACTACTATAGCATCCTAACGGGAATCTGCCGAAGGCTTAATCTATCGTTTATATCAGGATTGGTTGGATTATCCCCTCGCCGCCGCTAGATCTTCTAACCGTGTCCCAGCCATCATCAGGCCAATTTCCTCAACGGTGGTGGTCGCGTTGTCCACGATGCCCATGACCTCACCCTCGTACATCACCAGCACGCGGTCCGCCAATGCCCGGATTTCGTCCAAGTCCTCGCTAATCAGCAGCAACGCCGTCCCGCGCTCGCGTTCGCCTAACAGCCGCTTGTGGATGTACTCCGACGCGCCAATATCGACGCCGCGTGTGGGCTGTGCCGCGATCAAAATATGTGGGGAGCGGCTTAACTCCCGCGCCAGCACCAGCTTTTGAATATTGCCGCCGCTCAAGCTCTTAATCGGTGTATCGTGGCTCGGCGTCTTGATCTCATATTCCTTGATCGCCCGTCGTGTCTCGTCCGCAATCTTGCGGAAGTTCATGAAGATTCCCCGAGCAAACGGCATCCGCCCGTGATCCTGTAGCACATAGTTCTCTGCGACGGTGAAGTCCGCCACCACGCCGTCGATCATGCGCTCCTCAGGGACGTAGGAGATACCCTTCAACTGAATTTGTGTGGGGTTCCAGTCTGTGATGTCATCACTCTCGGCTATGATCTTGCCGCCTGTCGCGTCGCGCAATCCACAGATCACCTGCGCGAGTTCATGCTGGCCGTTCCCGCTAACGCCCGCCACCGCTAGAATCTCGCCGCCGTGTAGCTTGAACGAGACACCCTTTAGTCCCTCGTCGCCCCGGTCACTGAGCGCCCGCACCCCGGAAAGTTCCAGGCGGGGCTGTTCCCTCTCGCGGTCCACCTTGTCATAGGCGAGAATCACCGGACGCCCCACCATCATCTCCGCAAGTTGTATCTTGGTCGCGCCCTCACGGGGGATCGTGTCCACCTTCACTCCACCCCGTAGCACCGTAATTCGGTCGCTGATTGCCAACACCTCATGTAACTTATGCGTGATGAAGATCAGCGCGTGGCCGTCATCTGCCAACTGCCGCAACACAACAAACAAATCGTCCACCTCTTGCGGCGTTAGCACCGCCGTCGGCTCGTCTAGGATCAGTAGTGCCCCACCCCGGTACAGCGCCCGCACGATCTCCACCCGCTGTTGTTCGCCTACCGCTAACTGCCACACTGGGACATCCGGGTACACCTGCAAGCTGTACTTCTTGGAAAGTGCCGTTACGCGCTTGGACACCGTATCAATGTCCAGCAATGGCCCGCGCTCCGAGCGCATCCCCAGCGCGATGTTCTCTGCCACGGTCAACGACGGCACCAGCATGAAGTGTTGGTGGATCATCCCGATCCCCTGGCTGATTGCGTCCTGTGGCGATGTGATCTTCACCTCATGCCCGTTGATGGTAATGCGGCCTCTATCCGGCTGGTACAACCCATAGAGCATCTTCATCAGTGTGGATTTCCCCGCGCCGTTCTCCCCCAACAGTGCATGAACCTCGCCGCTGCGCACGTCGAAGTTGATGTTGTTCGCCGCCAGCACGCCCGGAAAACGCTTGACGATTCCCGTCATGCGTAGCTCGTCAATACGGCGGTGCCCTGTTGCCAGGGTTGCGCTGTCGGTTGGTGTGGAGAGATTCGTGCTCATAGGAAATCCTCGGTCTAGCTAATAACCCCCTCACCATGCCGGAAAGGGGATTTACGGGGGGGATGAGATTCGGATTTACCCGGCCTCTTCAGTGGCCTCTGGTTCCTCAATGGCCTCTTCTTCCATTGGCAACGTCTCGATCTCGCCGTCAATGATGCCCTGGATCGTCTCCTCAGCCAGCGCCATCAGTTCTTCGCTCATCTCGAACTGCTCATCAAACTCGATTAGCAGCCCCTCGTTCTCCAACGTCAGGACGTAGGACTCGCCACCCAAGATACCCTCAGCGCGGTTGGCGATGATGTCGTCTAGCACGACCGTCCAGTCGTAGACCTGGAACGCCACCCCGACATCACCAGAAAGCTCATCCTGGCTGGACTGCGTGCCGAACCATAGCACGTCGTTCTCGGTTGCAATCGCAATCGGGCCGACGACCATCTGGGCGCTACCCGTCAGAATGTCCGCGCCGTTGTCAATCTGCGTGTTGGCTGCCTCAGTACCCAACGGCACATCGCTAAAGCTACCGATATAGGTCACGGTCACGTTGGCGTCCGGGTTGGTCTGCTCCGCACCGTAGACAAAGCCGTCCACGTACAGCTTAGCGTCCCCCACCTCAATTGGCCCAACGACCCCCACATTGTTGGCCTCGGTCAGCGCCCCAGCCAACACACCATTCACGTAACCGCCTTGGTCCGCAGCAGCCGTGTAAGCGTAGACGTTCGGCAGGCCGAAGGTGTCTTCGTCCGTGCCCCAGGCGAAGGAAACTTCAGGGAACTCCACCGCCAGTTCCTCGGTCACGCTACCAAACTGAGACCCGTGGGCAATCACGAGATCAAACTCGCCGGAAGAAGCCCAATCACGCAGCGCAACCGCCGCATCGTCTACAATGAATGTTCCGTCCTGGAACACGAACTCGAAATTCTCCTCGCCCAGTTCTGCCTGAATCGCCAGTAATGCGTCGTACATACTCTGGCTGAACGCGAGGTCATTGGTCGCGCTCGGTGCCACCGCTGCCACGCGGAACACCCCGTCATCGTCTTGGGCCAGCGTCGGCAAGGCCAACAGCGAGAAAGCCACAATTAGCAAAATCAGTCGGTTGAACGTCATCATGTTCATTTTCCCCTTTAGGTAGACATTGTTAAACAGGTTAAAACGGGCTGTTTTACGGGGAACCCACCCCAGGTAGGCGCAACGCCTACTCCCGTTGGAATGGAAACGTCAACGCCGTGGGCTGCTCCTGGCGCTTGGCTGCAAACATCAGCGCAATAATGGTAATAACGTAGGGAGCCATAATGAGAAGTTCGCTGTAGTCGTCCAAATACCCGACCGTGTCGATCTGAAGTTGGAGCGCCCGCACGAACCCGAAAATGAGCGACCCCGCCATCACTCCCCAGGGACGCCAACCGCCGAAATACACCAGCGCGACAGCGATAAAGCCCAAACCCGCTGTCAAATTCTGTTGGAATACCTTCAACAGCGCAATCGACAGGCTCGCACCCGCCAACCCCGCCAGCGCCCCGCCAATCGTCACAGTGGTGTAGCGCACACGGGTTACGCTGACGCCCATCGCGTCAGCCGCTTGTGGGTTCTGCCCCACAGCACGAATATTGAGGCCGAACGTCGTATGGTTGAAGATAAACGCGCTAATGGGGACCAGCGCGAACGCCACATACACGAGCAAATTGTGGTTAAACAGAATTTCCCCCACCACCGGAATATCACTCAGAACCGGGATGTAAATATCCCCGAACCCTGCAACCGACTTCGGCGTGCCGATGAACCGTTGAAACAACAACTCGCTAAACCCTAAACCAAACAAATACACACCAATCCCGCTGATGCCCTGTTCCGCCTGGAGTGTCACGCTGATGAACGCCATAAACAGCCCCATCAAGCCCCCCACCAGTAAGGCCACAATCACCCCCAGCAGCAGGTTCTCAGTGGCAAACACCACCCAGAACGACGCAAACGCCCCCATCAGCATGATTCCGTCTACCCCCAGGTTCAACACGCCGCTGCGTTGGCTGAAGGTCTCACCAATCGCCGCGAAAATATAGGGGGTCGCCATACGAATCGCGGAGGCGAAGACACTCGCTGTAAAAATCTGTCCAATCCACTCCATTAGTCCGTCCCTCCAGCAGGAGCCGTGTTTGTACTGGTATCCGTCGTAAGCAGTGGCGACTCGCCAGCGGTTTGTTGCGGGCGCTGGTCTGGTGGGCCACTAGCGCGGCGCTTGGCCCGTTGGCGCACCCAGATCTGGCTGCTCACGACAAACACCACAATCAACCCGTTAATGGTCGTAATCAAGCTGGCGTTCACGCCGAGTTCGCGCTGCATTCGTTGCGCCCCCACCAGCAATGACCCGAAAAACGCACTCGCCGGGATCGCGCCAATCGGGTTCAGCCCACCGAACAAAGCCGCCACAATCCCATTAAATCCGGCGTTCCCAGTGAAGCCCAGCGGGGAGCCGTCCGTCTGTAGGCGATACTGCAAGCCCATTACCTGCACCACCCCGGCCAGCCCAGCACACCCCCCAGCGAGGAACATGGCAAACACCGTCTGGCGTTCTACACCAATCCCCGCATAGCGTGACGCACGGGCGTTCTTGCCGACCATCCGAATTCGGTAGCCGAGCGAGGTCCGCCACAGGAAGATATAGACAAGGATTGCCAGCACGACCCCGATGAGCAGGCCATAGTGGAGGCGCGTTCGGTCGAACAGGGCCGCCTCCCCCGGCAACGGGATGAACATACGCGGAATTTGGGCGGCAGCCTCCAGGCGGGCTGTCTTGGGGATGTGGCTGTCTACATCAGCCGGGTCTAGCATCACCCCACTGAGCAGGTAGTTCATCATCTGGACGGCAACCTGGTTCAACATGATCGTGCTGAGGATTTCGTTCACGTCGAAGTAGGCTTTCAGGTAACCTGCCAGCCCGCCGTACAACCCACCTGCCACAAAACCGGTGATAAGCGTGGCGGGGACCGCAATCCAAAACGATGTGGACTGCCCAAGTGGGAGCGCCACAGCGGTCCCGGCAAGCGCACCGATAATCATTTGGCCCTCACCACCGATGTTGATGATCCCCCCCCGAAAGGCGATGGTAATCCCAATGGCGACAAAGAGAATAGGCGTTGCTTTGACGAGGGTTTCGGCGGTGGCGTTCTCGCTACCAAAGGCCCCTTGCCACAGTGCCACGACCGCTGTAGCGGGATTGGCGTTGAGCGACAAAAGGAGCAACGAGGCAACAGCAAAGGCCGCAACCAGCGCGATGAACGCAGGCAAGAAGTCCAGTAGGCGATCAAATAGTGCTTTTCGGACATTTGTCATGGGGGATGAGTACCAACTTACATTAGACCATATTTAACTATAGCTTAAAGACCCTCACTCTGCATCTCATGAGCATACAAATTCACCGGGGCGTTTCCCGTACATTTTTCACAAACTGTCGCGTTCGCCCCCGCTTTCGTTACAATCAACATCTTGCACGATACGAGAAGGGACAACTCTATTATGGATAGAGAGCCGTTCAAGAAGTTGGCCGGAGAACGCGCTGTAAACGACCACGTTCGCTCCGGCATGAAGCTGGGCCTAGGAACGGGTAGCACCGCCGTCTGGGCACTTCGTCACATTGCAGAAAAGCTGGCATCTGGCGAACTCACGAACATCGTCGGCGTACCAACATCCAGCCGCACCCGTGCCGAGGCGGAAAAGCTCGGTGTGCCGCTCACCACCCTGGCGGACCACCCCCAACTTGACGTGACGATTGACGGCGCAGATGAAATCGACCCCAACCTAAACCTCATCAAAGGGGGGGGGGGTGCCCTTCTCCGAGAGAAAATCGTCGCCCAGGCCAGCAAGGAGCTGATTATCGTCGGGGATGCTTCCAAGCGTGTAGCTCAACTCGGCACTACCTTCAAACTACCTGTCGAGGTAATCCCCTTCGGTGCGCCGACTGTTGCCGCCTACATCGAAACAGTTATTGGCGCGACACCAACCCTCCGCATCACCGACAGTGGAACCCCGTACATTACCGACAGCGGCCACCACATTCTCGACTGCCACTTCCCCGACGGCATCGCGGATGTTCCCGCCCTTGCTGCCGAACTCGCAAGCCGCGCCGGGGTCGTCGAACATGGCCTCTTCGTGCAACTTACCACAGAGGTCATTGTGGCAGGTGAACAGGGGATTGGGGTTTTTCACCCAAATTCCCCAACTCAGGTTTGAGAATTTGCCACCTTACGCTTATAATGAGTATCACATGAAATTTAGTTACAAGCTCATGTAAAACTTAGTTTTAGACTCAACTAACATTTCCCTGGAGGAAAACTACATGAAGCACCGTTCTATGGGTTTATTGGTTGTTCTGGCGCTGGTTGCCAGCCTGTTTGTCGTCCCGGTTCTCGGCCAGGATGCCCCCTCGCTGACCATCTGGGCGGACGACACCCGCGCCCCGGCCCTGGGTGAGGCCGTTGCCGAGTTCACCGAGGCCAACGGCATTGAGGTAGAGATTGTCGAGCGTCCCTTCGACGAAATCCGCGACTCCTTCAAGACGGCAGCCCCGGCTGGCGAAGGCCCAGACATCATCATCGGCGCTCATGACTGGCTCGGTGAACTGG
>CAYWZS010000005.1:29153-71737 GCA_964462905.1 uncultured Anaerolineaceae bacterium
GCTGGCGAAGGCCCAGACATCATCATCGGCGCTCATGACTGGCTCGGTGAACTGGTCGTCAACGGCCTCATTGCCGAAGTGGACCTGGGCGACAAGGCCGAGGACTTCGTCCCGGCTGCCGTCAACGCCTTTAACTACGAGGGCACCATCTACGGCCTCCCCTACGCAACCGAGAACGTTGCCTTCGTCCGCAACCCGGAATTGGTACCCGACGCTCCGACCACCTGGGAAGAGGTTCTGACCATCTCCCAGGAAATCGTTGAGAGCGAAGCTGCTGATTACGGTTGGGTCATTCAGGAGAACGACCCTTACCACTTCTTCCCGGTTCAGACGGCCTTCGGCGGCTACGTCTTCGCTTTTGACACTGAGACTGGCTACGACCCGTCCGACGTGGGGATTGACGCTGAGGGTTCCGTGGAAGCACTCACCTTCCTCTCCAACTACGTGGAAGCTGGCTTGATGCCGACCGGCCTCGACTACGACACCATGCACGCCGCCTTTGAAGCTGGCGACGCCGCCATGATTATCACCGGGCCGTGGGCCATTGAGCGCATCATGGCGTCCGGCATTCCGTTCGAGGTCAGCGCCATTCCGGGCACCGAAGCCGCTGAGAGTGGCCGTCCGTTCCTGGGCGTGCAGGGCTTTATGGTCAACGAGTTCAGCGAGAACAAGACCATCGCCTCCCTGTTCCTGACGGAGTACATCGCCACTGAAGATGTGATGCGGGCGATCTTCGAGACGGGCGACCGCCCCTCCGCCTTCATCCCGGTGCGTGAGTCGGTTGAGGACGAAATCCTGAACGGGTTCGCCGCCGCTGGGTCCGACGGCCTAGCAATGCCGGCCATTCCGGAGATGTCCGCTGTATGGACCTCCTGGGGCAACAGTATCGCCCTCGTCGTGCAGGGTGAGGCCGAGGCTAACGTGGCCTTCACCGACGCTGCGGACGCCATCCGCACCGCCATCGAAGAAGGCAGCTAAGAGACCGCAAGGCAACGCCCGCCCCATGATTGCGGGGTGGGTTTGCCACTGGGAAAAACATCATGACAACGACTCAAAATCAATCAGCCGGTGGGTATACCCCCCCGGCTGATTCTATATCCCAAACAAGTTCAACTGCCGTGGGCCTCACCCTGCGCTTTGGCGCGGTCGCCCTGATTGACGCTCTTAGCATCTGGTGGATTTTCCTGCTCCTGCGTGACGGCGAGTGGTTCCTGCCACTCGTGCTGGGGATTATCGCAGTGGGTTTAACGGTCTTTTTCGTCAGTGACCGCATGACGACCTACCGCTGGTTCACACCTGGTCTATCATTAATGTTACTGCTTGTGTTGTATCCGACAGCCTTCACGGTGTTTGTGGCCTTCACCAACTACGGCGATGGCAACTTGCTCACCAAACCGCAGGCACTCCAGGTTCTGCTCTCGCGAACATACAGCCCGGAGGACGCTGTCACCTATGACTGGACAGCTTTCCGCAATGAAGCGGGTGAAACCCTGCTCTGGTTAGAGAACGACGACGGAGAAACCTTCGTTACGGGTATCGACCAGGCGATCACCCCTTCCGACGAGTACGCGCTAGAAATTGTCGGGGAACCGGGCGACACCCCAGAGCGCATCGGGGACTTCGCCTCTGTATCGCCCTTCGTCGCTGTCTCCGACCCAGCCATTTTAGAGGGCAGTTTCGGTGTCGAGCCGGACGTGGTACAGATTCCGTCTACAGGCGGCGATGCGCGGCTGTTGGAACCGACCTACGCCTATGACGAGGCGACAGATACGCTAACCGACCTACGAACAAGTGAGGACTACACCCCGGTCGATGGCCGCTATACCAACCTGGAAGGCGAGCAGATCTTCCCCGGTTACTACGTCATCATCGGCCTTCGCAACTTCCAACGCCTGTTCGCAACGGAGCTATTCGGCGGCGGTGAGATGTTCATAGTGTTTGTGTGGACTTTCGTTCACGCCTTTCTGGCGGTGTTCTTTACGTTCTGGCTCGGCCTGTTTATGGCAATCGTTCTCAACAGCCCGCTCGTCCCCGCCAAGAAGATCCTACGCTCGCTCATCCTCATTCCCTACGCTATCCCCGCCTTTATGAGTGTGCTTGTGTGGCGCGGCCTGCTGGAACCGAACTTCGGCGTCATCAACGACCTGATCGAAGTCATGAGCTTCGGCCTGATTGACTTCATCCCGTGGCGCTCGGACGCTTTCTTTGCCCGTTCCGCCATTATTCTGATCCAGTTATGGCTCGGTTTCCCGTACATGGTGTTGATTACCACGGGCGCGTTACAGAGTATCCCGGCGGACATGTACGAGGCCGCCGAAGTAGACGGGGCCAGTCCGCTAGTGCAGTTCTGGAAGCTGACGCTGCCGCTACTGCTTGTCTCTGTGGGACCGCTCCTGATCGCGTCGTTTGCCTTCAACTTCAATAATTTTACGGTGATCCAGCTCTACCTGGACGGCGGCCCGCCCATCAGCACGACCTCCGTCGCGGGCTACACGGACATTCTCATCACCTACACCTACGAGGTGGCCTTCTCCAGTGGGCGTGGCGCGGACTACGGCTTCGCCACGGCCATTACCATTGTGATCTTTGTGCTGTTGACAGTTGTCACCTTCTTCAACTTCCGCCTAACCCGCCGCCTGGAGGAGATTTCAGAAAATGTCTAGTGCAACCCCAAACCAACGTGTGAAAGGGGTCGAAGGACTCACCCAGGCCCAACGAGACGCTGTCGGGCGGGCGTGGCGCTTGCTCGTGATCTTCCTCACAGTTGTTTATGCGCTGTTCCCGGTCGTGTGGATGGTATCGGCCTCGTTTAACCCCACGGGATCGCTTTCGGGGCAGCCGCTCATCCCGGCTAACCCCACCCTGGAAAACTACGTGGAACTATTTGAGCGGGACTACTGGCGCTGGATGAGCAACTCGATTATTGTCGCCACCGTAACTGCCGTGCTGTCTGTGTTGGTCAGCGCGGTGAGTGCCTATGCCTTCTCGCGCTTCCGCTTCTACGGACGCCGCTCGCTGTTGTTGACGGTGTTTCTGGTACAGGTGTTCCCGAACACCCTGTCGATGGTCGCCACCTTCCTGCTCATCCAGTTGATTGGGCGCTATGTTCCCTTCTTCGGGTTGAACTCACTTGGCGGCCTGATCCTCGTCTATCTCGGTGGTGCGATGGGCATCAACACCTGGTTGATGAAGGGCTACTTTGACACCGTTCCGCGTGACCTGGACGAGTCCGCCAAGATTGACGGCGCGACCGACTGGCAGATTTTCTGGCTGATAATCATACCGCTCGTCCGTCCGATTTTGGCTGTTGTGGCGATTCTGTCCTTCGTCAGCACCTACGGCGACTATCTGCTGGCGCTGGTACTGGTCAACCGCGAGGAGTACTACACATTGGCGGTTGGATTGTCGATCTTCATCGGGGATAACTTCTCACAACGCTGGGGGGCCTTCTCCGCCGGAGCACTCATCGGCGCGATTCCCATCGTGATAATCTACCTTGTGCTACAAGACTTCATCGTCGGCGGCCTTACCGCCGGGTCCGTGAAGGGCTAGCACAGGGCCAGCTCTAAACACAACAGGGACATAGAAAACCATGACTGGCAGACGATGTCCCTGTTTCCTCAACCCACAGGTGCTAACAACTCACAACTAAGGCTATTCCAGATAAAAGATAGCATTATCCCCCGCCGAGGGATAAAATACACCGTCTGTGGCTAAAACGTGTCCACTGAAGTGGACATCGCCTCACACGGATGTTTTGGCGTCCCTTTAGTGGACGCGCTAGGCTGTAGCCTGTTTAACCGCAGGCGGCGGCTAACTTGCCTTTTACTCCGTCGGCAAACTGTACACGTACACATTGCCCCGCTCCCCACCCGTCACCAGCCAGATATCCTCCGGGCTGAACGTTAAATGCGTCAACCCACCATCATCCGGGTTGAGGGTGATCAACGGCTCCGAACCATCACCAGCCACCGCGTAGACCTGAACCGTCTCCCCCACCGTCGCCGCTACCAGTTCCCCACTGGCCGAGAGTGCTGCCGCTGTCATCTCGCCTACATCGGCAACCGTCGTCAACACCGTCACATCATCCGCTGTCGTGTCCACCGTGACCAGCGTTCCATCCGAAAGGGCTAACACCGCTCGTATGCCATCCGTCGTTTCGGCCACATCCCCCGCAATCACATCCCCCTCAGTCGCATACAACGCTAGAGCCTCGTCCCCCAGCATGAGCCGATACACCCCGTCCCCTGTTACCGCCGTGAACGTGGTGTTGTCCTCCGCAATGTGCAGACGGGTTGCGGCACTCTCCAGCGTCCAACGCGCAGCCTGTTCGCCGTTTTCCACATTCCACAACGCCACTGTACCATCTTCGGTCGCGCTAAACACCTGCGCCATGTCTGTTGTCAACTGCACATCCGTAATCGCGTTGTCAAACGGCAAAATCGTTAGCTGATTAGTGGTGGTCGCCACCACAAGGTTACTCTGCCCGCGCCGTTGCACCGACAGCGCGTTAATCACCTCCTCCTCCGGGTCAATCTCCACAGCGAAGTCAAAAATCGCCCGGCCAAACACATTGCGCTGTGGTGTGGATAGCTGCCCATTTGCTAAATTCCACACATACCACCAGTTATCCATGCCTGTGCTGTTCAACGCATATTCTTCCGTGAACACCAAGGACGTGATCGCCCGGTTATGGCGGTCCAGCGTATAGGCCAGGCGCAGGTTAGCGGCAGTTTCGGGGGTAATAATGGGGGGGGGTTGTTGTTGTGCAGTAATGCCAATCGGTACCAGCGCGAACACCAGCAACAGAAACGCAAATTTGCGAATCATACGTCACTCCAAAGTTACAATAAATCGCATCGTAGAGGATAAATATCCCCATATCCCTATTATTTGCTTGAATGGTTGAAGGGGAAAGGGGCAGACAGTTATTCTGATGGTGCCAGTTTCTCAGAAACGCGGGGCAACCACACCCGAAAGCGACTACCCTGGCCTACTCGACTTTCCACTTCAATTTCGCCGTGGTGTAGGCGGATAACACGTTGGGCGATGGAAAGCCCCACCCCAAACCCAGGTTGCGTGTGTGCTTTGTCCTCCCGCCAGAACGTCTCAAAAATATGTGGCAATGCGTCCGCCGAAATCCCCACGCCACTATCCGTCACATCAATCCACACCACATCCTTCTCCGTCCCGGTCGCCAACGTAACCGTTCCCCCTGGTAAGGTATACTTCACAGCATTTTCAACAAGATACCCAACCGCCGTCACCAGATAATCTTCATCACCCATTGTCAACAGCGGTTCACCGGCCAAATCCAACGTGACCGTGATCTCCGGCGCAGCAGGAACCACCCCATCGTGGACCGTTTGCAGGACAAGGTTTAAATTAACCCCGGCCTGTGTCAGCGTTTTGATATTCTCCAGCTTCGCCATCAGCAACAGCATATCCACCAGGCGCGTCATACGCGCCACCTGCGCCTCCACCACACGCGACTTGTCCGCCCGCTTTTCTGGGTCATCCATGCGCTTCATCAAGTATGCCGCAGTGTTAATCGCTGCCAACGGTGTCCGAAACTCATGGGAGGCATTTTCAATGAACTCTGCCAACAAGCGAATCCGCTCCCGTTCCAGTGCCCTGTTAAAGGCCTGTTGTTCAGCCTCGCGCCGCTCTGTGATATCCCGCACGACACTTTGAATGTGCAGCGGGCCGTCCAACCCCCAAACCACCTCGACGTTCACCTCCGCCGGGAACACGGTGCCGTCCCGCCGCCGAAACTGCCGTTCGTAGGGGAATATGTGCTCCCCAGCTAGTAGCCGATTGAGAATATTTTCGCTGTTGCTGTGTTGCTCCGGCGCAACCACATCACGGTATGACAGCCCCACAACTTCATCCGGCTCACAGCCCAGCATTTCTGCCCCACGATGGTTCACCGCAAGGTGTTTTCCATCAGTGCTTAACAGAAATACCCCATCGTTGGACTGTTCGAACAAGGCCCGATACCGCCGTTCGGACTCATGCAGGGACTTCACCGCCTGCACCCGCTGTACCGCCAACGACACCTGCTGAACAAACGCCTCGATCAAAGTCGGCTGTTTAATTGGATAATCGCGGTGTGTGTAAAACTGAATACCCGCATATAGCGTGTTGTCCCGCCGCAGCCCAATCAGATACACGTCCCTCAAACTGAGCAGGCGCACCAGTTGCTGTGTGATGGCCTTCGGCATCGTGTTTGCCGCCAATGCGACCAGCCCACCCGCATACGGCGTCAGCACACCTTGCTCAAACAGCGGATGTATATGTGGGTCTTTCTCGTAGGTGTGGCCGACTAGCGAGTAACCCAATAGCTGTTTTGCACGTTCAAGGAGTGCCACCCCTGCCCCATAAATCCCCTGTAGCGTCATAGACCCATCAGGATTGGTGCGGTTAACCAGAACCGTGGCTTGCGGCACCCACTCCGCCAGTGTCTCCCCCAGATAGGTGTAAATCTTCTCCTCGCTGGACATCGTTAGCAGGTCCAAAGCAGACAAATGCAACATCCCCAAATTCTGAAGGGCTTTTTCTCGTGCCTGTTCGCCCTCACGCTTCCCCGTGACATCTACGACGATGGAGTACAGTTGTGGGCCATCCGCTGTCGTGATCGGGCTAGAGAACACATCCACATCGCGCACTTCCCCAGACGCCAACTGGTGCCGAAACTCAAAGAAGTTGCGCTCCTGGCGCTTGGCCCGTTGCATCTCCGCCTGGACTTCCGCCTGCGACAGCATGTTGATGTCCTGGATTCGCATCGACTGAAGCTGGTCCACCGAATAACCGTAAAAGTCACTGGCCGCTTGGTTCACCTGTCGGATGTTACCCGTTTCAGGGTCAATCAACAGCTTCACAGCGCGGTTCCCGTGAAACACATCGCGATAACGCGCCTCACTCCGCGCTAGAGCATCCTGTGCCTGTTTTTGCGCGGTAATATCCTCATACACCCCTACATAGTGCGTGATGCCCCCCTTTTCGTCACGCAGGGGTGTCAGGCGAATTCGATTCCAAAACAGCGTGCCGTCTTTGCGGTAGTCGCGGACCACAACTTCACAGGGGTTCCCCGCTACCACGGCCTCATGAATAATACGACACCCTGGTTGGTCAAGGTCATCACCGTTCAGGAACCCTAGACCGCGTCCAATTAACTCATCTCGATCATAACCCGTCATCGTCTCATAGGCCGCATTCACCATTACCACCGGCCAATCCGGTTGGTGAATATCCAGAACGGCAATGCCAACCGCACTCGCCTCAAGAACGCCAAAACAGAGGGCGGCTAAGCCACTTGGTTGTAATGGAGGTAGGCTCACCAGGAAAACCTTAGTAAATACATGAGAAAATTTTAACAATTTTATCATGTAACAAAATATTCACAATACATATATCACTTTATGTATATATAGACTTAACACAAAATAAGTTTAATGCTTATGATCTAATGAGACAAAATAAAAGGCGAGAAGACTGCGGCAGCCCCTCGCCTCACCACCTTACACTCCTAAGCGATTCCGCCGGATTAGCTCATTCGTCGTCTGCACTGTCGTCGGCGTGTGCCCCGGCAACGGCAACAGCCGCTCGTGCAGTGCATCGATGATCCACGCCGCCTGTGGGAAAAACGCATCTTCCAATTCCGCCGGAGGGGTAATCCAGTTCCGCGACCCCAACACCGCCACTGGCCCATCCAAGTGGTCAAACGCCAATGCCGTCAAGTTGGACGCCACCGTATGCACAAACCCACCACGCTCACACGCATCCGACGCGATCAGCACCTTCCCCGTCTTTTTCGTACTCTCGGCCAAAACATCATAGTTCAACGGGTTCAAGAAGCGCAGGTCCACCACCTCTGCGGACAGACCGTGTTCGGCCTCTAGCATCTCCGCCGCCGCCAACGCCCGGTACAGCGTCGCCCCAATTGTGATAATCGTTACATCGGTCCCCTGCCGCCGCACGACAGGCTCACCCTCCGGCACCTCGTAGTAATCCACAGGCACCCCACCCGGAACAACCGTCTCCGGCTCACCGTACAGGCGCTGGCTCTCGAAGAAAATCACCGGGTCCGTCCCGCTCAACGCCCGATTGAGCATCCCCTTCGCATCATACGCCGTCGCCGGGAAGTACACCTTCAGCCCTGGCATGTGGGCCACCAGTGCGGACCAGTCCTGTGAGTGCTGTGCGCCGTATTTCATCCCCACAGACACACGTAACACCAGCGGCATTTCGAGAATCCCGGCGGACATCGCCTGCCACTTCGCCATCTGGTTGAAAATTTCGTCTCCTGCCCGCCCCATGAAATCGGCGTACATCAGTTCCGCCACCACGCGCCCACCGCTGACCGCGTAGCCAACCGCCGTCCCCGCAATGGCCGCCTCACTGATCGATGAGTTGAACAGCCGATGATACGGTAGCGCCTCTGTTAGCCCACGATACGCCCCAAACGCCCCACCCCAATCACGATTCTCCTCGCCATAAGCAACCATCGTCGGGTCGATATAGAAGCGGTGAATCATCGCCTCGAAGATTGCCTCGGCAAACGTCACACACTTGAGCTTCGGCAGACGAGCACCCTTGGCATCCAGCCCAAAACGGTTCTTCTGCCGTGTGAGCGCGAAACGTGTATCGTCTAACGGCTTTAGCACCTCCGGCTTACGTTCGGCCATCTGCTCCCGTTGTCGGTCACTAAACATCATGTTGCCTATCGCGTCCGTGCGCCCGTCCACCCGTGGCGAGGCCACCTCGGAAACTGCCAACTCCGCAATCGCGGTCAAACGCGCTGTGATCTCCTCGCCGAAACGGTCGAGTGTCTCCGCACCCGCATGATCGTTAGCGATCAGATAATCATAGAACGCAATCAGTGAATCCTGCTGCTGCCACGCCTCAACCTCATCACGCTCGCGGTACGACGACGCATCCGACGGTGAGTGCCCGCTAAAGCGATACGTCACTGTGTCCAGAAAGACGGGACCGCGCCCTTCTGCCAGAATCGCCTTCTTACGCTCGAACGCGTCCGCCACTGCCAACGGGTTATACCCGTCAATCCGTTCCGCGTGCATGGCCTCCGGGTTCACACCCAACCCCATCCGAGCAAGCACGCCGAAGCCCATCGTCTCGCCCATCGGCTGGCCGCCCATGCCGTAGAAGTTGTTCATGAAGTTGAACAGGATCGGCAGGCCACCGCCCAGGTCCGCATCCCACAGATTACGATACTGGTCCATGCTGGCGAACATCATCGCCTCCCACACCGGGCCACACCCGGCGGACGCATCGCCGATATTCGCCACGACAATGCCCGGTTGCCGATTCACACGCTTGAACAGCGCCGCTCCAGTCGCAATCGGCGCAGACCCGCCCACAATTGCGTTGTTCGGCATAATCCCAAATGGTGGGAAGAAGGCGTGCATACTACCGCCCATCCCCCGGTTGAGGCCGGTCCCGCGACCAAAGATCTCCGCCATCGTCGCGTATAGGATATAGCTCGTTGCCAGATCGTAAATGTTGGCCGCCGGTATGGATTTCATCGCCCGTAAGGGATCACCGTCCAAGTAGGTGTCTAACGTGCGCGAGAGATCATCCTCAGACATCAACTCGATCGCCCGGAAGCTCTTCGCCAGAATCTCCCCGTGTGAGCGATGGCTCCCGAAGATCTGGTCCGTCAGGTCCAGGTGATACGCCATCCCGACGACTGCCCCCTCCTGCCCAATTGACAGGTGAGCCGGGCCGCCGTGATGGTAATCGATCCCGTTGTAGTGGCCCTCGCGCTTGAACTTGTCTAACATCGTCTCAAACTCGCGGATACAACGCATGTGCCAGTACATCGCCACCAGCGTATCGGAGCCATACATCTCCGCCTCGGCCTCTGGGTCGGACACGTACTGGTTGATCGGGATTTCTGGCGCGGTCAACGTCCCGGCAGCACGCACCTCGGACGGGTCAATCATGATAGACTTAGGCATTTAGGATCACTCTCAGGTCAACCGAATAACTTGACCCTATTGTAACAGCGAACCGAAAAACACGGACAGGGATTGCCCTATCTGATTGACTAACTACTCCCCGCACATCGCCGGGGCAGGCTGGAAGATCGGCTGTGCACTCAAATCATCCTCCAAATTTACCAGACCATGTATGCCCAGGCCGTCCTCCGGCGTGTACGACATCCCAGCGTTCACGCCCTGCTCCACCACCCGCTGAGTCAACGGAATCGGCACGTCGGTAATCACCAACCGTTGCCCAGTTCGAGCCATATGCGTTCTGAAATGCCATCAACGCATCCGGGCGTGACGCAAACGTATCACTGACCACCAAACGTAGTTCACCGCCCCCGTTCACATAGGCCGCAAAATCGCTCAAGCGATGATGATTAGGTCTCCCCGCGAATGTCGGCGATGTAGGCGTCAATGTCCTCGCGGGTGATCTCCCCCAGCTTGAAACCCTGGACCACACCCTCACCGTCGATAACGTAGGTTACGGGTAGGTTGACGATGCCGAACCCGTCAGAAATCACATAGTCCGGGTCCACCACCAGTGGCAGCGCATCCAAGCTAAACGCCTGCTGGAATTCACGAACAGCAGCGCCATCCTCGCCGTTGTTCACCGCCAGGATAACCACCCCCTCCGGTTCCTCGGACATAAACTGCTCAAAGGCTGGCATCTCACGCACACACGGCTCACACCAAGTCGCCCAAAAGTTCACGAACACGATTTGACCGCGATAGTCCGTGATGTTTTGCGTTTCGCCCTCCAACGTCTCAAACGCGAAGTCCGGCACCTGCCACCCGGCCATTGCCGTGTTCCCACTCGGCACCCGTGCCGGGCGTGTCGCGTCTGTCGGCGGTGCTTGCCCACCACCCGCCAGCACCAGTGTCCCCGCCATGACCACACTCGTGATGAAGAACCCCAACATGAACAGGGGTACCCGGCTACTCCCGTGTGTCTCCTCTTGCACATCCGTCATAACTACGTTGGCACCTCACCACTACAAACCATAAATGTTAGTCACCCTCGCGCCGCACGACGACCCGCACGGACTTCTCAATCGGCTGCTCACTCACCAAGATCAGATAGCCGCCACCACCCGCGCCGCTCAACTTCCAGCCGAGTGCTTGGTCACGGTAGGCGTCGATCATCTCGTGAATCACGTCGTTGACCATGTTCGGGAACATGGCAATCTGCGCCTCAAAGGACGCCCGGACTGCCGCCCCGAATGCCTGGGCATCCTGCACCTTAAGCGCGTCCCAGGCTGCATCCGCCGCCGCCGCCAGTGCAGTCGCGCCGTCCACGCTGATACGGGTGTCGTCCAGTGGGTTGTACGATGGTGTGCGCGGGTCCAGCGGGATCAGGTGTAGTGCTCTCTCAATAAACTGATAGACACGCTCATCACGCAGACGCTCAAACGACAACGGCCAATACTCGCCAGTGTAATTGGAACGAACCACCCCCGGCATAACGATACCGATACTGTCCTGTGACCCCGAAATTTGCTCAGTTCCCGGCGGGTTATCGTAGCAGAATAGTACTTTCGCCAACTTTTCGCTGTCGCCTACAGGCAGGCGTGGCCCCCACAGGTCTAACGCAGCGTTGCGGGTGCTAGTTGCCATCCCGCTACGCTCGTTAAAATTCACGGTCGGCTCAATACTCACGGTGAGCACCGCGCCGGGATAATGCTTGCTTACAAAGGGCTGGTCCAGCCACCCCCCGGCAATGTCAATTCGATACGGCATCGTAACCACATCCCGCAGCGAGGTTGTGCTGCGGGCGGTGAGGTCGGCGTGGGGTTCGCGCTCCAGTACTACATACGCCACCCCGAGTTCACGACACAACGCCCGTTTCTGGGGCGTGTTGCCGTCCTGGTTTACCACGAACACATCCGGCTGCATCTCGCGCAGTTCCGTCTCAAAATCTAGCATCCCACTCCCACCAGAGACGAAAGCGTCCGTCACCACGCCGACATTTCGGACCATGTACAGGCGTTCGTCCTCGGTGTTAACGGGCGCACGGCCCTTTAACTCGTAGACAGTCTTGTCGCTACCGAGCGCAACATGCAGCTCATCCCCGTAGGTTGCGGCCTGCTGGAAAAACGCCACATGTCCGCTGTGGAGCAGATCATAACAGCCGCTTACAAAGACTTTTTTCATCATATGTTGGCCCTCACATACTCTCCGCTGATTGCCCGCTACGGCCACACGTATAGACCACGGTCTGGTGTCTCCTAGGATCGCAAGCGGAAACCCGCTCGTTCGGCCACAGACCGACTGCTTCGGTTCTCACACAGGATCGGCTGACAGCCTACAACACGCGCACCATCGTCCCCTACCGAGCCAGTAACTTAGCTCCCTGGCACCATCTTCACACAACCCGCTGACCGCCCCGGCATAGCGAAGCGATGTGGCGCGTTCGTCGTCGGACGAAACCAGATACCCGCAGCGAATCCTGTATCATTTCAATGCCGGGTGATACACACCTCAATCCACAACCAGAACATCACCGTTACTGAATATCACCCTGTTGCCATGCTCCGTCTACAAGTCGCCACATATCATCGTGCGGTGCTGTGTCTTTGAGCGCGGCGGGTAGCCGCGATGGGCGCACGTTGTCGTAGCTGGTCAGCTTGGCGAAGCGCACCAACGACGCCGGAATCCCAACTGCCGTAAAGCCCGGATGCCCTGTGGACGGGAACGGGCCACCGTGCATCATGGACGGCACCACCGCGACCCCGGTCGGCATTTTGTCGTTTAGCAAGCGCCCTACCTTATCGCGCAGCAACGGCGCAATCAGATCATAGGTCTTGTCGTCGGAGCCGTCGGTGTGGCTGTAGATTGTCCCGGTCAGGTTTCCCGCTAGTGCCTGTGTCACCTCGGCAAATTGGGCGACGTTCTCCACGATCACAAGCAATGAGGCAACGCCGAAAGCCTCCGTCTGCATGGCCTCCGGGTTTGCGAGGAACTGCTCACCTGTGGCCTTCATCAGCGTGTTGTGGAAGCGGAAACGGTCATCGCGCACGGGTTCGCCGCCAACGATCAGGTTCGCCCCGGCCTTCTGCCATGCCCCTAAGCCGCGTTCCAACTGGTCCGGGCCGCGTGATGTCAGCATCACATCGGGTTCTTTGGCTTTAAACTTCTCGCTCACGCTAGCGATGAATGCGTCTGTGTTTTCCCCCGCCATGAGAAACACCAGCCCAGGGTTTGTGCAGAACTGCCCCGTGCCCAGCGTACAAGACGCAAACAAGTCCGTCGCGACATCTTCCAGCCGTTCCACCAACGCCCCAGGTAGGATGAACACCGGGTTGACGCTGCTCATTTCCAGGTAGATCGGCTTCCCGGCCTCGTCTGCGGCCCGCTTGAGGTGTAGCCCCGCCTTGCTCCCGGTGAAGGCCGTCGCACCAATCGACGGGTGACTCACCAGTCGTAGGCCGTTTTCGTGGGGTGTATGGTAGAACATCTGCACGAGGCCACGTGGAACGCCCGTCTTTTCAATCGCACGTAGCGCCGCCGCCGCCAGCAGTTGTGTTGTCCGTGGATGCCCCGGATTCGCCTTGGCGATGACCGGGTTTCCGGCTGCAATCGCCGCTGCGAAGTCGCCGCCACTCACCCCGTTGAACGCCAGTGGGAAGTTGTTCGGCCCAAAGACCACAACGGGGCCACCCAACGGCTCATACATTGACCGAATATTGCTGGCTGTGTCAATCGTTGCCATTGCCCAGGAGCGATCACGGGCTGCGGCTGCCGCCTGCCGGAGTTGCCCGGTGGTGCGTTTCAACTCACCGGGGAGCCGGGTGCTTGTCGGTAGCCCTGTCTCCTGCCCTGCCACCTCGACAAGCGCAGCCTCCGCCGCCTCGATCTCGTCCGCGTAGGCACTCAGGAAGTCGGCCAACTTAGCCGATGGCAGAAGGCGCAACTCATCAACGGCAACCGTTGCCGCGTCCAACATCAGTTGCAGTTCATCCCACGAACTGACCGGGTATTCATACGGCAACCACTCCCCCGAATGGGGATTATCCGAGCGAATCACCTCCCCGGTGTCGTCTGACGCCTCCCATGAGCCATTGACCAGAATCGGTTCCATGTTGCTTTGTCCTCTCTGCATGGGTTCGTTCCGAAGATACTCGTTATCCTAACCCAACGGGTTGAATCAAAACAGGGCCGCCCAACTCGGACGGCCCTGCTGTAGCCAAACCTGCAACCACAACGCTAGGCGTCGTCGGTGGCGGCTGTCATCTCCTGGGTCATTTCGGGCTGTGCGCCCGGCTCACTGATACTACTATCACGTTGCTGCTGTTGCCGCAGCGAATAGGATTTATCCGCCTTGGCAATCGCGTGGCTCGTTACCGGGGCGGTAATCGCCACGAACAGGCCAAGCGCGACCAATTTCGGGATCGTGACCGGAGCCTGTACCCCCACGCCGATGATAATACCCAACAGGCCCAACGTCGCAACCTTGCCGGAGGCGTGCAGGCGGCTGTAGGCGTCTGGCAGTCGGATCACCCCAACGACCCCCACCAACACGAAAAACAACCCAAAGATGAAGAAAAAGGCCGTTACACCATCTTGTATACCTACCATGTTAGAACACCCGCCCTTCTGCCACAAAACGGGCGATTGCTAACGTAGAGACGAACGCCAGCGCACCCAAAGCCAGCGCAACATCAACTAGCAAGGTCTGGACCTCGATCACGGACAGCAACACGATGATCGCCAACAAAATCGTCGTCACCAAGTCCAGCGCCAGCAGTCGATCCGCAATGCGCGGGCCGCGTACCAGTCGATACGCCGTCGGAATCAGCATCACGACCATAAACACCAGCGTGAACTGTAAAATCGCCTGGAATAGTGCCTCATTCATAGCCAAGTACCTTTCTGATCAGATGAAGGCGGCCCGTCTGCTCTGTTTCTAACTCACCTGCGAACTCTGCGTTCAGGTTGTGGACGTGCAACAGCGTTTTACCATCTTGCTCCTCAATGTCGATCACCATCTGTCCCGGCGTGATGGTGATCCCGTGTGAACTCATGGCAGTGATGATCTCGTTATTAGTGTCGTCTTGAGATCCAATCACCTTGACCGCCGTATTCAGTTGCTCGTCTAAGTTGGGGGATAACACAATCCGTGCCACCTGGATGCTAGAGAGAAAGATGTCAACCGCCAATCGTGTCGAGTATACAATCAGGGCAATCACCTGGGAGAACACCCGTTGCGGCTTGAAGTTCAGGTTATAGGCCTGGCCCAGCCATAATGCTGCTATGCTTAGCGGATACCCCACGACAAAGCCTTGCCACGATAGCTGCCCACTGAACGCCATAAACACCAGCGAGAAGGGCAGTGCCAAAATGAGAACTGTTGTCATTGTTTGCGTGATCCTTTCGCTGTCATGTTATTGGTCACCCAGCACAAATTCGCTGGTGTCCGCGAGGCCAACCGCCTCGATATAGATAGAGCGGTCGGAGATTTGGGCGACGGTGTCGTTTGCCACATCAAACAACGGTTGCGCCCAGATACCCAGCACCAAAGACACCGCAATCAGGATACCAGGGGCCAGCGCAAAGTCGTTCTGGCCGGGGTCCTTGAGCTTCACCGTGTTCTCGGTAGGCTCGTGCTGGAACACCAACTGCCACGTCCGCATCATGTACATCAGCGTGATGATACCACCGCCGACCGTCAACCCGACAAGCCACCAACTTCCAACCTCAATGCCACTCTGCACCAGCGCGAACTTGCTGATAAAGCCGTTCATCGGTGGTAGCCCCGCCAACGCCATCCCACCGAGCAGGTATAACAGGCCAACAATCCCCGGCAGGCTTTTACCCACGCCGACAACCTTCTCCAGCGTGGCCGTTTTCTCCTTGGTCTTGCTGCTCACCACGCCGAACAACATCAACAGGGAGGCTTTCACGAAGGCGTGATTAAACGCGTAGACAATGGCCGCTGCCAGCGCCAACGGCGTCCCCCAGCCGATACCCATCAAGATAAAGCCAATTTGCCCGAAGGTGCTGTAGGCCAACATGCGCTTGCCATCGTAGGTACTAAACGCGCCCAGACCACCAAAATAAATACTGATGATGCCAAGTGTCAACAGCCAGAAACGAATCGTGTCTGCCTCTGCGACAAACAACAGCGTAATCATACGGATGATCCCGTAGACACCGATCTTCACTACCACCGACGATAGCACCGCATGAACAGGTGTGGGGGCAGTGGTGTGGAAGTCTGGCTGCCAGTAGTGGAACGGGAACACCGCGCTCTTGAGCAGGAACGCACACAACAGCAGGATCGCGGAGACGCTGGCGAGGATTGGGCGCTCGTCCGTACTGAGTTGCTGGGCGATGTCTGCCATATTGAGGCTGCCAAACGTTGCGTAGATCGCCGCGATACCGAGTAGCAGGAAGAGCGTTCCCATCGAACTGATGAAGATGTATTTGATGGCCGCTTCCAGGCCCAGTTTGTTGTCACTCAGCGCCACCAACGATACCGAACTCAACACCATGAGTTCCATAAACACGAACATCGTGAAGATGTCGCCCGTGGCAAACGCACCCAGCAGGCCCGCTTCCATACACAAAAAAAGCGGGATAAACGCCCGCACCCGCACCACCTTATCCCGACAGGTGATTGCGTAGAGCAACCCCCCCGCCATAACCGTTGCGGCCATAAGGACAAAGGTCGCGGAGAGCATATCGCTGACGAATACAATACCGTATGGCGGTTGCCAGTCCCCCATACGGTAGATTTGCGGACCAATCGCGATATTCTGGCGCATGAGGATGATACTAAAGATCCACGTTAGCGCCGCGCTGATAAAGCCAATCCAGCGTTGCGCGGTGTTATTGGCGACGAACAGCGCAATCACCGCCCCAATAATTGGCGCAAAGACGACTAAAAAGACGTACAGGTTGTTTTCCATGTGATGTATCAGTTTCCCTTGTTTCTAGTCGGTTACTTTTGCAAGCCGTCAACTTTGTCGCTGTCGATGGTTCCAAAACGGACGGAAACCACATTGACCATCGCCAGCAATAGCGCAAACGAACCAAAGCCAATCACAATTGCGGTCAGGATGAGCGCCTGCACTAACGGATCACTTGGTTGGGCACGCTCTGCCAGGTCTGTGTAGGCAGCCACCTGGCCGTCATAGGCCCCTGCGGCCAGCAAAAACAGATTGACACCTGTGAACAGGATATTGAAGCCTATTGCCGCCTTGATGAGATCCCGGCGCAGAAGTTGGAAAACCCCCACAGCGAAGAAAACCCCAACAGCCAGCGCGTATACAAGATCCATACGTTAGTCCGTCCCTTCTGGAAGTGTGCTAGCAGGTGGCATGTAGTTCGGTAGTGTATCGCTGGAATAATCTGGATCGTAGGTTTCGTCGCCCTCAAGCATCTCCACGTCACGGGGGTGACCGATGGCCTCCAGCATCACACCAACTGAGCCAAACACGACCAGACCAATTGCAATCTCGAACACGACAGTTGTCGCAACCTTCAGCCCGGCAAAGCTGAACGCGGCCCACTGCATATGGCCCATCCATGCCCCACCAAAGAAAATCGGCAGCGCAGCATTAACAACGCCAAGTGCCAGCCCCCACGAGATAAACTCCTGTGAGCGTAACCAGCGAATACGGTCCTTCATGTTATAGTAGCCAAAGATCACGTACCCTAACGCCAATGCCAACCCCCCAACGACCCCGGCTGTAAAGCCGTCACCAGGCGCGATGGCACCGTAGAGGACATGAACGATGGCAATCAACAGGGCGAACGGGAACACAAGGTAGACCGCCGTTCGTGTGAACGGCGTGCTGATTGAGATTTCATATTGGCGTTCTTCCGGGTTGGACGGCAAATCCTCTGCACCCTGTTCCTTACGGCTCAGCGCCAACAGCGAGAGAATGCCAAGAGCAGTCATGGCAAACACGATGATTTCCACGAACGTGTCCATCCCCCGGAAGTCCGTCAAAATCGCGGATACCACGTCGGGGATACCAATTTCGGGCTGCGTGTTCTCCAGGTGCCACCCGGCAATCGTGGCGCGATCTGGTCGGTTGACCAATGCAGTTAGTACAAATACAAATACGCTAAAGCCGATACCCAAACTAATCAGCACGTCGCGCATGATCCCGCTCTGACTAGAATTCCACAGGTTATCCGCAACTTCTTTGCGCTGGCGATGGTTGATACGGCTAATCATGACGATAATCAGCACCGTTGCGAGCGTTTCCACTAAGAACTGCACTAGCGCCACGTCCGGCGCATTGTTGACGATGTAGATACCGGCAATGGAGTAGCCAAAGACACCGATTGCCAACGCCGCGATCAAATGACGCTTAATCAACACCGATGCCATTAGCGCCCCGCCCCCCAGGATCAACAAGCCAATGCTCAACACATCTAACAGGGTAAAGTTCATGTCGATGCGTTGCAGGTCGGCGGAAATCAGGTTTTGCGTGACAGGTGATGTCACCAGAATCACAGCGACCACACCCAGGATGTAGAACAGGTAGTAGCGAATCTTGCCATTCTGCAACCCTGCCAGGTAATCCGCGAAGTCCTCTAGCCCCTTGATAATCCCGGCATAGGCCTGCTTGCCGTTGAACGGCAGGAAATTCCAATCGCTAGCGATCTCTTTACGGGCGACGAACGTTAGCAGGCCACCTGCAATCGCTAACAAGCTCAATTGGAAATAGGGGTTCGCGAACCCGCCCGCCGGAATCAGATAGAGCGTAAATTCCTTGGGCGTAACGGTTTCCATCAGCGGGATAATCAGCGGGTCTAGCAAGAACGGCAGCGTAAACGTCCCGGCCACTGCCAGGATCATCGGGCCAGCCGTCGCCAGCCAGGGCATCGCGTGGTAGTGCAGGCCTTCATCTTTGCGCGGCGCGAAGAACACATCCCAGATGAGGATATAGCCCGCCGCCCCGGTTAGCGCAGCACTAATCACCACGAACCACGTTCCGGCCTGCCCGATGAATGTGCCGTTGAGGTAATTCACCGAAGCATCCAACAACACCTCTTTGGCAACAAAGCCCAGCAACAACGGCACCCCCGCCATCGACAACGCCGAGATGATAACGACAATCGCCGTTCCCTTCATGTCCTTCCACACACCGCCGAGCCTGTCTAGGTCACGCGAGTGATAACTGTGGTCAACCGACCCCACACTCAGGAACAGCGCACTCTTATACAGCGCATGGCCGAGGATACCAATCGCCAATGCCTTAAACCCGTTGAAGCTCGGCAAGCCGATCAACACTACCAACACGCCCAGCCAACTGGTTGTGCTGTAGGCCAGCAGCCCTTTGAGGTCGCGTTGTTTGAGCGCAAACAGCGCACTGATGAACATCGTTATCAAACCGATAGTCACGAGGCTGTTAACCCAGAAAATATGCTGATACATCACCGGGTACAATCGCGCCAACAGGTAAATACCCGCCTTCACCATCGTCGCGGAGTGCAAGAACGCACTTGCGGGTGTTGGGGCTGTCATTGCGCCCGGCAGCCAGAAGTGGAACGGGAACTGGGCGCTCTTGGTGAACGCGCCGAGCATGATGAGCAGCGCCATCGCCAGGAACCACGGATGATCCGTCACGGTTTCGACCGCGAGCATATCCGTATATTCGAAGCGGAACGGGACAAGTAGGGAATCCTCCGCCTCAAATGTTGTGGAGGGCGGCGCGTCTGCTTCCGGCTGATCCTCGACAAAAGCCGCCACAGCGGACGTATCAGTTGTGAGCGTCTGCCCAACCATCCCACCGAGCAGTAGCACACCTGCGAGTAGTGCCAACCCACCCGCGCCCGTAATCACAAGCGCCCGTCGTGCGCTAACCCGTGCTTCTTCGTCCTTGTTGCCATAGAAGCCAATGAGCATAAACGAAGTGATGCTGGTCAGCTCCCACATAATGAACATCAAAATGAGGTTGCCGCTCAACACAAGGCCGAGCATTGCACCGGTAAAAGCCGCGAGCCACATCGTAAAGCGGCCCTGCTTCTTTACATCCTCGAAGTAATACCCAGTGTAGAGGAAGATGACAGCACCAATCCCCGCCACGACCAACCCAAACAGCAGGCTCAGGCCATCTAGGTAAAAGCTCAACGAGACATCTAACGCGGGTATCCAGGGAATCGGTTCTGGTACCACCGCGCCGTTAGCCTGTACCTCTGGGAACATCTGAACCAGCATCCCAAACAACACCCCCATGACGATTGGAATGGACCATGTCATGATAACCTTTGGGATAATGTTACGGATTTGAGGCACAGCCAACAGCAAGGAGATCACAAAAGGTGTCGCAACGATAATGAGTAGATTCATGTGGCCTTCCGTTGGGTTAGGTGTCACGGGCACGGCGATCATACCCGGATATAGTCTGATAGATTTTTGCTTGTTACGTGCTACATCTGTAGCAAAGTGGGGATTTAACGCCAGAAAAAGTACCTGAATGCCAGCGCCAACCATAGTATATAGGCCACACGAATACCCATGTGACCGTAATTCAGGCATTAGTTATGACACAGCAAGTTAAAAGGTCAGTGAGATAACCCCACCTTTTTCCCCTAATCTTATGTGAATTTTATACAAATCGTGTGGAACCGTCCGCACTTGGACGAGGATGTCGCGCAGGCCCAACACAATCCCGGCGACATCCCGTGTTGGGTTCCACCCTTAAACAGGCTACGACTCCGGCTCCCAGGCGAATGTGTCGCCAGCACGCCGTACACGCCCTATCCCAGGAAACGGCAGATGATAGAACATCACCTGGCGATTTTCATCTGCGGCCCTTGCCAACATTTCCCGGCGTGTTGGAACAGAGAGGTTGGTATCCGCATCGAACTTCGGCGACCAGCCCGGGTGGGCAAACTGAACCGTTGCGTGTAGCAAATCTGCCATGTGGACAAAGCTGGCATCGCCGGATGTCATCTCCAACGCCATTTGCCCCGGCGTGTGCCCCGGAATATGAATCGCCCGCAGCCAGGGTAGAATTGCCTCATCTGGTGCAATCACGCGCAGCCCACGCGCCTCCATCATATCCAGAATCGGTTGTTGGTCGTCGTTCATCCGCCCACGCCAAAACGCCAGCTCCGGCGAGGATATAACATAGGTCGCACCGGGAAACATCGGCTCACCCGCCGTTGTGAGCAAGCCCAACACATGATCGCCGTGGGTGTGGGTGAGCACAACTAGCGTCACGTCATCTGGGGACAGCCCCGCCGCGCCCATGCTCTCTGGCAACAAACCACCACTGGGGCGGCCACCCTGCCCGGTATCTACAACGACAGTAGCGCCCGCACCCCGCAGGTGTAAGATATTGAAGAAGTTCTCCGCGTTTTCCAGTGTCTCACCAATCTCGGTAAAGGCCCGTTCCATATCGGCCTCCCCCACAGACGGGAACCGCCCTAACATTTGCTCCCGCCCGATGACAGTTGCATCATCCAAAAGGGCTGTGCATTGAATTCCTCCAACGTGAAAAACGTGGTGTTGTGGTGGCATCGGTTGTTTTCTCCTTGTGTCTGTGCGGCATTGTGGTGGAGTTTACCGGGTTGCCCCGCGCACGTCCTACGCAATACCCTGAGAATACGTTAAAATGTAATAAATGCTTTGTGTTTGAACGACTGCGAGCTTCATCATGATGCCAACACCACCCCTCGCCCCCTTACCCATCCGCGATACCGGAGAGGTGAGCCGCCCGGTACAACGCCTCTGCCGGGGCATTACCCGGCTGATTGGCTGGCGCGTCCGCAGTTGGGAAATCCCAGATGATGTCACGAAAGTTATTGTCATCGGCGAACACCACACCGCCAACCTCGACAGCTACCTGATGGTCATCTTTGTGGCAGCGATGGGCCGCCGCCTGAGTTGGCTCGTGAAGAAAGAGCTAGACCTCCCGGTCGTCGGGTGGCTTGTCCGGCAGACGGGCGGCATCTTCGTAGACCGCCACCATCCGAACGGGACTGTGGGCCATGTCATTGAAATTTTCGAGCGAAGTGACCAGCTTTTCCTGGCGCTGGCCCCTTCCTCTACCCGGTCTAAGACAGACCGCTGGCGCACGGGATTTTATCACATGGCGCTGGGTGCTGGTGTGCCAGTTGCGCTGGGCTTCCTGGACTACGGCAACAACGAAGCAGGCATCGGCAAGACGATCATGCTGTCTGGGGATATGAAAGCAGACGCCGAGATTTTCCGCGAATTTTATGCCGAGATCACCGCCCGCCATCCAGAGAAGGCGAGCGATGTTCGGCTGATACCCCCCACGACAACCGCGCCCAGCGAGCGCAAGGCCGGCTAATTCACCCGGCCTCTATGCTCAGGGGGTTTTAGTCGCCGACCGGGGCCGCCATGACCGGGGCCATTGCGTCTAGCGCGTCCATCAGTTCGTGGAACTGCGGCACGTTCAACTGCTGTTTCGCGTCGGACATTGCAACCGATGGGTTAGGGTGAACCTCTACCATCAGCCCATCCGCACCAACGGCACGCGCGGCCTTCGCCAGCGGCACCGCAATATCGCGGCGGCCTGCACTGTGCGAAATATCCACGATAACCGGAAGGTGGCTATCCTGCTTGAGCAGCGGCACCGCACTGATGTCTAGCGTATTGCGCGTCCACGTCTCGAAGGTACGAATACCGCGCTCCATCAGGATTACATTCGGATTTCCACTGCTGACAATGTACTCCGCCGCGAACAGCAACTCGCGGCAGGTCGCGCTGAAGTGCCGCTTCAGGATAACAGGCTGCTTGACCTTGCCCAGCGCCCGCAGCAAGAAGCTGTTTTGCATATTACGCGCCCCCACCCAGAAAATATCCACATAATCGGACATCATCGGCACCTGCGACGGGTCCATGACCTCGGTCGTCATCATCATGTCGTACTTGTTGGCGACCTGCCGCGCAATTTGCAGGCCCGGTTCGCCTAAGCCCTGGAAATCATACGGGGATGTACGGGGCTTGTAAGCCATCCCACGCATGATCTTCACACCGCGCTCGGCCAACGCCGCCGCCGCTGTCTCCATCTGCTCCAGGCTCTCCACCGCACATGGCCCGGCGACCATCTGAAACGAGCCATCCCCGAAGACCGCCCCATTCGGTAATTCAATCACAGTGGCATCCGCCGGATTTTTGCGCTGCACCAGGAACTTCTGGCGTTGTTCTTTTTCCTCTAGCTCCAATGTCGCACGGAAAATTTCGCGGAACAGGTTGCTAATCGTACTGTTGCTGAACGGCCCTTCGTTAGTCTGTTGCAACACCTCCAACATTTTACCCTCACGCACCGGGTCATAGAAATTCGTGCCCAGTTCCGCCTGCACCTGGCCGATTTCCGACGCGACACTAGCACGCTTATTCAGCAGCTCAAGAATTTGCAGATTGATCTCATCAATCTCAGAACGGAGTTCCTGTAGACGATTTTGCGGTGACATATGCATTCCCTCTAAAGTTTAAACACTGTTTTCTGTCAACATACGGCCTTGGCCGCGTGCAAATGGCCCATAGTTTACTGCAAATGTCGCATTTGGGAAAATAGTTGACGCCACCCACACAGCGGCTATTATTGACAGGGATAACCCAACGATGTCCTGTCGGTTTCGGCTGATGACGCCCACAGGGGTATTTGTCTACAACGCTGCTGGGGTTCGCCGCAGTGAAGGGCCAGACCACAACGATTTTAAGCTGGTTTCTGGCTTTGAGCACCCGGCCTGGTTGGACCACACTGTATTCTACCAGATATTCCCGGAACATTTCCATAACGGCGACGCCGCCACTTGGCGATACGTATCATCACCCGCCCGACGATCCCTTCACAACTGAGCAACGGGACTGGGACGATAATCCGCTCCCACTTTGTGAAGTTGGCAACGTGGACTTCCTCGGCGGCGACCTCCCCGGCATCGTGGCGAAATTGGGGTACTTGCGTGAACTCGGTGTCAATACGCTCTACCTCAATCCGATTTTCGACAGCGCCTCCAACCATAAGTACAACATGCGCGACTTCGACAACGTGGCCCCCTCCTTCGGTGGCAACAATGCGCTCATTGCCCTGCGCCGCAGTAGCAACGCACTGGCCCACGGGGGATTCCAATTTCTGTTGGCTGAAGGTGATCTGATGGCATACCAACACACTGCCGAGGCAGAAACCCTGATCTTTATCGGCTACCGAGGCAACGGCAGCGATACCCCTATGTCTATCCCCGTTCATCATGGGGGTGTTGCCGATGGCACGGCCTTGACAGACGTCATCGGCGGGAAAACCTACACCGTCGCAGATGGCCTCTTAGCCATTGGATTTCTATCCCAGCCAACTGCACTCGCGATCACGACAAATCATGACTAATGTTTGTCATGTGATTGTGGAATGATAACAGCATACTTTCGCAACAACCGTTATAATGCAATTATGGATTCAGCCAAGGGCGATAACGCATGAAAAACATCCTCATCGTAGATGACTCCACCTTTCAACAACGCATCCTCACAAAGCACCTCACAAAGGCAGGGTACCACGTTGAAATCGCCAACAATGGGCGTGAGGCACTCGCGATGATAAACAGCCTACAGCCGTTTGTCATCGTGATGGACCTGATTATGCCGGAGATGAGCGGGATAGAGGTGTTAACACAACTGCAAACTATGGAGGTAGCCCCACCCGTCATCGTCCACACCGCAGACATTCAAAGCACCACCTATGATGAATGTATTGCCCTTGGGGCCTTCGAGGTCATCAGTAAACCCACAGAACGTGATGTGCTGTTGGGCTTGGTCGCGCAAATTGAGGAAGCTGTAGGGTGACCGCCGAACTCCCACTTTCGGACATGCAACTAGATACTTTGCGCGAGATGATTAACATTGGTGTGGGGCGGGCAGCCGCCACGCTCAACGAGATGTTGGACAAACACGTTACGCTTAGCGTCCCACAGATGAAAATCATCCCCCCGGATCAACTCAACAGCGAGTTCAGTGAGCTACAAGCAGCACCTGATAGCTTTTCTGCGGTTCGCCTCGGGTTTCGTGGGGATTTTAATGGTGCCGCCTCGATTGTCTTTCCACCAGACAGCGCTGCCAAGCTCGTGAACATCCTGACGGACAACGCCCTAGACAGTGAGCTTGACATGGATTCCATCCGCATCGGCACCCTCAGCGAAGTTGGTAATATCGTCTTGAATGGTGTCATCGGCACCCTCAGCAACATGATGTCCATGCGTTTGAGTTACTCCTTGCCCTCCTACATGGAAGATCGTCTCCAAGTCCTATTGCGACCGAGCCTTATCCCAGAGCCAGAACCCATTTTGATTGCACGTGCGAACTTCTATGTTGAGGAACTTCAGGTTCAGGGGGTTATCTACCTGGTATTTGAAGCAGGATCGTTCAAGATACTTATGAACCATATCGATATGCTGGGTTAAGGGTGATCTCGATGCAGGATGAGCAGCACTACAGTTTGCTAGACGCCGTTCCGCTAGGTGTGTTTGTCATAGATGCAAAATACAAAGTGTTATTTTGGAACACCACACTTGAAGAATGGACCTCGAAGTCCCGGCAGCAGGTCGTCGGGCTAAACCTGGGCACGCTCTACCCACATCTGCTGGAGGGACGCTACACCAGCCGTTTACATGGCATTTTTCAAGGCGGCCCCCCCACGATCTTCTCGTCTCAACTCCACCGCTATATCATCCCGGTTGCCCTGGACTCTGGAAAGTTCCGGGTTCAACACACCACGGTAACGGCTGTCGCTACCGAACAAACGGAACAGCCCTACCATGCCATGTTTTCCATTCAAGATGTGACCGACCTCACCCAGCGTATTCAAGACTACCGGGAAATGCGTGACGAGGCCGTTAACGAAATTCGCATCCGCAAGGAGACCGAAAGTGCGCTTAAAGTCAGTGAGTCACGTTACCGTGCGCTCTCCGAACTTATCACCGACTTTGCCTTCTCGCTGAACCGCCAGGAGGACGGAACCTACGTTCGCGAATGGGTGACGGATGCCTTCAGCTTTGTCACGGGTTACCAGCACGACGAATTTACCAACCTCGCGGACTGGACACAGATGATTTACCCGGATGACCTCCCCAGTGTCGAGCGCATGTTTCGTACCCTACTAGCGGCCTGGGCAGATGACCAACTCGAACATCGCATCCTCACGAAAGACGGCAAGGTGCGCTATGTACAAACACACCTACGCCCCGTCGTAGATGACACCACCCACCGCGTGACCAAAATATACGGAGCCGTGCAAGACATCACCCGCCGCAAGCTGGCCGAACACCGCCTGCGCGCAAGTGAATTACGCTTTCGTCAAATCGCAGAGAACATTGATATTGTCATCTACATCTACGACCGCGCAAAACATGAGGTTGTTTACACGAACACAGCCTATGAACGCGTCACTGGGCAAACCCGCCGCCGCATCTACAGTAATCCGCAGGCATTTACGGCCATCATCCACCCGGACGACCAGGAAGATGTCGAAGCCGCCTACCGCACCCGTAACGCAAACAACGAGCGCATGGACATTAGCTTTCGTATCCTTCGGCCTCAAAACCAGGAGATGCGCTGGATACGCGAGCGCACGTTCCCAATTGACAATGGGGACAGCGACACAAATCCGCGTCACATTGGGTTGCTAGAGGACATCACCGCTCAGAAAGAGGCGAGTGAGCGTGAATTCGCCTTTGCACTGGAACGCGAACAGGTCCAGTTACTCGCCAACTTTATTTCAGACGCGACGCACGAGTTTCGCACACCGCTTTCGGTCATCAACTCCAGCATTTACTTACTCAACAAAATGCAGGATGAAGCAAGGCGCGAACACTACACCACACTGATCCAAGAGCAGGTGAGCGCGATCAGTGAGTTGGTGGACGTTCTGGTTTTGATGATTGGCCTAGACAGGCAGCCTGAAGGTGAATCCGAACAGGTAGACATCAACAACGTGTTCAAGATGATTGTGGACCAGTTTGTTGTCCGGTTGCGGGAATCCCGCCACATCACGACCACCCACTTCTACGGGGCACCGCTCCACGTCTACGGGCACCCGTCACATTTGTGGCAGGCGCTCGTTGCCATCGTGGACAACGCCATCCGTTACACACCAGAAGCCGGACGCATCACATTACGTTCTGCCAGAGTGGATAATTACGCGGTTTTAGAAGTGGAGGACACCGGAGATGGCATCAAGGACGAGGACCTGCCCAGGATATTCGACCGCTTCTACCGAGTGGACACAGCCCATTCTACACGTGGGTTTGGGTTGGGGTTACCTATCGCCAAAAAAGTGATCGAACGGCATCACGGTCAAATTGAGGTCAATACACGTGTGGGCCAGGGAAGTTTATTTCGGGTTCGGCTGCCGCTTGCCGAGAACGGCAAACCCACCTCGACTTCAGAGATGGAGAACCATTTCAGTTCGACGGAATGACACCACGTATCCCAGCTTCTCATAGGCCGAATAGCAGGGGTGTTCGCTGGGGATGTTCTCGACCTTGGTATCGCGGTTCGGGAAAAGTTCATGAATGTGGTACAGTAGCGCATGTACTATATCATCATAGTGTGCCTCGGTCGCTTGCATCACAATGTGCTGAAGCTGGAAACGGGTCGCCATGAACACGGCCCACCCATATCCCCCCTCCCCCATCTCCACAGAAATCCCAGTTAAGTTACCCGAATTCAACAGTGACGGGGTATCCTCCACCCAGGAGGGGGTCGGCTCGCGCCCCGCCAGCACACCAGGAATATCCGCCTCCGGGATTTGGTCCAGGCGGTGCACAAGGGGCTGCGTGCCGGGCACATGTGGTTTCGGGGGCCGCCGTACAACCAACAGTTCACGTATCGGTTCAAAGCCATACTTCATGAACATGTTCAACGCAGGCTCATTACCAATAATCACTTCAAGCTGAACAGTGGCCGCCCCACATGCCCGCGATTGACCGATGAGGTGATCCATCAGAAAACTGCCGACGCGCCGTTCGCGCTGGTTAGGCACCACACCTAAGCGTGTAATCCAGGCGCGGTTCTCACGAATCCCCAGCATCCCAATCCCGATTGGCTCTCCCGTTTCCGTTGTCGCCACCAAAGAACCATCCAGCACGATATCGTAAATCTCCACATATTCCTGCATACGCTTCGCGTTCATCGGCATCGGCACAATGTAGTCGATACGTGTTTGGTTATAGACTTCCGCTAGTTCTTGATAAGTATACTGGGAAGCTGGAACCGCCTTGTTTACCGGGGCACTCAAAAGTATATCCTCATCGGTCTCAGCTTACTCAGACGCTTCAGCGGATGATGGGTTATCCGCTGTAGCCTCTGCGTTCGGCGCGGGCGCTGACACATTGCTGGCTGGCTGTTCATCCGACACCACAGGCGTTTTCGGGTCCGTCTGTGTATCCTCATCGGCAGACGATGTGTCCTCCGTCGAATTTGCAACACTCAAGAAGGCTTGAATCTGCGTTGCGAAGTTGCGCGTGTCAATCGGCTTTGTGATGACACCATCACAGCCGTAAGCTGTCGCCATCTCGTGTGCGGTATCCTGGGGCCAGGCGGTAAACGCGATAATAGGCGTTTTTTCCATCATCGACTGCTGGCGCAACATCGCCACCACTGTTTGTCCATCCAGGTCCGGCAACCCCAAATCCACCAACACCAACGCAGGATTCGTCTCTAAGGCAAGGTCATAACCGCTTTCCCCGTCCTCAGCAATATGAACCTCATAGGGTGGGTCTGCGCGTCGCAGCAATTTCTCCGCGAGTCGTGCATTGTGCGGGTTGTCTTCGATAATCACAATCTGCTCGGACATAACTCCTCCGTTCACACCTTTGGGGCGCACCCCGTTGTGATCTATGTGTCGCTCTCTGGTATAAATTGTCGAACTGTATTCAGCAGTTCGTGGCGCGTGATCGGCTTCGGCAAATACCCATCCATCCCAGACTCCAAGAACCGTTCACGGTCCCCATGCATCACATTAGCCGTCAATGCAATGATTGGCACCCAGGCGATTGTGTCCTCCTGGCGGATGCGCTGGCACACCTCCACCCCATCAATATCTGGCAGGTTAATATCTAACAGAATCAGGTCCGGCTGTTCTGCCAGCGCTACCTGGATGCCATCCGCACCGTTAACCGCCTCCAAAATCTCGTGGTCGCGCATCGCCAACATCTTCCGCACCAGGCGCATATTGTGCGGGTTGTCCTCAATGTAGAGTATCCGAGCCATAAACGACCATCAAACCCTTAAGTTATGTGTAAACACGTTCATTTTAGCACGTTGTTAATAACATTTACGAACTGGCCCCAGTCCATTGATGCCTTCTGTACAATTGTGGTGAATTTCTCTGGCAACCGTATCATTTCCTTTGGCTCTAGGTCACCCTCAGACAGCACAACCACTGGAATGTGGTTAATCGTGGTGTCGTTGGCGATCTTCTCTAGCACGGTGAAGCCATCCATACCTTCCAGTTTGAGCGCCGTTACAATCACGTCTGGTTGATATTCGTGAATCGCCTTGAGGCCGTCACGCCCATTGTCAATGTGCGTGACGGCGTAGTTACCGTCCATGATAAGGGTCCGCCGAACAACATTAGCGTCCTTAGCATTGCTGTCGATGATGATGACCTGTTGCACATTTTCCTGTTCGACCTCTGTGGGCTTGCGTGGGCGGCGCAGGCGTTGCGTGTCGCTAATCGGGCGGTCCCCCAATGTCGCCACGATATGCTCTACCAGGTCGCGACGGCTGAAATCGCCCTTGAGCCAAACCGACGCCGCGTGTTTGTCCAGTAAATTTTGCTCCTCGGGCGTCCGCGACTTAGCAGAGACAACAACGATCGGAATATCAGCGTTTTCCGGGTCCGCCTTCAGCGTCTGCAACAACACGAACCCGTCCATCTCCGGCATCGTCAGGTCCGTCACAATCAAGTCCGGCTTTTTGTCACGCACGGCCTCCAACGCCTCCGCACCAGACTTCGCCTCAACCATACGATACTGCTTGTAGCGACGCAGTAGCTTCCGCATCAAACGGCGGTCGTTGTTGTTATCGTCCACCACCAGAACGGTTGTAACGCGCTCATCTAGGCTATCTAGCGCCGCATCTAAGTCCCCATTGGCGGCCTCTAATACCATGTCGTCCTCTGACTGGAGGTTAATGACATATTGATTGCCGAGAATGTGGCTCTCCGCTGGCAGCGTATGGCCGGTCGCATTAACCACCACGACCTCCCCCCGTTTAATCTCGCCGTCTGTAAGCAACTTCTCCAACCCGGCGAAGGCAACCGCCGTCGCTGGCTCCACAGACAACCCAGCCCGTGCTGCAATGTGGCGCATCGCATTGAAGGCTGTACCATCCTCGATAGCAACCATCGCCCCGCCATATTCTTCTATCGCGCTGTGGAGTTGCACATAACTGTAGCCGGGCGCGCCCGTCGCCAACACGGTGATAAGCGTCTTGGGGACCACTGGTTCGGCAGTCGGCAGGCCAGCGTTATGTGCCTTCACCATCGGCGCACATCCCGCCGCCTGGATGATGCCCAACTTCGGCATCTTGTCGATCATGCCCATGCTGTACAGTTCACGGAAGCCTTTTAACGCGCCAAGCGGGCCAATTCCCCCACTCACCGCCTGGATGTACCAATCCGGCGCAATCCACGTCCCGTAGCCACCTTTACGCAGCCCAAGTTGCTCGGCCAGTTCAAAGGCCATCGTTTTCATACTCTCTTTGCCAGGGACGGACTTTGCGCCTTTATCGTAGTGAACCGCTTTACGTTTTGCGAAGGCCCCCGCAACCTGCTTGGCTTCATCATAGGTGCCAGAAATGCGGATCACCTCTGCGCCGTAGAGCGCAGCCTCGCGCATCTTCTCGTTCGGTACCAAGCTATTCACGAACAACCACAGCTTGATCCCCGCCCGCGCACAGTACGCCGCATAAGCCACACCCGCATTACCCGTGGAAGCCAACACAACTTCGGTAATCCCGGCACGTTTAAGGGCCGTCACACTCAGGGCCGCCTGGCGGTCTTTGAATGAACTGGTCGCAGACTGGCGCTCGTCCTTCACGTAAATCTCTTGATGGCCGAATAGTCGTTCGTACTGGTGGAGGCGAATCAGCGGGGACCACCCCTCCCCCATCCAAATATCCTCGTGTGGTGTGCTAATTGGCAGCAGTTCCGCATACCGCCATAACGTGTGCGGACGATGCAACATCGCTTCCCGCCACACAGCCTGTAACCCGGTATAATCGTACCGAGCATCCACCCAGGGCGACTGACATTCCGAACAAGCTGTAATCATCTCCTCAGCGGGCATCTCATGCCCACACTCCAAACACACAACAGCGTTGAAACGTGTCTGAATCGCAGGCATGATGGATGGACTGGTCACGATATATTTCCCTCTGCATGTTTGATGAGCTATAAAGCAACTGTTGTGTAAAACACAACAATCCGAGAGTACACCCCCGGACTGCTGTGTCTAAGATCGAACGCTCGGCCTACGCCGTTGTCAACCCAGCTTCACCTTCCGGCTCAATCAGTGGCAACGTAAACCAGAACTCGGACCCTACGCCTTCCGTACTTTCAACATAGATTTCACCACCGTGCATATTCACCAAGTGGCGTGTAATTGTCAGGCCCAGGCCTGTCCCGCCAGCTTTGCGCGTGCTGGAGCCGTCCACCTGACGGAATTGGTCGAACACCACGCGCTGCCCCTCTTCCGAGATACCAATCCCCGTGTCCCGCACCGCGATTCGCGCCGTCACATCATCCAACATCGACAACACGATGGTAACACTGCCCTGTTCGGTGAACTTCACCGCGTTACTGAACAGGTTTAGAATCACCTGTCGGATACGTAACTCGTCCACCGGGATAACCAACTCATCGACATCGGTTTCCATCCGTAGCTCAATCGGGCGGTCCCCAATCAACACCTGGTTGGCCTTAATCACACCGCGCAGCAAACGCACAATCTCGGTCGGCTTGCGGTTGAGCTTCATCTGCTCCGCCTCAATCTTGGCAAGGTCGAGAATGTCGTTAATGATGCTCAATAGGTGCTTACCGCTGGTGTAAATGATGTCGATGTCCTCCATCGCATCCTCGGTCAAATCGCCGTCTCCGCCGTCCAGCATCACCTCACTGTAACCGATAATCGAGTTCAGCGGTGTACGCAGTTCGTGCGACATACTGGCGAGGAACTCCGACTTGAGGCGTTCCGCCTTACGCGACTCATCCGCTGCCGCACGCTCTCGTTCCGCCACTTCTGCCGCACTCTCAAAGGCGCGTGCATTCTCCACCGCCACCGCAATCTGCGAGGCAAGCGTCGCTTTCACATTTGTGTCCTCGTCTGTGAAGCGACCAGGCTCTGCCGATTGCAAGTCCAGCACACCCACCAAGTCGGAACCCACCATCATGGGCAGCGCAATCTCCGCCCGTGTGTCCGGCAGAAGCGGGTTCGGCATAAACGTGTCCGCCTCCATCACATCATTGATGATCACGCTGTTTTGCTCACGCGCTGCACGGGCTACAATCGAATTCGGATGGTTGAAGCGGATGCTGTGCCCGTGTTTCTTCATCATGGCCCCGGTCTCACCTGCGCCCGCCGCCAGGTACAAGGTTTCATCATCTTCGTCGTAGAGATAGACGTGTGCGTGGTACAGGTCAAAAGCGGATTTCGCCAGATGCACCACCGACAACAGCAAGCTCTCCGTCTCCAGGATCGTACTGGTGGCAACACTCACCTGCGACACGGTCTCCATATCGCGGGCACGGCGCTCGTTCTCCGCACGGGCTTCCTGTTCGCTCCGGAAGCGTTTCGCATTTGCAACGGCCACTGCGATCTGTCCGGCCAAAATCGTCTTGAGCGTCACATCCTCTGGGCCAAAGCGCCCAACAGCCGTATCCTGCACGTCCAATACGCCGATCACCTCACGATTCACGATCAGCGGAATCGCCAGCTCCGAGCGCGTCTCTGGCAGTAATGGGTTCGGCAAGAAGTTCGGGGCCTGTGTCACATCGTTCGCGATAACACCTTCACCTGTTCGCGCCGCACTCGCCACCAAGCTATGCTCGCGGTCCATCGGGATACGGTGTCCACGCTCCAACATCATTTGCCCTGGCATCCCGGCACCGGCTACCAAGTTCAAGATTTTGCGCTCACCATCAACAAGGTAAATGTGTGCGTGATAGTATTCGAACTGTTCCTTTGTCAAGTTCACCACATCCGCAAGCAACACATCCAAGTCTAGGTTATTGGCTGCTTCTGTGGCAATCATTGATACCGTTTCGAGATCACGTGCACGGCGTTGTGTGGCCTCAAAGCTACGAGCATTGGCAACAGTAACTGCGATCTGCCCTGCTAGGATCGTCTTGATGGCGATGTCCTCCGAGGTAAAACGCCCTACTCGTTCGCTCTGCACGTCCAATACACCGATCACCTCATGATTCACAGTCATTGGAATCGCCATCTCAGAACGTGTGTCTGGCAAATCCGGGTTCGGCAAGAAGTCCGGCGCTTGGGTCACATCATTTGCGACGACACCCTCACCCGTTCGGGCGGCACTCGCCACCAGGCTATGCTCACGGTCTAGCGAGATATGGTGCCCACGTTCGAGCATATTACGGCCCGGTTCCCCAGCACCCGCTACCAGTTGCAGCGTCGTCTTGTTGTCATCTAGCAGATAGATGTGTGCGTGGTACAGGCTAAATTGTTCTTTGGTGAGGTTCACCACGTCCGCCAGCAACACGTTGAGGTCCAGGTTATTGGCTGTTTCTGTCGCAATCGCCGACACCGTCTCCAACTCACGGGCACGCCGTTGTGTCACCTCAAAACTACGCGCATTCCCAACAGCCACCGCAACCTGCGAGGCAAAGGTTTCCTGCACGAACACATCCTCGTCCGTGAAGATGTCCACCATATCACTGTGAATGTCCAACACACCCAACAAGTTGCCACCTAACAGCAATGGGATGGCAATCTGTGACCGTGTCTCTGGTAGGTAGGCGCTTTTCTCAAATTCCGGGTCGTTGAGCGCGTCATTGGCGACCATCGTCTCACGCTGCTTGGCTGCCGCCGTCACGAGATCGTTTACCTCGTCGATCCTTACCGTAAAACGGTTGTCCACATGCATACACTGCTCACGCCCATTACCCGCATAGACCGTTAGCTTCTTGCCAGCAGCATCCGCCAACCAGATGTGAATGTGATACAAGTCAAAGGCATCCGCCGCGAGTTGCGCCACGCGGTTCACCACCGCTTCTACATCTAGGATGGACGTAATCTCCGCACTCACCTGAGATACCAACTCCAGGTTCCGCGCACGCCTCTGCACAAGCTCGTCACGTTGGCGTTTTTCCGTGATGTCACGCGCCACAAAGTAAATCACTTCTTGGTTGTAGTCCGGCGTGGAGTTCCACGAGATCCAACGCCACCCCCCGTCCTTGGTCGGATAGCGGTTGGTGAAGTTAATCACGGCAACACCCTCAGCCAAACCTGCCGCCGCCTCATTGGTTGAGGCCATATCATCTGGATGAACAAACTCAATAAACGGCTTCGCCATCAGTTCTTCCGGGGTCAGGCCTAGTGTTCGCTCCCATGCTGGGTTTAACTCGCGGAAGTACCCGTCAAAGCCTGCCGTGCCGATCATGTCCATGGACATATCCAACACGCGGGTACGGTCTTGCTCGGCCTTCTTGCGCTCCCGGATATCCTGCATAATCGCGGCAATTGCGAACGGTTCTCCGCGCTCATCCGTCAACACGAATGAGTTCTGCTCTACAACGATCACCTCGCCGTCACGGGCTACGAGTTCGTTCTCCTCACGCCATGTACCACCTTGCATCAGTAGCGGGACAGCCTCGTTGATTACACGCTGACCACCCTCCGGCGTATGCACATCGGGAATCGCCATCCCGATGAGATCATCCGGGCTGTCGTACTTCAGCATCTTCACGCCACCCTCGTTCACATAGAGGATTTCTGCGGTATCTAAACTCGCATACGCGATAAAGTCCTCAGACGTGTCCACCAGGGTCGCCAAACGACGATTGGACTCTTCAAACGTCTTGGAGATGATACCCGTCGCGATTTGCTGTGACAGACCTTCTAACAATCGAATTTCGCTGTCGGTGAACGTGTGGAAGTCTTCGCTAAAGTTGAAGAACGCGGCACCGTGCGCCATGCTACGACCGATAATCGGCATCACCGCAACGGACTTCAAGCCCATGCTTTCAACATATTCTTCGGGGAAATCCTCATACTCGTAGGTATTATCTACTGCAACAATCTGCCCGCTTTCAAGTGCTGTCACACCATGTGGGAATTCGGCGTAATCATTGCGAATCGTTGCCACAAAGTCCAACGCAATCCGCGCCCCGGCAATGCCTTGCCACTGGTTCTGCGTTGGCAGGTACTGGGTGTAGACGGCTGTATCGACACCCAACGCCTCCGCCACAATTTCCAGAATACGATTGAGCATGTCGGGGACGGTGGTGGCTTCGGCAATGATCTTCGCCGCATCATTGGCAATCTGGATGTCGCGCAGGCGCAGGCGCGTCTGCTCCAACTGTTCCGCGTTGGACAGCGCCACAGCAAGCTGGTTCGATACAATCTGCAACAGGCGAATCTCACTCTCGTCGAACGCGCCCGCCTCACGTGCCTGCACGTCCAACACGCCGAGCAACTCGCCACCCAGCGCCAGCGGTATAGCCACCTCAGACAGTGTCTCTGGGATAAGGGGATTGGGCAGGTGGTTCGGGTTTTCCGAGACATCCATCACCACAACGGGTTCGAGTGACCGGGCAGCATTTGCCACCAAACTCTGGGCCGCCTCATAGGGAATATTATACTCCTCAGACACCATCACGGCCCCAGCCTCGCCCAAGCCTGCCGCTACCAGCAAACGGTTCTGTTTCGCGTCATAGCGATACACATGAGCATGGTAGTAATTGAAGGCCGAAGCCAGTGTGTCCACCGCGAGTTGGAGCAGTGCCTGGGGTTCTTGCTCAACGTTCAACTGTTGGCCGATCTCATACGCCAGCAACTCGCGTTGCTCCGCCAGCTTACGGGTCGTAATGTCCGTCTGCACACCCACAAAGTGCGTTACGTTCCCCACATCATCGTACAGCGGCGATAGGCTCAACTCATTCCAGAAAAGCGTCCCATCCTTGCGGTAGTTCCGCAATTCCACCGTGCAGGCCTCACCACTCGCGATAGACCCACGAATCACATCCAGCGCCTCCTGATCCCTGTCGTCGGCCTGGAGGAAACGGCAGTTCTTCCCCAGCACCTCCGCTGAGTTATACCCGGTAATGCGCTCAAAACCCGGGTTTACAAACATCAGTGGTTGGTCCGGTTGGGACATATCCGCGATGCTCACACCCGAGTTCGACGCCTGGATCGCCTGGTTACTCAGCAGCAACTCTGCACGAACTTCCTGCACCTCGGCGAAGGCCTCCGCGTTCTGGATCGCCACCGCCAACTGGTCCGCCAGCGTCGTTTTCACCCGAACATCGGAGTCGTCAAAGCGGTCTATAACGTCACCTTGAATCCCTAGCACACCGATCACGCGACCACGCGACAGCATCGGTACCACCAGCGATGAGCGCGTTCCCTCCACCAAGCTCTGAAACTGGTAACGGTCATCTTGTGCAACATCGTTCACGATAATTGCGCGGCCCAGTTGCGCCGCATGGGCAATCACACTGCTTGTGTCCGCTAATGAGACCATGTGATGTCTGGACCGAATTTCGGATTCGGAAACGCCCGATGCCGCCGTCAGGACAAGCAACTCCTGTTCACGATCCATCAAATAGATGTTGACATGGTGGAGGTCAAACCCATCTCGAATAGCCTCTGCCAAGCGTGGCAGCAGCTTGTTCAACTCAAGAATGTTCGCCACTTGTGTCGAAATCTCGGAGGCGGTTTGTAAGTCATTGGTGAGCGACATCACACGGGATTGCAGGTTGTTTAGCATCCCACGCAACTGTTCGACAATATCATCAAAATCCGTGACAAGGTTTGTCCGTATGCTGCCCTCGTTGTTGTCTAAATCCGCATCAGTTTGGCTGGGATACTTGAGTGTCATAGGAGTGTTCTCCAGAGAGCTAAATTTTCCGCGACATGATTAAGGTACAGAATTTTCTTCCACAATGCAACAAGACTATTTTAATATAGCACAATCTGGTGTTGTGTAGGGCTTCCACAAAGATAGAATACTGAAACAATTAAGGTGTTTTTACTCAAACTGGTACATGTAGCGCAAAGCGGCCTACATCCTTTTACAATTCATCAACTTACAAAACGTTTCACAGCAAAAACGCCATCTTCTACGGTGGCCCACATCCACACCTTCGGTAGCGCATGCTGTTGCACATGCAAAAAGTCATAACATTATACAGGCCAATACCTTTACGTCCTAACAAATGATGAGCGGCAATTTTGCAATTCACTGCTGTCAGGGATAGACTTATTTTAGAGATGGTGCAGTCTTTACGACACACAACAACCATTTCTTAGACAGCAATATAAAGGCTTGCAAGATGTTAGGTGATCCCCTACCCAATGGCATCGGCCCACAACTTCCTCGGTCCAGCCTGTTGGACCACAACATACCCAAAGCATCTCTCAATCAAATTGTGAAGGCCGCTTTAGATAAACGCAAACAAGCATCTAAAGACGCTCAAAAAGCCCTGCGAACCTCATTAAATAGACCTGGGGGTCAACTTCCAGGCGGCTTTAAAGATAATTTCCGCGCTCCAACCTATAAATTGCTGGAACCCCTCATGCGGTTGCTCAATAATACTGACCGTCATGAACTCCGGGAATCCCTATTTGATGGTGTGATACGTGTCTGGCTGGAATTCCAAACACCGCAACTCGGCCTAGTTAACGATTTTCTCGCCGAACAGGGCCTAACACACGCTGCGCCCATCGACACAATGAACGATGGGTTCACCCACCTGTGCCATGTCAGCATTTTCGAGGACTACCACACACAATTTCAAGACACCCACCCGGACACAGACCCCGGCGAATCCTGGCTTCTGTTGGCGCTGGCTTTGCGCCTGCTACCGCATGAGGAAACCGATTCACTAGACGACTTCATCGAGACAGACCACCGTGAACCAAGTGCCTGGGATGCCTGGTTCGACATGCTACCCACCCTGGAGAACCTGGACGATGCCCCCCCCTTCGTCGCTTACGCACGCCAATTGGTTGACCGCAGTGCGGCTTACCGTAGTAAATCATTTAGTGCATTGCTAGAGAACACCCGTAAACTCAGCGAAGATGCTTCCCTGTGTGCGTTCTTTGCCAGCGAATTTGACTGCAACGCGCTTAACCCATACAGCGTTGCACCAGACCAGTATCAGGAAGTGGCCCGCTTCATACGTGACCTCACCCGGGCAATGCGTGCGTACTATGAACTCGTTAATCAGGGTGGCATTTTGATCACAGCGGAAAAAGCCCGCGAGGAAGAACTGGAGGCCCTACTAGGTGAGGAACTGCCCAGGCTAAACAGTGTCATGCGGGCCGATGTCCCCCCGTTCCCACCCCCTCCCACGCTCAAACATGCACCCTTCCACGAGTGGACCGCCACCCTGTATGACATGGAACCCGACGCGGAAGCCTTCGAGGACCTAACAGCTTTTTTGAATGCACTAGAAGCCAAGGTTAGCAAACGTCAAAACAAGCCTATCACACTCGAAGCAATCCTTGAGCGCCTGCGCCAACTCACCCCGCCCGAAAGGTCGTTGTTGGGTGTAGTTGAGGCCGACCGTTGGCAGGTACCAGACCACCCGCTCACCGACAAACAGCGTCAAGCCATGGAAGAAGCCCTTGGCCTGTTTGCCCGCTACATCACCCTGAACACCCGCACCGCCGCCAGCTTTGCCGAACGCCGCCAGCAAAAGGCGGAAATCGACGCTTTGCGCCCCCGAATACGGGCCGCTGCCGGGATTTTCCGTGGGGTTTATGAGCGTGCAGGGCAACAACCCGCCGAAACAGACGCACCAACACCCAACAACGAAACCGAAGCGGACCCCCTCATGAGCGCAGAGATTGATACTGTGATCACGGCGAATGCTGCGGCTGTAGCCCCCTCTATGGCTCCACCCACGCCATCTGAGCAGGTTCACCAACGCATCCCAAGGGACGAGGTTGACCTCGCGGCCATAGCGCGTTACTTGGAACCAGATCATGAGGAAGAACAGGACTGGCACGCTTTTCTGTGGGCACTAATCGAGTATGGCGACCTCAGCGGGGCCTATTGGCTTGCCAAGTCCCTAGAGAGCAGCGCATCATTCTCAACACCCCTTGCAACGGACCTCATCGGGGCCGTTCAAGGCGCACAGTGGTTATCTGTCGCCAGCGACACATATGTCCAGGACCTCCAGCAAACTGCCAAACGCTACCAGCCCGACCTGGATAACCCTGTACAGAGTATGCTCGGTGTGGCAGCGGCCCTCCCCTCCCTGTTGATCGCCCCCTACAGCGGCCTGTACGACTGGCTACACACGCCAACCGCCTGCCAACCGCTGCATCGGACCGTTGAGGCCGTGCGCCAGCTCGCCAATAATCGGGTCGCCCTTCAACCGGCCATTGTTGCCACTGTCAGCGGCCAAGCCCAACAAGAAAACTCGATTGAGTCGGTCTGCGCGGATGCCCAATTCTGGTTAGAAAATGCCCGCAACGAACGCAATCGCTTCAAACGTGCGGAGGTGTTGTGGCGCAAACTCAGCACCCCCGGCGGTTGGCTTTACGAGCAAATGGTTATCGTTGCCGAAAACCGAGTTAACCAGCGCGGCATCCTACGTGAGGCAATGAAATTGCTTCAGTCCGAGCGGCAAATCGAGGGTTTCATCGAGGAACGCGATGTCAAAAAGCGTGCCAGCGGTGCTATCGTCGGGGCAGCCCTGGAACAACTCAAACGTGATGTGCAGGATGCCGTCAACCTCGCAGGCCGCTGGGACAAGCTCGTCACCTACCAGCAACAGGCCGCCAACAACGGCCAGGACTGGCAGGTCGAAAACGTCCGCCGCCTCCGCGATGCGCTCCAGGCGGACAAAGCGGAGATTCACGATACCCTGGACGACATGCTCCAACTCACAAACCCGCGCAAGATTCGTGCTGCTGCCTACAACCTCAAACAATCCGTGCTGCTGCTCCAACAAACACTGGCAATACCAGATGCCCCACCCACACTCGGTTGGGCACCCGTCCACACGGACGTTTTCGACCTGTACGACGCTTTCCGTTACCGTTTGCTGTTTTTGCCAGAACTCACCCTCAACGACAAACGGAAGCCAGTTCAGGCGAACGGCAAACCCGCCTTCGAGCAAATTCGCGAGCCGTTGCGCGTCTCTATCGCCGAAGAGCGCAACTTATACCAGGCTGGGCACCTGTGGATGCAGGCTCCCTCTTACGATTTCCGCTTTACAGACGACATCAGCAACATGCTTCCTAACGCCGACGACGCAAACGACCTCGCCGACCGTGCCCACCGCGACCGCATCGGGCTGCGCGAGGGACTGCGCCAGGAGTTGGAAATTCGCAAGGCAGATATTGAACGTGCCATGCTTAACGGCACCATTCACGACGCACGACGTACCGAACTCTTCGGCACGCTAGAGAGCATCAACCTGGATGAAGTCGTGGACTTCGGCGCAGTCTATGAACACCTGGAGGGGATCGAACAAAAGCTCAAAGAAAGCCGTTACGACCGCCTCTCCAACCTGCAAGACCGCTGGCAAAACAGCCTGGAACCACGTTTGGAAGCCACCCAGTACCGCCTCCAACCAGGCCAGCTGGACGGGGTCAAAGCACGGGTGATGGCCCTGATGGAAAAGGAAGATGCCCGCCTACTGGATGAGTATTTTTCTCAGTTGGAGAGCTACCTGCAAGGGCACGACCTCGACCTCCGTTGGTTTAACGGGGGGGCTGAGGCCGACGAGACCAGCCACGTTCTTGAGGACTATCTCGCGGCCCGGGAAGTAATTGAGGAAGCACTCCAACTAGGGGGCACACGTCCCTTACGCCAACAAATTCAAGAGGGTGAGACAGCAGCCGGCTTTGACTACGCCCAACTCGCCATGCCCCGTCGCGACGAAGCCGTGATCGCGCTCAAAGCCTGGGAGTTCATGAAGGCACGCGGCCTACAGAATTTCGATAGCAATCCCAAAAAGCTGCATGACCTGATGACGTTTATCGGCTTTACCTTTCCCTCAGAAGACGAAGCAGACATCCAGTTGCATGGTCACAGCACAGATTGGGTCTACTACGAAATACGGGCAAGCGCCAGTGAATTGCTCAACCGCCCAATTCCCACCTTCGGCTCACAGGCCCGGCATCTCTATCACGTTGTCTGTGTCTGGGACCGTCCCAATGCCGACACCCTCAGCGCCATGTTGCACGACCTCAGCCTGGATCGTCACAGCGTCATCATTTTCTACTTTGGGCGGATGCAGCGTGCCCGTTGGGAGTACTTGTTGGATGTCTCCCGCGAGCGTGAGATGACAATGGCAATTATGGACGAGATTCTGCTCGTCTACCTCACACAGCGCGGTCAGCTACGCTCACGCTTCCCGGACTTCCTGTGTTGCACCCTGCCTTTTGCAAATGCCATGCCCTATACCCCCTACCAACCCGGTGATGTCCCGACCGAGATGTTCTTCGGGCGGGAGGACATCGCCCGTAAGCTCCAAAGCAAGGAGGGCGGCACAATCCTCTACGGTGGCCGTCAGTTGGGCAAGTCCGCACTGCTCCGTCATGTGAAACGGCGGTTCCATAAACCGGACGCCAAAGCCTACGCCTGGGTAGAGGACATCAAGCTCATCGGCGAACACGGCCAACCCGCAGACCTCCTGTGGGAGCGGCTACTAAAGGGCTTCCGTGCCAACCATCTCCTCTCAGAAGATGTCCCCTTTACCACCTCGGAGGATGCCCAAGCGCAGATTGAGGCGGTCATGGCGACGGATCGGCGGCGTCGTGTACTGGTGATGTTCGACGAGGCCGATAATTTCCTCGAGCGCGATGCGGCGGGGTCCCCCTCGTTTGCTGTAGTAGACCGCCTACGACAAATGATGGTGAACACCGAATACCAATTCAAAGTGGTATTTGCGGGGCTACACAATGTACAACGCTTCCAGAGTAGCCCGAACCAACCGCTCGCGCACTTCGGCCAGCCGATGAATATCGGCCCGCTGAAGGCAATCCCCGCGCAGAGTCTCGTCCGAGAACCATTAGAAGCACTCGGCTATCGCATCCGTGAGGAAACGGTGCTGCGGATTCTCTCGTACACCAACTACCACCCCGGCCTGATTCAGATTTTCTGCCACGAACTGCTCAAAATCCTGCGGTCACGCGCTGGCAACGCCTGGCCGCCCTACCAGATTCGCCGCGAAGACATCGAGACGGTGTACTTGCGCCCAGATGTGCGCGACCAGATTCGCGACCGTTTCGGCCTGACTTTGGCCCTCGACAAACGCTACAAGGTTATCACGCTAGCTCTCATTGTAGACCAGATGGAGCCGCGTGACCGTTTTGATGGCAAATACTACGCCGCCAACATTGAGGAACTCGCCCGTTACTGGTGGCAACGCGGCTTCGAGGGCGTCA
>CAYWZS010000005.1:71837-75580 GCA_964462905.1 uncultured Anaerolineaceae bacterium
GCCAACATTGAGGAACTCGCCCGTTACTGGTGGCAACGCGGCTTCGAGGGCGTCAACAGCGACCACTTCCAGGGGCTACTCAATGAAATGTGTGGTCTGGGGATTCTCGTGCGCGACCTCGACGGCCTCTACCGCCTGCGTAGCCCGAACTTGGTGCGGCTTATGGGCAACAAGCCGGAAATTGAGAATCTGCTTATCGGCCTGTCGGAAACCCCGCTCCCCGATGAAACCGCCCTGGAAACGATACACGTTCCGCTAAATGACACTGGAACGCAATACAGCCCGCTCAATCGTGCCCAAGAACGCACGATCAACAACGTCACCCACGGTCTCATCGTAATCGCGGCAACCGAGGCCAACGGCCTGATAGACCTGCCGCACGCGATACAGGCCATGACACCCCGCACCGCTGGCAGAAACCGGGTGCGGTTTCATGTGGTCCCGACGGAAGATCTCAAAACCGCCGATATGGTGGCTCGCTATGTGCGTGAGGCCCACGCCGCCGCCGCCCCGGAGGATTATACCGTTATGTATGTTCACCCGGTCGGCACAGTCGAGCGTTACATCGGGGACCTATTGGAAAATCTCGTTAACTTGAGCTGGAAACAGACACATGCGGACACCTTCCGCGTCATCATCACCCTGCCCCCCCGCGCCCTTTTGGAGTGGGTACGCACCCGCCCCACCGCACACCGCGAGGAGGTTCGCGCTTATCTGGCGGCGTTCGTGGTCTGTCATCCCTGGACCAAAACGGCAATCCAGCGGCGGCTGTATCACTTAGAATTGTTGGATGACCCGGAGCGACTGTCCGAAATTCAGGCCGCTACAGGCGGCTGGCACGCGCTCGTGATGGACTATCTTCAAGCCTGGCAAACGCACCTCGCCCAAAACGGCAAACCGAACTGGGTGTTCCCCCAAGTAGATATTTTGCCAGAGGAACTGTTAGCAGGCTTCGGCCTCAATGGACATGAGGCCCTGATTCCCATCTTGAAACTGGTGCAAATGGGCGCGACCCGCGCCGAAGTGACTCCCCCAAACCTTGCAGAACTCGTTGGCTATTCGGGCATCTCCCCGGAGATGTGCGAGGCCCTGGTGGACTACCTGCTGCTGACAACCATCCTCCGTGAGGACCACGACAACCAACTACAGCTCGCCCCCCTGGTCCCGGAGATCATCGCATGACCATGTTTAACGGCTTCGAACTCCCTAGCACGCGCCAATTCATCCAACAAGCAGCGGACGCACTGCTTGCTTCGCAGTCCGTCGTGATTACCGTGCCGGACTCCACCAATATCCAACGCTTACACGAGCAGTTAACCGGGCAACTGCTTCATCAACATGTACGGTTGCCGTTGGTTTCCCCGCCACCAGACGTAGAGCACCTGGTCTCGTTCTTCATACAGGCCATCCGCATGGAGTGGGCGGATACCCGTGCCCCAATGACCGTCGCCAACCTGATGTCACAGCCCAAGCTCCCCCCAATACTGAGCCTAAAACTGCCGGACAACCTCTCCCCGGCAACAACTGCCCGTTGGCTGGACTTTATCAAACAGTGGCAACGCACCGCAGAAATCCTCGTAAACGAGGGCGAACTCCCCCCGGCATTGTGTGTCCTCGCCCGTGGGCGCACCCTCCCCCAACTCCCCACCTCCAACGACCACATGCAGGTTATGTGGTGGTGGGGCTTCCCAGCTATGCTTGAAATGCAGTTGCTCTGCCGGGAAAAACGCGATAACGACTCGGTTGTCGCTATGTGGCGCGAGTTCGTGCTACCCTCACTGGCGGGGAATGACTTGGGCATATTACAGGCACTTTGGCGCCTCCCAGATGACATTGACGAGGTTATGGCAATCCTGCAAAACTACGCTACCAAACGCGGCTGGACACCCGACCTCATTACGGAACTCGATGCTATCACGCTCGTTCGTACTGCGTCGAACAACATCCCCACCGCCCCACCGCCGGAACTCGTCCCCCTGTGGCAACGCGGCATCATCAGTTGGACCTATGAGAACGGCCTGGAACTTCACAGCGCCGCCCTTGCCCTGGTTAACGAGCGTGATACGCTACAGCACCGCGTATGGCGCGGGCAAGCGAACCTACTGCTACCCACCATCGACCGCTTCCGTTTGGCAGTCTGCGATCATCTGACAGCAAACTACGGGGCGGACTGGCCGATCAAATGGGACCCACCGCTGACCGATGCTCATCGCGAGGCCGCCGAGGAGAACCCGCGTTCGTCGGAACTAGGTCACATGGCGCACTTGCTCCATAACGCGCCGGAACTCAAGGCAGACCGCCGCTACGCTGGGCCGATGCGCCTCGCACGAGACATCCGCAACGTCCTCGCGCACTACACCCCGGTTGAATACGAACGCTTTGCAGACCTCATGCGCGAGATTGACGCGCTAGGGGTTTAAAGCCAAAACACCCCACCGAACACGAAGTCGGTGGGGTGCAATTCAGCTACGGGATGTGGCGTTTCATAATCTACCCGGCACACCGTTGGAACGCGACAAGGTGATTGTACTCAGACGCATTTCGTAACGCTGTCGCAACCTGTGCCAAATCGGGATAATCAGCAAAGGCCGACATCTGCTCGTCATAGAGTGCTGCGTTCGCGATTTCCGCATCCACACTCAACTGGCAAGCATCCGCTAACGTGGCAAACGTCGGCACCTCAACCGTCGGCGCGTTCGGCACGTCTAATCCGTACCGCTCATACATGAACAGCCAGGCGTCGGCGTGCTGTTGTTCAGAGCGCATAATATTTACAAAGGGGCGCACCTCACCAAACTGCTCAATCACACCATTGTAAACAGCCAGCGCCGTGAGTTCATCCGTTAGCCCGGCCTCCATCGCTGCAATAGCAGCCTCGCTCAATTCCAACTCACCCGCTGGCGGCAACAACGAGAACATGCCCATCGTCTGCTGTGCGCCGCGCTGTATATTGCCACCTTGCCGCCACTGCTCCCCTGTATCGGGGTCTACCAAAGCGAAGTTCGCCCCATTACCTGCACCCCAACGGTACCCGTTCCCGTTCTGATTACCGTGCCCGCTCCCATTGCCACGGCCACCATTCCCATCGCTGCCCGTCTGTGCTCCCACAACGCCAACAAGCACCAATAACCCAATAGCCCCTATTAGTCCTGCAACCTGTCGTACACGCATGATCAGCACTCCTTTCCGTGAAATCCATCACAAGTTATATGCCATTATCATGTACCCGGCATGTCACCGCTCCGTGTCCGGGATGTAAAATACTTGTAAACTCACCTCACACAACAAAACAGGAGCACCAATATGGCGAAGAAAAAACCGAGCAACATGCAGCGCCGCACCCAACCCCAACGTCCAAAGGTCATGGACGCGGTGGACGCATTCATCGCCGCCAACCAGGAGGTGATCGGCGCATTAGCGTGGGTCGGCTTTCAGCAGGAGGGGCGCGGCTTTGTTCTCGTGACGATTGAGGAGAACGGCAGCCTGGACGCGTCCTACATCGGGGAACGCGATGACTTGTGGACCGCCCTACAGCCCAACTTCCCCGAACTGGAGCAACTCATCAACGATTACGACCCAGCAACCGATGTCGCGTTGGTGCGCCGCGTGGCAGAGGTGACGGAGATGGGAATCGCCACCTGGGAAACCCCGCCCCCGGTGGCGTTCGTCCGCCAGCAGGACCGCCTGTTGTAAAAGATCAGGAAACCAGTTCAACGGAGAGAATTTCGCCGCTGAATCCCAGT
>CAYWZS010000006.1:0-16891 GCA_964462905.1 uncultured Anaerolineaceae bacterium
TTCAGGGTATGGAACTGCGCGTTGGCTTCGTGGAGGTAGGCATCTAGCTCACTTTTGGTTGCCCCTCGTTTGACAGCATTTTCCATAGATTCCAAGGTCATCTTCGTGAACTCCATGGCGCGTTCCAGCTGACGGTTACGCAAATGAAGATTCTGTTGGGTGCCATCGAGAGCTTCTTTTACCTTGATGAGGTCGGTGACATCATGTGAGACGCCAATAATGCTGACAAGCTGGTTTGTGCTGTCATAGCGGGGGGCGAAATGCGTGTCGAACGTGGCGTCCTGTAGCGAGAAGCGTGCCTGAGAATCTTTACCGGTGGCCGCTTGAACAACTGCGTCGTATACATCGACATGGAGGACACTGGCCGGTCGATTTAGGTAGGATGAGGGGTCGAGGTTACGGCGCTCGATTTGACGACCTTCAACGGTTTGGACCTTGTAGTCTGGCGTGAAAGTCCAAAGCAGGACGGGCGCGTTGTTGACAAGATCACGTAGTCGTTGCTCTGACGTTTGTAGTGATGTGAGCGCTTGATCTCGTTCATGCTGTTGCCTGTGCATGATCCCTTCGGCGTGACGCACGATTACAAGAAGCCCGGCGTATAGTGCGGACAAGAAAGCAACCACACCACCGATGAGCCAAGTCTGTGTAAAGTTGATGCGATCGAGAAGCGGGGTGACATCTTCGTAGACTTCAAACACACCGATGATTTCACCTGTAGCTGTGTTTGAGATAAGTGGGACATAGCTGGCAATGACGTTACGATCTTCGATAATCCCCTCAAAGGCGCTGAACTCGCCACGGTAGGTTAGCTCTGAGGCGGCAACGCCGTTTTTGGCGGACAGGAACCCTGCGTTGTTAGCCTTATCCTCGCCAATTTGGGCGGCTTCGGTGGAGAAAAGCGTTCGTCCGTCTAGCCCGAAGACTTTGATTTTTACAACTTGTAGCCCGGCCATGTGTTGTAATACCGTTGCGCGGAAATCCACTGTTGTCGAGGCTGTGGGCAAGTCCTCGTTTGAGAGGTTTGGCGCTTCGGTTAGGAAGAATTCTTCATAGTCGTCCCACACTGCATTTACAAATAACTGGGTAACTTCCACATTCCCCGCCTCGCGCATGGCAATGAGATTGTTGATGGATATTTGGCGGTGGAAGTAACCGAGGAGTATGGCGGTAGCCACAAATGCGATAATGCTGGCGATCGAGAAGAAACGTACGAGTTTGAACATGTGGTCTCCCCACTTAGATGAAATTGACGCGCTTGCACCATCTTTTGAATATTACATAGTATTTTGTTTTGTCAAGCGACCTTCTGTAAAATTTTGTCCGTCAACTCTAAAGAGCTGACGGATACCATTTTCGCGGACTAGCTGGCTTCGGTGGCGTCGTCTGGGTAGACGAGCATTACGGGGACGCGCACACCCTGGAGCACCTTCTGGGCGACACTCCCGAAAACGAAGCGGGCTAACCCGGTGCGGCCACGGGTGCTCATGACGACGAGGTCTACATCTTCGCCGTTGATGTAGTCGCAGATGAGGTTGGCAGTGCCGATGCCCTCAATCATTTGCACGCGGCAGTTGACTTTCTGGCCGCGAAGGTCGTTACGGACGCCCATGAGATATTGTTTGACCTGTTGGCGCATGGCATTGATCTGTTCGTCGCCGCCACTCAACGCGATGATATCGGTGTATTCGTGGGCGGGGGGCTTAAAGACGTGGAGCAGGATGACTTCGGCGTCGTTGTCACGCGCAAGGTCAATGGCGTGGGGAATGGCTCGTTTGGACATGCCGGAACCATCCAGCGGGACCACGATTTTCTGATAGCGTCCAGAGGGCATATGTAGCCTCCTTTGTTTGTTCCCGGTAAATTTTGCCTTCATTCTAACATAAGGCGGGGGGTCGGGCGTCAGTTTCACGCAAGAATTGCACGCCTGCTTTATGGTTTTTATAATTTGGTGAATGTGTGTTAGCTTATGGGGAAGTAGCATGACGAAAACGAAAAAACATCTCTCCTATCCGCGTAATCTCAAAATCGGGCTGTTTCACCTGGGGTCTGGTATGGGGGACGTGTTGATTACGGGGGTGTGGAACCGCATTATGATTACGGACCTGGGGTTCCGGGCGACGCCTGTGAGCTTGTTGGCGAGTTTGCGGTATTTCCTGGCCCCGTTGAGTGTGTGGGCTGGGCAGATGAGCGACCGTTATGCGGTGTTGGGGTATCCGCGTTTGTTCTGGGTCGGGATTGGGCGGACGATGATGGCGCTCAGTACGTTTTTGTTGGGGTGGATTACGGCGGCGTTGGTGGGCGGGGTTAACCCTGGGTTGGGTGTTTGGGGTGGTGTCACGGCGGCGATGTTGTTGTTTAGCCTGGGTAATGCGTTCTCTGGGAGTACGTTTTTGGCGCTGGTGTATGACCGTGCGCCGGAAGCGCAACGCGGGCGGGCAGTAGGCATTGTGTGGACGTTTTTGCTGACGGGGTTTGCGGTTGGTGGGGTGTTGTTTGCGAGCTTGTTGCCCCCGACTGAGGGGAACACGGGGGAGATGGCGCTTACGGGAGGGGTGGTACGGAATCTGTTCTTGGTGGCGGGGTTAGTGATGAGTGGGTTGTGGACGGTGGCGCTGGTGGGCGAGGAGCGGCGCGAGCAGCCGGGGCGGCGGACCCATGCGGCCACTACTGAGGCTGGGCAGGATAACCTGCTCAGCCTACGGCGTGACTTGCAAACGGCGATGACGCAGCCGACGTTGCGGATGTTTATGGGTTATTTGGCGTTGTCGATGGCGTTTGCGTTCTCGCAGGATGCGATTTTAGAGCCGTTCGCGGGGGATGTGTTTGGGATGTCGGCGGAGACAACGACGCGCTTTGCGGCGTATTGGGGGACGACGGCGATTTTAGGGTCGGTGGCGTTCCTGGCGGTGTCGCGGCGTTACCCGGCGTTGAACAACACGGTAATGAGCCAGTATGGGGTGATTGCGATTTTCGTCACGTTTGTGTTGTATACGTTTGCGGCGGTGACGCGGACGGAGATGCTGGTGATGCCGGGGTTGTTGCTGTTGGGTTTGGGGCTTGGCATGTGGAACATTGGTACATTGGGTTTGATGATGGAGATGAGTCCTGACGGGCACGCGGGGACGTTTTTGGGGTTTTGGACGCTGGTGGTAACGTTGGCGCGGGGGACGGGGATTTCTAGCGGGGGGATCGTGCGGGATGTGGCGTTTATGGTGTCTGGGAGTTTGGTGGCGTCGTATGCGGTGGTGTTTGTGTTTGGGGCGTTGGGGTTGGCGGTGTCGTATGTGTTTTTGATGCGGATGGACACGGCGGCGTTTCGGGAGATGTATCAGGAGGTGGATACGGGGCAGATGTTGGGGTCGGCGTTGGATTAGGTGGGATTTTGCCAAACCTCACCCCCCAAACCCACTCGCCATGTGGCGAGGGGGCTTTTTGCGCTATCTTCTAGGTGTATCGAGGTGAATGGGTGGGGTTATTGGGTGAGGTTCGAGCGGAGGAGGAGGGTGCGTCCGCCCTCGGTGAGCGCGGCAGCGATGATGGCCTTTGCCATGTCCATGAGGATGAAGGGGGCGACGGCGGCGCTGTAGGCGGTGGTCCAGTCCAGGCTGGCAGCGAGCTTGAGCCAGGTTGCGCCGAACAGGTAGAGAACGGCCACACCGAAGATGCCGGCCAGCCAACGGACCCACAGACGGTTTGCGCCACGCTCGGCCAGTGTCCCTGTGACGTAGGCGAGGACCGGGAAGCCGACCAGGAAGCCCGCTGTTGGCCCGGCAAAGGCGGCGATGCCGAGCATACGCGAGTCCACCGGGAAGTTCATGGCGATGAGGCTGAGATAAGCCAACTGACTGAGTGCCCCGTCACGCGCCCCGAGGACCATGCCGGACAACAGGATCGCCAATACCTGTAGGGTAAAGGGGACAGGTGTGCCGATTTCCACACTTACACGGGCGGCGGATACTGTGAGCAGGGTAAAGACCGCGATCCCGGTGATACGAATCCAGGCATGGTCTTTGAGGGAGAGTGTCCGCAACATGATATATTTTCCTTTTGCAACGATTTTTCAGCGAATATAACACGGTTACGGACTGATCGTTACTGGTTGTTGCCGGGAAGGGGTTCGACGATGATGTCTACGAGTTCGTAGACGGAGTCGAATACGTCCGGCTTTTTCTCGTTAACGGTGCGGTCATGCTTCTCTATGAGGGTGACACGGGTGCCGAGTCCCTCTAGGTCGAAGCGGGTTTCGAGGAAGCCGCTGCGTTGTGAGTTGCGGTAGTAGCAGAGGCGGCCCTGCTGGTCGCTGGTCATGAGCTTGCGCTTGGCGTGGAAGAAATCCAGCGCCTTGAGTTCGGCGCGGAAGGTTTCACGTGCTTGTGTGTTAAGATAAGCCATCGTTTGTCGTTTCCTAAACGTCTTTACCATCGGGGCTGTGTGGGCCGGATTATAGCTTAAAATTTCTTGAGCGTGTACCGAAAAGGCTGTGTTTGATGATTGATGTGTTTTCCGTGGCGGACCTGATGCGGCGGATTCGTGGACAGTTAGCCGCCGACAACGTGTTGCAAGATATGTGGGTGGGGGGCGAGGTGTCTAATATGACGCGGGCGCGGTCTGGGCATTGGTATTTTACGTTGAAGGACGGCGAGGCGGCGATGAAGTGCGTGATGTGGCGGTCTGACGCGGTGCGGCAGCGCTTTGTGCCGGAGGAGGGGACGCGGTTGGCGGCGCACGGGCGGGTGGATGTGTACCCGGCGCGGGGTGATGTGCAATTCTACGCGGATTTTTTGCGCCCGACCGGGGTAGGTGATTTGTATGTGGCGTTCGAGCAATTGAAGGGGGCGTTGGCGGTGGAAGGGCTGTTTGACGCAGCGAACAAGCGAGCGATTCCGGCTTTTCCCCGGCGGATTGGGGTTGTGACATCGGCGGATGCGGCAGCGTTTCGCGATGTGCAGCATGTGTTGGGGCGGCGGTTCCCGTTGGCGGAGGTGGTGCTGTCGCCGTCATTGGTACAGGGGGCGACGGCTCCGGCGGCGCTCGTGGCGGCGCTGAGTCGGTTGGATGTGGTGGGCGTGGACGTGATTTTGATCGTCCGTGGGGGCGGGAGTATCGAGGACTTGTGGGCGTTCAACGATGAGGGACTGGCACGGGCGGTATTTGCAGCGCGGACGCCGATTATCTCTGGTGTGGGGCATGAGACGGACTTCACGATTGTGGATTTCGTGGCGGACGAACGCGCTCCGACACCCTCGGCGGCGGCGGAAATCGCGACGCCGGACCTAAACGCACTTCGGGAGGATGTGCTGTCTACACGGGCGCGTCTGGGGAGTGCAATGGCGGGGTATCTTGGGGAGGCACAGGCGCAGCTTGAGAGCGCGACACGCGAATTGGCGTATCGCTCTCCAGTTGGGCGGGTTGCGACCTACCGGCAACAGGTGGATGAGCGGCGGGCCGCGCTAGAACGGGCGGGTGAACGCAACCTGGCGCGGTTGCGTGAGCGGTTGGCGGCGAAAACGGCGGCGCTCCACGCGGCGAGTCCGCAGGCGATTCTGGAACGCGGCTACGCTATTGTGACCGATGCTGAGGGCAAGGTCGTGCGGGGAGCGGGAGGGGGCCGCCCGGGTGATAAGCTCATGGTGCGGTTGGCAGACGGGGAAATTGCGGTGACGGTGGACGATGAATCGTAAAGGTGCCGATCACCGGGCGTTCGCTGTCTGGTGCAGGATTGGTGCTGGGCAGGCGTTCCCCGGTTTGCCAGCGATAGACAGTCGCCTTCACGACGTAGTCGCCAGGGGGCAGGTCATCTACGGGGATGATATGGTGAACGCAACCACTGCCTGCGGCTGTGATGCCCGTGTCCACTTGTCGTAAGAACGTCCCGGTTGCTGTTTCCAGGTGGACACCAACTGAGTGGGCAGTGGGGCGGGCGGTGGTTTCCTCTGGGAAGTCCCAGGTGAGGCTGACGTGGAGGTTGTCCGCAGCATCCAGGGTGGGTTGGGTGTATGGCATGAGTTCAACCATTGCCTCGTCGTCTAGTTCGAAGCGATAGTCCATCTGGGCGCGGGGGCGGCCAAACACCGTGACCGTGAAATTATCTTGAGAGACGATTGTTCCACAGGCGGCGTAGCCAAGCATGGGCATGATGAAGTCCTGGAGCGGACCGATACGCCAGGTCGGTAGGGGGGTGGTTTCATAGCTAATCAGCACTCGGTCTGCTCCGTCAGCGCCGGCTGTGATTTGGCTTTGCCAGAACGTGTCGGTTGTGGCGTAGGTATCGCGGATGATCTCGGTGCGGCGTAGGGGTAGGCCGTGGGCGTAGTAGCCTATCATGGCGGGTTCGATGTCTGGTGGGCGTGTGGAAGGCAGGGCGAGGAACAATAGGGCGTCATCGTTGGTGGTGAGGTCCGTCAGTGAGGCTGTGATGGCGTCTAGGGGTGGGGTGGACCAGGGGTGGATGCGGTTCTGTTCGGCGGCACTGGTTAGGCTGCCGACAAAGCCGAGGCTCCAGAGAAGCAGAACCCAGGCGGGGTGGATGTTACGCTCGTGAAGTTTGCTCACCCCAACGGCGGCCAGAGATGCCAATATGGGCCAAAAGTACAGCACATATTTTACCTCGGTGAAGGACTGTACAAAACGGGTTACACCCCAGAGCAGCAGATAGGTGAGCACGAGGCCAAAGCCAGCAATCCGTCTGGTTGCGGGGGTTGTCCACAGTGCAAGCGTAATGAGACCGAGTAGGAAGACGACAGAGCCATTGGAGAAGAAATGTAATGTGTCTGATAGGCCGCGCCAGAACCCCATGTTGGCAATTGCTCGTGGGTCCGTTGTGGCGTCGGAAACCCCGGCCAGCAACACAGGGAGCCAGGGGGTAAAGGCCAAGCCGGCGACGGCAAAAGCGCCAATCAGCGGCCAGAAAACCACTGTGCGGCGTTTCTCCAGCAGGGTTAGGATGCCCAGGGTAGCAAGCGGGAATATGGTGAAAAAGTGAGTGTAGAGTAGCAGGGTGGTGCCTAGGGCGAGCAAGCATACCCCCCAATGCCACCCTCTGTACACCTGCCTGACCCACCGGTAGGCCGAGATTGTGAATAGGGTGAGCAGGACGAGGAGCGAATAGGCGCGCATATCGTGCAAAAAGTTGATATAGAAGGCGCTGAGACTCATGAGGGTTGCCGCATAGAGACCGATGGCGGGGGATGCTGCCCGCCGCCGGAGCCGGGTGTAGACTGCCGCGACCGTTACCAGGCCAATGTAGAGTGACAGCAGGCGCAGGATAAATATCTGAGAACCCATGACACGCCACCAGCCCCAGAGTAGGATGAAGTAAGCGGGGCTTTGCCAGTGGTTTTCGGCGAGCCTGTCGATGGTTTCACCCAGGGTGGTTGGGCCGTTGACGGGTGGTGCGCCGATGTAATAGAGCGTGCGTTGCTCGTCGGTCCATATGGGGTCGTTGAGGCGAGGTGCTACAATAGCTGTGAGGAGCAGTAACAGGCCAATCATCATGATCAGGTGACTACGCGGCACACTCGACATTGTTGCTAAGTCCTTTTGTGGTTGGTTTGGTGTACTCACAAGCAGAGCTAGGTCCGGGTTATTATGAAACTAAACGGGAAAATTCACTAAAGGGAGGCGTAGTGTCCATGGCCGATGTTGATGAACTGAGCTTTGAACAGGCACTTGAAGAACTGACCGCGATTGTCGAACGGTTGGAGTCCGGGGTGTTATCTTTGGAAGATAGTGTGAACTTGTATGCACGGGGACAGCGCCTGAGTACACGTTGCCAAGAGATGCTTGACGAGGCAACGCTGACGGTGCGTGAACTTGATGAGGACATGACCATATAGTATCTCCTGCCGAGGGATAAGAATCCCCCAGCTACAGCTAAAACGTGTCCACTGAAATGGACAGCGGCTTACACGGGTGGTTTGGCGTCCCTTTAGTGGACGCGCTAGGCTGTAGCCTATGGTTTTAACCGCAGGCGGCTAACTGATGAAATGGCTCTCGTGTAGTTGGGTAGTTACCTGTCCTTGTTCTATACGTGTTTGGTGGGTAAACGTTGTAAAGTCCGCTCTTTGTGGAATAGGTTAGCCCAGCAGGAAGTAGCCGGGGTATTGGTTCACCAGCAGGGCAATTGTGTAGAGCAGTAAGCCGAGGCCGAGCATGGCCCAGGCCCAATGACGGCCCCAGTTCATCATCTCGATGTACTTTTCGATCAGGTAGATTAGCAGGAATGTGCCACCGCTTTCCTGCATGGTGTCGATTTCCAGCATGATGCCGACGAATAACGCGCCGATGCCTGATACGATGGCGGCGACCTGCCAGAACCAGAAGCGGGCGCGTTCCCGGCGGTAAAAGCGCGAGGCGACCACGGCTAACAGCGTGAAGTAGATGTAGGTGCCGATGTAGAACACGGCTGGCTCGAACAGCAGGTAAGCGCCGTCTATCCCCAGTGTTTCCCCGACGATATAGACCAGCATGAGTGACAGCGACACGATCAGGCCGATTTCCTCCAGGGAGTCGCTGAGTTTTTGGCGCAATATCCCTGCGATAAGCTCCGGCACACCTGCTAGACCGATCACAATGAGGAACTCGACGACGGCGAAGAAGCCGATGATTTCGCTGTCGAAAATGATTGCAGCTACGATATAGACGGCAAGCATGGCGCTGTGTTGGAACAGCAACGGCAGGCGATAGTCGTTGAAGCGGCGCTCAGACTTTTTGTCGTCGGTGCGATGGCGACGGTTGACCACATGGCGTTCGTAGCTCCAGGTGCCGAGCGGTAGCAGGCCGAGCAGTGATGGCATAGCGACGAACTGGCCGACATCAGGATTGAAACGGTCATGGGCGATGTAGAGCAGCCCGAAACAGGCGACGTAGAGCAGGAGTTCATAAACGGTGACGGGTATCAGGAACAAAAACGGCAGGATATAGGTTGTGAAGATGTAGGCGAAGGCGAGAACGATCATGAGGCTGGCGAACAGCCAGATGATGTTGACGAAGGTGACAAAGCGCCACCAGCCTTGGTTTTCCGCGAAAACGAGAGCGGTGAGTTCGTCACGCGTGAGGGGTTGGCCGATTTCGTCGGCAGCGACGGCGAGATAGTGGTCGCGTTGGGTGTCGGCGGTGGTGGTGTCCAGCACGCCGCGTGCTTCCAAGTCATCGACAGCGACTAGGGCATGATAGGCCTGGATTGCGCCGAGGGTCAGGTCGTTACTGTCTGGTGGGGGGATGGTGTCGGCGTTGCCGCACCCCGCGAGCATGAGCAGCGCCAATGTGATGAGTGTGTAACGAAGCACGGTTTGCCCTCCTGGGTTTACGCTAACTAGGGACGCGCCTGTACCTGCACGATATAGCGTGTAGGTGGACTGCTGAACTCTGGCAGGACGACCTCGAAGGCCTGGGTTTCGCCTGGTTCGAGTTCGACATCGGCTGTGTCTGCGAAGCCAGCGGCGACGACGCGCTGCGTGCTGTCGAAGGTGGTCACGACCACACGCGGTAGATATACAAACACCGTGTCGCTGGTGTTGGTGACGGTTCCGGTGACAATGAGGCGGTTGTCTTCGGTGAAGGTGCTTTCGTCCGTCCAGGTGAGCACATCTTCGGTGATGAGGGTGGCGTCGGGGTCGGGTGTCCAGCCGTTCCCACCGAAGCTGAGGGTATAGCTGGATGTCAGTGGGGGTTGGCCGCCGCCGAAGCGCAGGCTGAAGGGGGCAAAGCCGCCGGGGGGTATCCCGTGGCCCATGACGGTATCAACGGCCTCGGCCACTTCGCGCCCGTCCTCGGTGCGTAGGCGGACGGTGACGGGAACTTCGTTGAGGGGGCGGTCGCCGTAGTTCACGATTTCCCCGGTGATGAAGAACACGCCTTGGGGGGTTGTCCAGGTGTTGACGTTGACGGCTTCTAGCCGCCCAGACGAGGCGAAACTGAGAGTTTCGAGATCGGTGGGTTGCAGGCCGTTGCCGGTGAGGGTGAAGCTGTTGAGAAGCGCCTCAAGGTTGGTGCGCTGGGTGTTGTCTGTGGGGACCTGTGTTTCGATCACGGCGACATAGGGGCCGTTAATCTCGATAAAGGTGTTGTGTGGGGTACTTGGCCCGGTGGGGTGAGCGCGAAGGCCTGTCATGCGCCAGGAGCCGTCCGGCATGGCCTCACGTGCTTGTTCGGTGTAGCGGTTCACGTCTGGGCGAACACTGCCTTGGTAGGCGTCCAGCAGGGCGCGGACGGCGTTGGGGTCCGCAGGGGGGGTAGGGAGCCGGATGACTGCGACTGTGACAAGTGGATTGTGCTCGCCCGGTGCGGAGAGGGTCGTTGTGGCGAGGACGGTGGTGTTTCGTGTTTGGGATGCCCAGCGTTGGGGCGCAACCAGCGTAAACGATCCGCTGGGGTGGGTGTAGGTGACGGGGGTGTCGTCTGGGGGGTGGGGGGGGGGGGGGTGTCGTGGGGGGGGGGGGGTGGGGGGGCGAAGACTACCGCGCCGCCGCCGCCACAAGCGGTGAGAAGCAGGGCGATAGGAATCAAGAACAGTAGGAAGTGTGAGATGTGTTTGTGGCTTGATTGTGGGCGAGGTGGTGCCTCGCCCCTACGCTGCAAAGATTGGGTGTTACGTTTTTTCAACTTTTTATACCTCTAAACGAAAAATGAACGCTGATAACGGTCTCAATCATGCTAGAATTATATACGTTATTCATGACTGACTTAGACTTTTTGCCGTTAGCTGTTTGGAGGTGTTTCCCCGGTGTACACTGATAACGAACTTTTTTTCCCGGAACATGTGATCCCACAACTTGCGAACCTGCGTGGGCCGCAGTGGTGCGAACTCGTTGAGCGAATTATCCCGCTGCCGGAAACCCATGAGGAGAAGCTGGCGTTTATGCTCATGATGACGCGGTTCAACGGTTGTGCGACGTGCGAGACGGACAGCTACCGTGCGATGCGCGGGTGTACGGCGTGTGCCGTGCAAACCTTGCGCCGTTATAAGGGGCCAGATGAAGCGTTGCTGGCGGCGTTTGCGGAGGCGCTGGCGGATGTGCGGGCGTTTGCCATACAGCATCCCTTGTTGGGCGGGTTGGTGATATGTGAGGTGGCCGAACAACCCCGTTGACTTGGCATCGTTGGTTATGATAACATCTTTTGTGCGGGTAAGCCCCGTTCATTTTCGTCAGTACGTTTCATTTTAAGAAGATAGGATACCAGACAATCAGCTCCCCAGATTTACGCATCAACCGTGACATCCGCGCTCGCGAAGTTCGCCTGATTGATGAGAACGAACAGAATATCGGCGTTGTTTCGACCCAGGATGCGCTAGGACAGGCAGAAGAGGCTGGACTCGATTTGGTAGAGGTTGCGCCTAATGCGGACCCGCCTGTATGTCGTATTATGGACTACGGGAAGTATCAGTACCAGCAACAGAAGCGCGACCGCAATCGCCGTAAGAACCAGAAAGCGATCCAGGTTAAGGAAATCCAGCTACGACCGAAGACGGATGGTCATCACCTGAGCTTTAAGGTCAAAGATGCGCGTAAGTGGATCTCGGAAGGCATGAAGGTTCGCGTCAAGATGAAGTTCCGGGGCCGTGAGGTGACACATTCGGACATCGGACGGGAACGGCTCGACGCGATCATCAAAGAGCTTGATGATGTGGCGGTGGTTGAGCAGAGGCCGAACCTTGAGGGGTACAACATGACGATGGTTCTGGCACCTATCCCGGAAAAGAAATAACCAACGGAGAACACATCGTGGGCAAGAAGTACAAGCTCAAGACACACAAATCCACCGCAAAGCGGTTTAAGGTAACGGGGAGCGGGCGTGTTGTTCGTACAAAGGGCGGCAAGAGCCACCTACGCCGCCGTACCTCGAAGCGGAGCAAGCGCCAGTTTTCGAAGATGCTGGAAGTTAAGCGCAAGAAGGAAATCAAGCGCGTGCGCCGGCTGGCACCGTACCTGGGTAAATATAAGGCTAACCCACCGCACCAGTAAACAGCGCGATTTTTCAGCGCGAATCCGAATACCCTTTACCCAGAGCCGCCGCTCTGGGTGTTTGTTGCTACAGGAGAGATGACACTATGCCAAGAGCAAAGACCGGCTATGTGCGCCGTCGCAAGCACAAGAAGGTAATTAAGATGACGAAGGGGCAGTGGGGCACACGTAGCACCCTGTTCAAGCGTAGTAACGAGGCGATGATGAAGAGCCTGTTCTACAGCTACCGCGACCGCCGTCAACGTCGTCGCCAGATGCGCCGTTTGTGGATCACACGCATTAACGCGGCTGCACGGTTGCACGGGCTGAAGTACAGCCAGTTGATTCACGGGCTGAAGCAAGCCAATGTAGACTTAGACCGTAAGAGCCTGGCAAACCTCGCCATCCATGACCCGGAGACGTTCGGTAAGGTTGCTGCACTTGCACAGCAGAACCTAGGCTAACGTGATGTTCGTCGGCGATTTTCCATCAGGGGCACCACCAATGCGGGGTGTCCCTGATCTGCTTTAAGGCAGTTTGGTCTTCACCCGCTGGGAGAGGAGAAAACCCGATGTACCTGAAGGGTGGTTGCGTTTGCCGCTATTTCAACATGGCCTCAGTGTGAGTTATCTTCTATATGGACCCAATTACGAGTACGACGAATACGCGGGTGAAGCTGGTGGTGGCGTTGCAAGGCCGCGCCCGGTCTCGGCGTAAAGAGGGTAAGATTGCGCTGGAGGGGGTGCGGCTGGTGGCAGACGCGATGGCGAACGGTGCAACGCCGCTGTTTGTGTTGTATACGCCTGGTGCGGCGGATGACTTGGTAGCGGAACTGGCATCAGTCACGGAGACGGCCCCGGTAGACGCGGCGGTCATGCGGCATATCACGGAGACGGAGACACCGCAGGGGGTGGTGGCAGTCTTTCCCATGCCACAGCCGACATTCCCAGAAACACCGTCGCGGGTGCTGGTGTTGGACGGGCTGCAAGACCCCGGTAATGTGGGGACAATGATGCGCACGGCGGCGGGGGCGGGGTGTGATGCAGTGGTGTTGGCTCCAGGTTGTGTGGACCTGTATAACCCGAAGGTGTTGCGGGCGGGGATGGGGGCGCACTTTCGGGTCCCGGTGGTTGAATTGGATTGGGGCACTATTCGGGCGTTGGGGTTGCCGAATGTGTACATAGCGGCTGGGGAGGCTGATAGGCCCTATGATGCGGTGGATTGGCGCGGACGGTGGGCGCTGGTGATCGGCAGTGAGGCGCACGGGGCGGGCGACGAGGCGCGGGAACTTGCCACGATGCCGATTACGATTCCGATGGCGCGTGCGACGGAGTCGCTGAATGCGGCAACGGCGGCAGCGGTGATTTTGTTCGAGGCGGCGCGGGTGGGGCGGGAAAAGCCGGGGCCGACTCATGGAGCGGCCTCTACGGTTAATCATGGTTAGACGGTGAGATTGCCCCAGGGTGAGGTGGCATCCGAGGGGAAGCGTTGCGGTGAGAAGGGGGCCAACGGCGCGGTGTCTCCGTGGAGGAGGGCGGCGGCGAGGTGCTCCGCGAGGGCGGGGATCGTCAGGAAGCCGCTGTTGCCGAACCCAGCAGCGACCCAGAGGCCGTTAATCTCAGTTTCTCCGGCGACGGGCAGGCCGTCCGGCGTTAGGTTCCACAGGCCGGACCAACCCGGCTGTAGCACGCTGCGGTCTAAGACAGGAAAACGGGCGACGATCTTCTCGCGCAGATCACTCATGATCCCGACGTATAATGATGGGTCTGCATTGAGGGCGCTCTCGGTGACAGTGCCCACGGTGAGGGGTTGGAAAACGTAGCGGTTGGTCATGGCGAAGCGGTAGGTGAGGGCATGGGGCAGGTCGATGACGGTGTGGGTGAGCGGTGCGCCGTGGGGGGGCACATCGAACACGCCGACGATTTGGTCGCGGTCAGTGAAGGGGTTGTGGAGTCCGGCATTTTCGAGCAAGCGCCCAGTCCAGGCTCCGGCGGCGAGGATCACAGTCTCGGCGGTGATTTTGCCGCCTGTGCTTTCCACACCGATGACGCGCTCCTCCTCAACCACAAGCGAACGCACGCCGACATGTTCCCAGACACCAACCCTGGCGGCTTTTGCGCTCTCGCGGTAGCCGACTGTGGTTGGCTCTGGGCTGACGACGCCCGCGTCGTTGCTGACGGCGATGGCGGCTACATCTGCTGGGTTGAAGTCTGGCTCAGCCTGTTTGAAATCCCCTGGTGACACTTGTTCCATGTGGATACTTGCTGCGTTTGCGACCTGGACGGCGGTTTGCAGTGTGCTTAGGTTGGGTTCGTCCGCAATGACGGCCATTGGCCTGGATTCTAAGTCGGCACGGACGCCTATTTTTGTCTCGAAGCCCTGATAGATCGCTAAGGTGCGTTGGTGAAGTTGGGCGACGGCGGGGTGGGTTGTGAGGGGATGGAGAGTCGCGACGGAGCGCCCGGTGCTCCCCGCGCCGACCTGTTGCTGTTCTAGCACGAGGACGCGGTTGGCTCCGGTTGCTGCCAGTTCATGCGCCAGGCTCACACCCATCAGCCCACCGCCTACGATCAGGATGTCTGCGGAATGTACGGTCATAGTGTACCTTTAGATTAGACGGACGAGGCATGTGCGTTGTTGTCATGTCTCTTAAACGCGCTTTGACCTCTGTTGTGGATATAGGTTGCTATGCTTATCTGCAAGCTGAGGGTTAACCATGAAAGATTCGATCTACCGAGCGCAAAGCCGTTGGATTTTCGGAGTCGTAACGCAGCGGTTCAATCTTCGATAGACTGTGAACCCGCCGCAATGCGTTTTTGTGTGGCACGGTACAGATATGTGAGTCGCGGTGCACTAATACTCACTTACCCTCTGACAAGTAAGTATCAGAGTAAGGCCATTGTCTATGGCAATCAAGACTTTTCAATACCGAATTTACCTCACACGCTTACAAGAGCGCCAATGTGTGTTGTATTTAGATGCCCCCCGCAGTCTATATGGCATGTGTTTGTCTGAGCGCAACATGAGGGCAAAATCAAACGTGTCGCATTATTCGTAAAGCCGATGGCTGGTATGTCTCATTAAATAGGCCAGGGGTGGGCATTGATGTGGGTTTAGCCCATTTACTCACCACCAGCGATGGAGAACATACAGAAAATCCGCTATGGTTCGTAACAAACACCTGAGCAAGAGCATTTTGGATGCAGGGTGGGGTTATTTCCGTGAGCGACTGAACATCAAAGCGGTAGACGTTGGTCGTACAGTCGTTTATGTGGCGAATGCCTACATCTACGACTCGGTAATCATACTGGGATTTTAGGCATGTCCCCACTGCTTCTAAGACCGATTTTTGTACTCATGCTGTTTTTAACTGTTACAATGGTTGGAGAAAAAAGATTCAACTGGAACGGAGCAAAATCTAAGCTATGGCGAAAGAATATGATGTGGTGGTGTTGGGGGCTGGCCCGGGTGGGTATGTTACGGCGATTCGCGCATCGCAGCTTGGGCTGAAAACGGCCATCATCGAGAAGAAGTACTGGGGTGGGGTGTGTTTGAATGTCGGGTGTATTCCGTCGAAGTCGCTGTTGTACAACGCGGAACTGGCGCACATTATTACAAAGGAAGCCAAGACTTTTGGTATTGCCTTTGACGGTGAGGTTCGGTTGGACTATGCCCAGGCGTACAAGCGCAGCCGCTCGAACTCGAACCGGCTGGTGAAGGGCGTGCAGTTCTTGATGAAGAAGAACAAGATTGACAGCTATGAGGGCTGGGCGACGATCACGGACCCGCACAACGTCATGGTGGAACTCAATGAGGGCGGGACGGAGCAGCTCAAATTCAGGAATCTGATCGTGGCGACGGGCGCAACGGATAATGTGTTGCCGGGTGTGAGCCTCAGCGACCGTGTGGTGACGTATGAGTCGCAGATTCTGGAGGACAGCCTGCCGGAGCGCATGGTGATTGTGGGCGCGGGGGCGATTGGCACGGAGTTCAGCTATATTCTGAGCAATTACGGGGTACAGGTGACGCTGGTGGAGTATCTGGACCGGATGTTGCCGCTGGAAGACCCGGAAGTCTCTAAGATGCTGCAAAAGACCTATGAGAAGATGGGTGTCAACGTGTTGACGGGGCATCGCGTGGAGTCCGTAGACGACAGTGGGGACGATGTTGTCGTTGTGGTGACGGATATGGGTAGTGGGGAGAAGGTCGTCATTGAGGCAGATAAGGTTATGATGGCGATTGGGTTCCGTCCGCGCACAGAGGGCTATGGTCTGGAGAACACAGGCGTACAACTCACCGAACGCGGCGCGATTGCGATTGATGACGCCATGCGGACGAACGTCCCCCACATCTACGCGATTGGTGATGTGACGGCGAAGTTGATGTTGGCGCATGTTGCCGAGGTAATGGGTGTGGTTGCGGCGGAGAACATCGCTGGGGTAGAAAGCCAGACGCTCGACTACATCATGATGCCGCGTGCGACCTACTGCCAGCCGCAGGTTGCGAGCTTCGGTTATACCGAGGAGGGCGCAAAGGAAGCTGGCTATGAGATCAACGTGGCGAAGTTCCCGTTCCAGGCCAACGGTAAGGCGCTGGGGCTTAACGAGTACGGCGGGTTTGTGAAGCTCATCAGCGATAAGCAGTATGGTGAGATCATAGGGGCGCATATGATTGGCCCGAATGTGACGGAACTGCTGCCAGAACTGACGCTGGCCCATAGTGCGGAACTCACGCCAGAAGAGGTGGCACGGAACGTCCATGCACATCCAACACTGAGTGAGGCGATCAAGGAAGCTGCACACGGCCTCGAAGGACACATGATTAACTTCTAGGGCTATTCCAGATAAAAAGATAGCGTTCGTTGTCCCCCGGCTACGGCTAAAACGTGTCCACTGAAGTGGACGCGCTAGGCTGTAGCCTGTGGTTTTAAGCGCAGGCGACTTGCCCCG
>CAYWZS010000006.1:16991-71144 GCA_964462905.1 uncultured Anaerolineaceae bacterium
GAAGTGGACGCGCTAGGCTGTAGCCTGTGGTTTTAAGCGCAGGCGACTTGCCCCGACATTTTGCTGGAATAGCCTAGGTGTACTTGCAAGGTGCCGAGAGAGGATACTTTTTCGCCCGGTGTTGATATTGTAGATAAGGGTGGGCTACCTTTGCTGTTTAACCTGAATGAAATGGAAATATAACGAGAAATTACGTTTGGTAAGCGTGGTTTGGTGTATGATTATATTGCGTTGTGCTAACGTAGTGGTGTGTTTCGCAATTCAAGGGTTCATTCATGGTGTTACAAACGTTCCCGCAGAGTACTGTGCTAGTTGTCGATGATATTGAGAACAATGTGATCCTGTTAGAGCGGATTCTCAGCAAGTTAGAGGTGAGGGTTTTACCCGCATATGACGGGTTGGACGCCCTTGAAATCTTGGCGGTGAATGCGGTTGATCTGGTGTTGTTGGATATTACTATGCCGGGGATGAATGGCTACGCAGTGTTGCGTCACATACGGGAGGTCTACGACTTGCAGACGCTTCCGGTGATCTTAGTTAGTGCGTTGAGCGAAGAACAACACGTCGTTGAGGGCCTGGATATGGGTGCCAACGACTACATTGTGAAACCTTTTTCGCACAAGGTCGTGCGGAAGCAGGTGGCGACCCAATTGCAAATACATCAGTTAGCGGTGGAACGTGAGCGGGCGTTGGTGAGGGCGCAGAAGGCGGATGCGCTCAAGACGCGGTTGCTACGAATTGCATCACATGATCTCAAGAACCCACTTAACAACCTACTGATGCTGTTTGAGATGTTCGGTCCTGACGAGCCGATGCCGGGGGAATTTGTTGATATGGCGGACCGCACCACCCGGAAGATGTTGGGGATTGTGACGGACTTTCTGGATTCGGGCGTATTGAACGATGGGGAAATTGAAATTGTGCTAGACGCGGTGGATATTCAGGCACAGATTGACAAGGTGGTGCGGTCGTTTCGGCAAGTTGCCATGAAGAAGGGGGTCACGATAGATGTACGGGTGGACGCTTACCGTGTGTATGCGGATGAGAGGCGGCTGGCACAGGTGTTGACCAACCTCGTGAGTAACGCGATTAAATATACGCATCCTAATACGCAGATACAGGTAATGGGGCGGCTGCATGAGGATGGGTACCGAGTTGATGTACTAGACCAGGGGGATGGGATACCATCAAAGGAAGTTGGGCGTCTGTTTCAGCCATTCAGCCAGCTTTCGACACGCCCGACGGCGGGTGAGGACAGTAGCGGCCTGGGGTTGTACATCGTTAAGCAGATGATAGAGGCACAAGGCGGGACAGTTGGGGTGGATATGGGCTACACTGGTGGCGCGGCTTTTTGGGTGTGGATTCCGTTGGCGCAACGTCAATCGGCAGATTGGGTTGGGGACGCCTGATACGCTGTTCCTGGTGTTTTCCTCGTTGTGGATGATGGGCTATACTTGGGCGAATTCAAAACGACCTGAGCGAGCGTTTCCATGATTAATACAAGTATCAATTTAGTTGAGATGGGCCAGCGGGCGAGGGTGGCGGCGCGGGCGTTGGGCCGTGCCACGACGGACCAGAAAAACGCGGCGTTGGTTGCCATTGCGGATGCGTTAGAGAGCCACCGGGCGGAAATCCTGGCGGAGAACGAGATTGACCTGCGGGCTGGGGGAGAGAACGGGCTATCTGAGGCGTTGCTGGACCGGCTGAACTTGCAAAAGCGGCTAAACGGGATTATTGCAGACGTGCGGAATGTTGCGGCATTGCCGGACCCGGTAGGCGAGGTGATTGACGAAAAGACCTTGCCGAACGGCCTCAAGCTGACGCGGCGGCGGACCCCGTTAGGCGTATTTGGGGTGGTCTATGAGGCACGCCCGAATGTGACGGTTGATGTGGCGACACTGGCGGTCAAGAGTGGTAACGCGGCGATTTTGCGTGGGGGTAAGGAGACGCTGCACAGTAATATGGTGCTGGTGCAGGTGATGCGGGATGCCCTGGTGGCGGGTGGTTTGCCCGCTGATGCGATTCAGTACATTGAGAGTACCGACCGTAAATATGTGGGTGACCTGCTGAGGCTGCACGAGTATGTGGACATTATCGTGCCGCGTGGCGGGGCGGGGCTACACAAGTTCTGCCGGGAGAACAGCACGATCCCGGTGATTACGGGTGGGGTGGGTATTTGTCACCTATATGTAGAGCCGTCGGCGGATGTGGAGAAGGCGTTAGCTGTGATTCACAACGCCAAGACCCACCGCCCGTCTGTGTGTAATGCGCTGGACACGGTGTTGGTCCACGAGGCGATTGCGGCAGATTTTCTACCGTTGGTGGTGGCGCATCTGGGTAAGGATGGGGTGAGGTTTAAGGCGGATGACCGAGCGCAGGCTATTGTTGGGGACGACCCACGGGTAGATGTTGCGGGGCCGGATGACTTCAGTACAGAGTGGATGGCGTTGACCTGTGGGCTAAAGGTCGTGGATTCGTTGGACGAGGCGATTGACCATATTGAGATGTATAGCCTGGGCCACTCCGACGGTATTTTGACGAATGACGCAGAACAAGCTGCGCGTTTTCTGAACGAGGTGGATTCGTCGGCGGTGTTCTGGAACGCCAGCACACGGTTTAACGATGGCGGTCAGTTTGGGCTGGGCGCTGAGCTGGCGGTTAGCACACAGAAATTACATGTGCGTGGGCCGATGGCGCTGGAGGGTATGACGACCTACAAGTGGGTGGTTGTCGGCGACGGGACGGTTCGCAGTTAAGGTGGCGGAGCGCACGCTGGTTGTCATTAACCCTCACGCGGGGAACGGCGAGGGACAAGCTGTGTGGGCGGGGGTATCCCCATCATTGGCGGGGCACTTTGGTGAACTGGATGTGCAGGTTACACCGTCACCAGAAGCCGTGATGGCGCTGGTTGCAGCGGCGTATGTGGACGGGGTACGGCGGGTGTTGGCCGTTGGGGGGGATGGGACCAATCACAGCGTTGTGAGCGCAATTTTGGCGGCACAGGACGCGAATCCTGACGGCGGGGCGATGACTTATGGGGTGATTCCTGTGGGGACGGGGCGCGACTTCTGCCGGATGTTGGGGATGCCGTTGGATGCGAAGGCGGCGGCTGTTTGGTTGGCGGCGGCGAGGCCACAGCTTATCGACGTGGGTGCGTTTTGGTGCGACGATGCAGCGCCGGAGGCCTTTCTCAACATCGGTAGTATTGGTTTGGGGGGGTGTGTGGGCGCACGGGTCAACAGCCTGGAGCGCCGTTATCCGTGGTCGTTCATGCTGGCGACGGTGCGTTGTATCCTGGCGGCGGATCTTGTTGAGGTGGAACTGAAGGCGGATGACGAGACGGTTTACACTGGGGAGACGTTTGTCGCGGTGGCGGCGAATGGGGCGATCTTCGGGCATGGGATGCGAATTGCGCCGACGGCGACGATTGATGATGGTTTGTTGGATTTGGTGGTGGTGGCGGGTGTCACACGGCTGGACCTGTTGGGGTTGTTCGCGCAGGTTTACCGGGGGGCACACCTGAGGCATCCGAAGGTGATACATCGCCGCGCACGCACACTCACCATGCGTAGTACAAATGGGCGACCGATCTCGTTAGAGCTAGACGGCGAATCGCGGGTGGGGGCAAAGTTAACGTTCCGGGTGCGGCCTCGTACACTGCGAATGTTGGGGCGTTAGTCCGTTGTGTTTTTGGTGGTGGGCTGGTCTGTTTGATCTTGCTGTGTTTCTGGTGATGGGGGTATGTCCGTTGGTGTGTTAGACGGGGGGGCAGGCGCGGGTGTTGTTTCCGCTTTGGCAGCCGATGCCTCGTGTTTGGGCGGCTCATCATTTGGTATTGCTGTTGTGTCTGCGTCCTTGATTGTTGCGACCTCAACGACATCGTTAGCGTCGGTGGCACGGGCTGTCACGGTGGGATTGGGGTCGAGCTGTTGGGCTGCCTTAACCGTTGTGGTGGCGTTGGGGTCGAGTTGCTTGGCGGCCTCGGTGGTGATTGTTTTCTCTTGATCTTCGATGGCGGGGGCAACAACCGTGGTGGTGTCTGGATCTGTGAGTTTTGCAGTGTCGTCCGTGTTGACAGCGGGGACGGTCTTGGAACTGGCTTTCTTGGCGTTTTTCTGCTTCTGGTGGCGTTGGAGGAGCGCGACGAGTTGCTTGATAGGCAGGGGTTTGGGCAGGTAGTCGTCGCAACCTGCATTGATGGCTTTTTCTCTGTCTCCGGTCATGGCGTAGGCGGTAACGGCGACGATGGGAAGGGTGTAGCCGCGTGCGCGTAGTTCTTTGGTTACGTCTAGCCCGGTGAGTTGCCCCTCTAGTTGGACGTCCATCAGGACAAGGTCCGGGTTGATGCTGTCAAAGTCTGCGAGCGCCTTTTCGCCTGTGCTGCGATTGATGACCTCATGACCGCCCATTTTTGCGACACGGTAGACCAGCGATAGGTTGGCGGCGTTGTCCTCGACGTAGAGAATACGTAGCATCGGATTATTGCCCTTCGGTTGCTAGGGGATTGGCAGGGATCTCGGTGGGGGCATGTTGGGCTGGGTCGTACTTTGGCACAACGACTGTAAAGGTGGCCCCTGCACCGTAAGTGCTTTCCGCCCAGATGCGCCCATTCATGAGCGTAAGGAGTCGCCGGGAAATCGTCAAGCCTAGGCCTGCCCCGGCGCGGGGGTCGCGCCCGGTTTCGTCCGTTTGTGTGAACTCCTCGAAGATGGCTTCTAGCGCGTGTGGTGGGATGCCCTCGCCGGTATCTCGAACACGAATATGCACCTCATCAGCTTTTTCCGCCACGCTCACCTCAATATATCCCTCATCTGTGAACTTGGCGGCGTTGCTGTACAGGTTGACGAGCACTTGCCGCAGTCGGGCTTCATCTGCGTAGACATCTGGCAGGTGGCGGGGGACGTTGCGCCGCAGTTCAATTGGTTTCTTGGAGACTAACCCGGCGGCGGTCATCATGGCGGTGTCGATCACATTGGTGAGGGCAACCCGCCCCGGATGTACGTCCAGTTTGCCAGCATCTACTTTGGAGAGGTCCAGGATGTCGTTGATAATCGTTAGGAGTTGCTCGCCGCTGGTGTTGATCTGCTGGAGGTCATGGCGATAGGCGTCTGGGAGTTTAACGTCATCGTACATCATGGGGTAGGCGAGCATGGTTTCGCTAAAGCCGATAATGGCGTTGAGTGGGGTGCGTAGTTCGTGGCTCATGTTGGCGAGGAATTGCCCACGAAAGTGTTTGGCGGTTTCGAGTTCGCCGTTGATTTCCTGTAATTTCTCGCTAAGAACCTGACTACGGCGCAGTGTTTTTTCGAGTTGCTGGCGGTTGTTGAACAGGTCCATTGAGGTGCGGCGTTCACGGGAGTAGTTTTCTAGTGCCCAGCCTGTCACACTCATGAGTTCGCCGCTGACTTGGGCGGAGATGAGGGCGGAGAGCAGTGCTAGGAGGGTTCCCATGAGGGTGTAGGGGGTGAAGGTGGCTGTTAACCCGACGATACTTAGCGGCACGAGATAGGTGATTATGGTGGTGAGGCCGAGCATGGCAAATGTATGTTTTGGTGGGAGCATTAGCCCGGTACTGACGACGATAAACGGATAGAGCAGGGGAATGGTCTGAAGGGCGGTCGTATTGCCCGTTAAAGCTGGGTAGGTGGCGGCACACAATACAGACAAGTTGAGTGTCCAGGCGGCGATTACGTAACTGCCATTTTTGAGTATACGCCCACTCATAAACGCGCCGAGAGCAAAAAAGAGGGCGATCACGGCAATGGTGTCGCCGTTGGTGCCGCGACGCATGAAGGCGATGTAGAAAAGCAAAAACGCAGGAAACAGAACGACCCGCCACCATAAGTTGAGGCGATCCTGACGGACTTCCTCGGCAAACTCCATGTTTGAGACGGTTGGTGTGGGGTTGGCTGGTGGCTTGGGTGGGGTCGTCATCGGAATTTGGTTTAACTTTCAAATAAGATGTCTTAATGTACGGTTATTATAGCTAATATACGGGGATTTGTGTACTCAATGGGGATCGGATTCCGGTTTGTAATCGCAAACGGCGGTGCAATTTACAGACGCTTTCCGCAAACGCCGATGACAGGTGGCTGGCACTTTAAGGGAAGTGAAGGCAACAACCAATCTCTACCTAAATAGAAGGAGTGCAATACCATGACGAAGAAAATTATGATTTTGCTGATCGCCGCCGTTGTGATGACCGTGGGCGTGTGGCGGGGGTCACACGCCCATTTTGTGTCGAATTAGCGGCTGTCTAGGATATGTTCCCGCAACCATACGACAATGTCCTCAAGCTCGCGCTTGTGCTGGGCGATGGCTAAGGCGAATGCCTCGGCCTCTTCTTTGTCCCAGTTGGGGGTGTAGCCGTTGCGTTCCAGAAAGTAGGCGGTGGCACGGACGGCGGTGCGCTTGTTGCCATCCACGAACAGGTGATGGTAGGCCAGCGAGTGCATCAGCGCGGCGGCCTTGTCGATGATGGTGGGGAACTGTGGCTGCCCGAAGAGGACGAGTGATGGGCGTTTGGCGGCGCTTTCTAGCAGGTGAATATCGCGGACGAAGGTGTCCCCCCCGGTCACAGTGAAGTTGATGTTGTACAGGTCGGAGACCGTTAGGTAGTGGACTGACGGAAGGTTATCACTAGCGTTCTGCGAGTTCATCCAGCAACCACCTTTGCTGTGTCATTAGTTCGGCAATCGTTTGCATGTCGCGGTTGGCGTTCTCCTCTAGCAGTGCATTACAGGGTTCTGACGGTATCCAGGCGGTGAGTTGTGGGTAGTCCTTGCGGCCCTCGGCAACGTCCAGCACCATCTCCAATGCCTCGGCCATGTCCCAGGTGATGCATTGGCCGTTGACGCGCAACATGTAGATGAGGGCGACCGTGGCGGTGCGTTTGTTGCCGTCGCGGAAGGGGTGGTTACGGGTGACGCTGTGGAACAACACGGCGGCTTTTTCTGGCAGCGTGGGGTAGGCGTCTGCACCGAAGGCGCTGGCTTGGGGGCGGGCGACGGCGGCCTCCAGGCGTTCCATCTCACGGATGTCTTGTTTGCCGCTGAGAATTTTTTCGTCCTGTAGAACCTGCCCGTTGATGTAGAGCAGTTCGGAGAGGGTGAGATAGCGAATGGTCATTCGGTTGTTTCCTGTCCCTGGGGGCCAATATTGGCGATGGCAGCCCAGACGGCGGACTGCATGGTTTCGTCGCGTGCGCTGAGGCGCTTGAGTGGGATGACGGCGCGTTCGTCCTTAATAACCCCGAGCGCATCGATAGCGGCGAGTTGGACGGTGGGTTCTGGGTCGTCTAGCACGATAATGAGCGCGTCAATTGCGCCGAAGTTGCCCAAACGCCCGAGGGCTATTGCTGCGCGTTCACGTTGGCGGATGGAGGGGGAATCGAGCGCAGAAGTTGCCCAAACGCCCGAGGGCTATTGCTGCGCGTTCACGTTGGCGGATGGAGGGGGAATCGAGCGCAGTAATGAGTGCTCTTAGCGGTTTGCGGCGCATACACATGGCGTTGAGCAGGTGGCCTGCGATATAGCGCATGTACGGGTTTTCGTCGTCAAGCAGGTCAATGAGCACGTCGGTGGCGAGGATGCCCGTTTTCTGGAGGGCGAGGCGGGCGCTCACGGCGAGGTTCAGGCCCATGTTTGGCACGGAGACGCCCTGTTTCCGAAGCCATGCGCTGTAGGCGGGGTCGTCTTGGCGGCTGAAGCGGTGAAAGCGAAGGGGATATATTTCTGGCAGCCCAGCGATCTCTAGCTCCGTTTTGACGCCGAGTTTGAGAAAGGCCACGAGTGGGGAGATAACCTCTAGTTCACGAATCTCACCAAGGGCTTCTGCGGCGTTGCAGCGCACCCACAAGCTGTCGTCGCCGAGCAGCCACATGAGCGAGGGGATGGTGGATGGGTCACGGAGGGCGGCCAGCGCGTCTACGGTGGTGGCGCGGACGACGGGGTCGTCGTCGTTGAGGCGGCTCACGAGTTCATCGGTGGTGGGTTCTAATGCCATTGCTCGCGGTTTCCTTGCTGTAATTTGAGGGTGTAGCCCAGGCGTAACGCGGCGCGTTCTAGCAGGTCAGCGGCGTCGCGCATGGCAAACTCAATGGGCTGGGGGCGGTCCAGGATAGGATGAACGGCGGCAAGCCCTGCATGGTGGAGGACGGCCTCGTCCACGCTGATACTGCCGACGAGGGCGAGGGTTGGGACGCCAAGCTCGGCGGCACGCAAGGCAACGCCGAACGGCCCCTTGCCGTCAATGGTTTGGTCGTCCATGCGGCCTTCGCCTGTAATCACGAGGTCCGCAGCCTGGGCTGCTTTGTCGAAGCCGATGAACGCGAGAATCGTGTCTACACCAGAGATAAGTTTCCCATCCAGCGCCCCGGCGAGACTGGCGGCGATTGCACCTGCTGCGCCGCCGCCCTTCAGGTTAAGCACTTGTCGTCCACTGGCGGCTTCCAGGTGTGTGAGGAAGTTCTTGATGCCTGCATCTAGCGTGGGGATTTGCTCTGGGGTGGCACCTTTTTGTGGGCCAAAGACGGTGGCGGCACCACGTTCACCTGTCGGGAGGTTGTCTACATCAACCAGGATATTCACCTCACAATCTGCCCAATTTGAATCGATCTGTGAGAGGTCAATGCTGGCGACCTTTCCCAGAATCCTACCGCCCTGCTGCATAATCGGGCGGCCATTTTCGTCGAGAAAGCGTGCGCCGAGGGCCAATAGTGCGCCGCTGCCTGCGTCAACGGTGGCGCTACCCCCCAGGCCAATCATGAACTTGCGTGCGCCCTGCTTGAGCGCCAGCGCCATGATTTGACCTGTGCCGTAGCTGGAGGCCTTGAGCGGGTCGAGTTCGCGAGGGGTGAGCAGGCCCAGGCCGCTGGGCTGGGCCATCTCGATGATGGCGGTTTCGCCGTTGTCGATGATGCCATAGGCGGCGCGAACGGGGCGTCCGAGCGGGTCGCGGACGGTGACGGTTTCCATGCGGCCATCTGGCGCAGCATTGAGTAGCACATCGAGGGTGCCGTCGCCGCCGTCAGCAATGGGTAGTAGGGTGATATCTGCGTCCAGTCCGCTACGTTGTAACCCCGCCACGATGCACTCCCCAGCCTGGAGTGCGCCCAGGCTCCCCTTGAAGGCTCCTGGCGAAACCAGCACTTTCATGGTGTATCCTCTCTCGCATATACTTTCACGCAATTGTCGTCAGTTTATCACCAAAAAAGGGATTTGAGAGCATGTCACATTCACAGGCCGTATTCAACCGTATCGACGAAACAGGCATCATGGCTGGAATGCGGGGTTCATTTGGGCCGGAGGTTGCGGTGGCGGTCACGTCTACCCTGTTCGACGAGGGAATCAGCGTGTTTGAACTCACGTTGAACTCCGAGCAGCCGATTGCCGCTATGCAGGCGGTGAAGGTGCAGTTTGGGGACGCGGCGTTTGTGGGGATGGGGACGGTTTTGAGTGTGGATGACGCCAAGCGCGTGATTGATGCCGGGGCGGACTTCGTGGTGTCGCCTGTGTTCCAGCCGGGGGTGGTGCGGACGGTGTTGGACGCGGGGCTGTTGATGGCTCCGGGTGTGGCGACGCCGACGGAGGCACAAATAGCCTGGGAGATGGGCGTGCCGCTGTTGAAGCTGTTCCCGATTGGGGCGTTGGGCATTGACTACTTTAAGGCGGTGTATGGGCCGCTGGGACACATGAAGTTCATGTGTAATGGGGCGATGAACCAGGAGAACGCACGGGCTTTTATTGCGGCGGGGGCGACGGCTGCCGGGATGGGCGGCTGGCTGACCGGTAACGGTTCCACGCCACAGGAGAGCATCCGGGCACGGGCGAAAACGCTGGTTGCGACGACCCAGGCGGCCAAAACGGGCGATACCACCGTTAAGGCGTAAGGGGGGATTGTGACGAAGGAACGGGTTGTCGTCAAACTGGGGACGAGTGTGCTGACAAACGAGACGCGAAGGCTGTCGCGCCAGCGCATGTTGGAGATTGTGCAGCAGGTGGCGACGGTCTATCACCGGGGGCATGAGGTGGTCGTCGTGTCTAGTGGGGCGCAGGCGGCGGGACGCGAACGGCTGAATCACCCGGACCTGGGCAAGAGCGTCCCGGCCAAGCAGATGTTGAGCGCGGTTGGGCAGGGGCGGTTGATGCAGATCTATGGCGACCTGTTCGACATCTTTGAGATTGTGGTGGGGCAGGTGTTGTTGACGCGGGGCGATTTGAATGACCGTCACCGCTACCTGAACGCCCGTGACACGCTGCTAACGCTGATTGAGCAGGGGATTGTGCCGATTGTCAACGAGAACGACGCGACGGCCACTGACGAAATCCGGGTGGGGGACAATGATAACCTGTCGGCGTTGGTGGCGAACCTGATTGACGCGGAACGGCTCATTATGTTGACGGACCAGCCGGGGTTGTACACAGCGGACCCGCGCAAGGACACGAGCGCCGAACTAATTCAGGTGGTGGAGCAGATTGACGAGGACACGATTGCCCTAGCGGGTGGCGCGGGGTCGGCGCTCGGCACGGGGGGTATGGCGACCAAGATCGAGGCGGCACAGTTGGCGTCGCGCAGTGGGGTGACGACGATTATCGCGGCGGGGCGGGAGCCGAATGTGTTGGTGCGGGTGATGAACGGGGAGAAGTTGGGAACGCGGTTTGAGGCGGCGAACCCACACCTGGAGAGCCGCAAGCGGTGGCTGTTGGCGGAGCAACCTAAGGGCGAACTGGTGGTGGACGCAGGGGCGGCGCGGGCGGTGCTGAACGGCGGTGTGAGCTTGCTCCCGGTGGGAATTACTGAGGTGCGGGGGAGATTCTCACGCGGGGCGACGTTGACGGTGGTCACGGCGAAGGGGAAGGCGGTGGCGCAGGGGTTGGCGAACTACAACAGCGGTGAGCTGGCGCGGCTGTGTGGGGTGAAGTCCGCACAGATTGCGTCGATTTTGGGGTATAGCTACGGGGACGCGGCGGTACATCGAAATAATATGGTGCTGTTGAAGTAGGCCGTTTCCAGTCAGGACGAAGAGCTTGTCATTTATTTCCTCTACCTATGTGGTCTTTTTCACCATTGTTGTTATGGTGTATTTTGCGCTTTCGCATCGGTTTCGGTGGGGCGTGTTGTTGGTTGCCAGCTATATCTTCTATGGCTATTGGAACATCACGTATACGCTGCTGATCTTATTCTCGACAACTGTCGATTATGTGGTGGCGCGGCAGATGGCGAATACAACATCGGCGACACGGCGGCGTGTGTTGTTGGGGGTTAGTCTGGTTGTAAATCTAGGTCTGCTGGCGACGTTTAAGTATTATGATTTCGTTATGGGTAGTACAGTTGGTGCGTTGGCTTGGGTCGGCGTAACCTATATGCCAGCGAGTTTGGGCTTGTTGTTGCCCGTTGGCATTTCGTTTTACACCTTTCAGTCCATGGGCTACACCATTGATGTGTACCGGGGCCGGGTTGCGCCAGAAAGACATTTCGGCATTTTTGCGACATTCATCTCATTTTTTCCGCAGTTGGTGGCCGGGCCAATTGAGCGTGCCGAGAATATGTTGCCGCAATTTCGACAACAGGTTGATTTTGACGATGAGCGTGCGGTCAGTGGCGTGCGCCTTATTTTTTGGGGTGTGGTGAAGAAAGTTGTTATCGCGGATCGATTGGCGATCTTTACGAATGTCGTCTATTCCAATGTGCAGAATCACAGTGGGTGGTCGCTTGTGCTGGCGACCCTGATGTTCGGCTTTCAGATTTACATGGATTTTAGTGCTTACACTGATATTGCACGGGGAAGCGCACGTGTGTTAGGGTTTGAACTTATGGAGAACTTCAGGCAACCTTATTTGGCGCGGTCTGTGCGGGATTTCTGGCGGCGCTGGCATATTTCACTCTCAACATGGTTTCGTGATTATCTGTATATCCCGCTGGGCGGCAGCCGGGTCGTGTTCCCACGATACCTACTGAATTTGTTTGTGGTGTTTGTTGTCAGTGGGTTGTGGCACGGGGCCACCTGGAACTATGTGATATGGGGAGCCTTGCACGGTGGCTATATGGTGGTTGAGGTGTTATTGGAGGGGGTGCGTTGGGTGCAGCGGATTCCCGTGTGGATTCGGCAGGCATCGCAGACGGCGGTGACGTTTTTCCTGGTGATGTTTGCGTGGATCTTCTTTGCATCACCGTCGGCGGGGCAGGCATTTTCGGCGGTGGAGAATCTGTTTACGGGTTGGTCTACCTCAGCCGCATCATGGGAGGCGGCGATGCGGCTGTTTAATCCGGGGCTGTTAAACCGCGAGATCGAGATGGTATTGGTATTTGTCACGTTGGCAGTTGTGTTGATTGTAGATGTTTTGAGCGAACGCGTTCGTTTGGGTGATTTGTTCGCGCAGCGATCTTTGGCGTTACGGTGGGCTGCTTATTATTCGGGTGGGGTGCTGATTGGGTTTTATCTGCTGTACAGCGTTAGCACCAAGACGTTTATCTACTTCCAGTTTTAGCCATGGTTCGATTTTTTCTCAGGGTCTTGTTCTTTGTTGGAAGCCTGGGTTTCGCATACGTTGTATTGGTGTTGGTGTTGCCTATACAGACCTTTACCAATCGATCCTGGGAGGCGTTGCGGGCTGAGAATCATACGTGGTTTCCAGGGGTGTTTTACCCGAACCAAACGCTTTATTTCCGTAGCGAGCAGGGTGATACGGGGATGTCAACGGAATACAAACGAACTCGTGAGGTGATTTTCACGACGGGTGATCTGGGGATGCGAAATGCCCCGGAGATGTTGGCGCAGTTCGACACGTTGATGATAGGCGATTCGTTTCTTGTCGGCCCTGGTTTGACGCAGGCAGACATAGTGCAATCCAAATTACACGACGACTACGGTTTGTACCCGTATGCTACTGGCCTTGACATGGTACAGATCAACCGAACCCTGGCCGTCTCTGGCAGAACGCCTGAGACGGTGATTTGGGTTGGAACGGACTACAACTTTATGCGCCTAGTTGCCCCAACAGTGGCAATTGGTGAGCCAGTGCCAGACCTGGCACATGATTGGGTGCCGATGGCGCTCAAGGTACAGGCCGACCGGGTGCTGCGTCATCACTTGTATGCCCGTGAGTATTTGTTCTCTCGCAATAACCCGGATAGACGGTATGGGGTGTTGTTGGGTGAGCCAGATCACTTGTTATTCAGAGAGCAGGAGGCAAGGCAACTGTCCGTGTACACGCCTGCGGAGGTGGTGGCGACATTGGACGGTTTGTTGGCGATTGTGGCTATGTGGGAGGCTGCTGGCGTTGACTTTGTGTTCGTGCCTGTGCCCAATAAAATTACGATCTACTATGATTGGCTGCCGGAGCCGTACCAAATGCTTGACTCCGTTGAGGTGATGCAGGCCCCGGTAGCGGACTTGATTGTGGCGGCGGAAGCGGCGGGTGTGCGTGTGGTCGATACGCTATCCCTATTCAACGCCGCCCGTGACCGGGGGGAGATTGTGTACCAGTACGACGACACCCACTGGAACGCACGCGGCGTTGAGATCATCGCGGAGGCGATTGTGGCCGAACTTGGTGAGTGAGCGATCAGGGAATTCCTATAAATCCGACTTGATGCTGGCGGCGATTTCCTCGCTGATGCCGGGGACCGCCATGAGTTCGTCCACGCTGGCCCGTTTGATCTTGTCGATGGAGTGGTCGAAGGTTTGCAGCAGGCGCTTGCGCTTGGCGGGGCCGATGCCGGGAATCGTCTCTAGCTTGGAGGCGAGGCCGAGCTTGCTCCGTTGTTTGCGGTGGGCGGTGATGGCGAAACGGTGGGCTTCGTCCCGCACGCGCTGGACGAGGTAGAGGGCCTGGCTGCGGCGCGGGAGCAAAAGCGGCTCCGGCTCCTCCGGGAAGTAGATCTCCTCGAACTGTTTGGCGAGGCCGACGACAGGCACCTCACCCATCAGCCCGAACTCGGTCAGTACCTCCACGGCGACACCGAGTTGGCCTTTGCCACCGTCCACAATCAGCAGGTCCGGCAGCAATTTCCATGATTTGTTCGGGTCTTTGCCGCCGACGGGAACGGGCTTGGGGTTCTCGGTCGTGTCCTGCCAGCGGGCGAAGCGCCGGGTTAGGGCCTCGCGCATGGATTGGTAGTCGTCGCTTCCGGCGTGGTCCACGCTGCGGATGTTGAAGCGGCGATATTCGCTCTTGGCGGGGGTTCCCTGCACAAAGACAACCCGGCTGGCGACGATGGCCGTCCCCTGGGTGGTGGAGATGTCGAAGCACTCAATGCGGTTGGGCGGTTCGGACAGCGACAGATACTCTTGAAGTTGGGCGAGGGCGTCCTCCTGCTTTGTTGTGTCCGCCTCGTATTGTTCCTGCATCATACGGAGGGCTTCGTTGGCGTTTTCCTCGGCCATAGCGACGAGCTTACGCTTGGCTCCGCGTTGGGGGACGGTGATGCTCACCTTGTTGCCGCGTTTGTCCTGGAGCCAGCGTTCGATGATACGGGCTTCTTCGACCTCGTGCGGGAGGATGAGTTCTTTCGGCACCTCGGCCACGTCCGAGTAGAACTGGGTGATGAACTGGCTTACCATTTCTTTGTCACTGGCGTCGTCGGTGTTGGTGAGGCTGCGGCTGTCCGTGCCGATGAGCTTGCCGTTGCGAATGAACATAATCTGCACGACGGCTCCGCCATCCTCGCGGGCCAGCGCGATTACGTCCTGGTCCTCCATACGCTGTGAAATAGCCTTGTGCTTCTGCGTAATTAGGTCAATAGCCTTTAATTGGTCGCGCAGGACGGCGGCCCGCTCGAAGTCTAGCGCGTCGGAGGCGGTTTCCATTTCGGTCTGCATCCGTTTTACGGTTTCCTCGGACTTACCGCCTAGCACGTCCATGAGTTCGCCAATCATGGCGCGGTACTGCTCACGGTTGACGGCTCCGATGCAAGGTGCGTTGCAGAGCTTAATGTCGTGGAACAGGCAGGCGCGCTCGTCGGTTCCGTCAATGTCGCGGTCACAGGTGAGGTAGGGGAAGGCGCGACGCAGGGTCCGCAGCGTGTTTTGGACGGCCCACATGGCGGCATAGGGTCCGAAGTAGCGGGAGCCGTCTTTTTCCAGGCGGCGGGTCGTTTCGACTTTTGGGAAATCCTCATGCCAACTGATTTTGATGTAAGGATACCGCTTGTCATCTTTGAGACTGATGTTGAACTTAGGTTTATGGCGCTTGATGAGGGTTTCTTCCAGGATGAGCGCCTTCACCTCGTTTTCGGTGACGATGATGTCGATGTCGGCGACACGCTCGCGCAGGCGGCGCGTTTTGGCGTCCATGACTGCGTTCCGAAAGTAGCTGCGGACGCGCAAGCGCAGTTTCTTGGCCTTGCCGACGTAGATGATCTCGCCGTCGGCGTCTTTCATGAGGTAGCAACCGGGTTTGAGAGGTAGTGACTTCAGAATATTTTCGATATGTTCTGGTGTTTCAAACATCGCCTGAACCCTAATCCAACCATTTGTGCTATTTTACGGATTTTGGGGCATAAATGCGAGGTGGGCTGTAGGGCGGATTTGATGTGTGATGCTGTGCTATAATGCCCACAATGAATCAGCGTATTTGAGGTGTTATGGTCGATCATATCCCGGTATTGTTAGATGAGGTGATTGCGTTGCTGGTCCTGGATGGGAACGCGCCTGCCCGTGTGGTTGACGGGACGCTGGGGGCGGGCGGCCACAGTAGCGCGTTGTTGGCGGCGGGGGCGGGCGCGGTGCTGGGGTTGGACCAGGACGAAACGGCGCTGGCGCTGGCACGCGAAACACTGGCGGACTACGGCGAACGGCTCCACACCGCGCACACCAACTACGAACACATGGCAGGCGCGGCGGCGGAACTCGGCTGGGATGTGGTGGACGCGATTTTGTTGGATGTGGGCGTATCGTCGATGCAACTGGACCAGGCGGAGCGCGGTTTCTCGTTCGCGCAGGAGGGGCCGCTTGATATGCGAATGGACCAGGGTGTCGGGCAGACGGCGGCGGACCTTGTGAACGCCTGGGATACGGACGCGCTGGCGGATGTGTTCTACAAGTATGGTGAGGAACGGCACGGGCGGCGGCTGGCGCGGGCGATTGTCGAAAACCGCCCCTATACGACGACGGGCGATCTGGTCAAAGTGATTGATGCGGCCAAGCCTGCCAAGTGGAAGGAAAAGATTCACCCGGCGACACGGGTTTTCCAGGCGTTGCGGATTGCTGTTAACGATGAGTTGGGGGTGTTGGAACGTGCCGTGCCGCGTGCGGTTGACCTGTTGCGACCGGGGGGGCGCTTGGCGGTGGTTAGTTTCCACAGCTTAGAGGACCGTATTGTGAAGCACGCCTTCAGAGATGCTGCGAGCGACTGTGTGTGTCCGCCGGCGCAGCCAATATGTACGTGTGACAAGGAGCCGACGGTGAAAATCATCACGCGGAGGCCGATCATGGCGACAGATGATGAGATTGCGCGGAATCCGCGTAGCCGGAGTGCTAAGTTGCGGGTTGTGGAGCGGGTGTAACGATGGCGCGTAATGGCTGGATTCAACAGGCTGTTCGGCGGTCGCCGCTGCGTGGGCAGCGACAGGTGGTGGCGTTGGCGGTGTTGGGCGTGTTCATGGGTGTGATTATCGGGGCGCTGTACCTGTCTAATGTGGCGGCGTCGTCCACGACGGGGCGCGAGTTGGAGGCGCTGTTGGCAGAGCGTGACCGACTGGAACAGGCCAACGAGCAGCTACGGGTGGAGATTGCCGCGCTGCGTAGTGTGCCGCGTTTGTTGGCACGGGCGGAGGAACTCGGCTTCCGCGAGGCGTTGCCCGTTGAGGTGGAGTATCTGGTGGTGGAGGGCTATAATCCGCAGCGAGCGCGGACCGTTGCACCGATTGAGGAGGAACGGGAGACGCTGCCCGTCTACGATGAGACTTTCCGGGGGTGGTTGCGCCAACAGGCGGACGGCCTCTCGCAGCAGTTCCGCGAGTTTAACCAGCTAGGCGAGTAAGAAACTCATGGCGCAATCCACAAAGTATCCGCGTTATAAGACGACTGACCAACAGGCGAGCCTGCGTAATCGACTGCCGATTGTGGGCGGGGTGATGGTCGTGGCGACCCTCTATTTGATCGTGCAGTTGGTGACGTTTCAGTACCAGCCAGCCTACGTGACATCGTACTACAATCGGCTGGCGACCTTCAACTACAGCCAGAACGAGCGTATCGCGGCGGCGCGGGGTGTTGTCTATGATCGGGCGGGGCAACCGCTGGCAAGTAACACGCTGGACTATGAGATTGGCATCAGCCCGAACTTGATTGCACGAGGCGAGCGTACCATCGTGGCGACATCTTTGGCGGCGGAACTGGACATGCTCGAACTGGACGTGCTGCGGGCGATTGACAGCTCGGACCCGTGGGTGTTGCTGGCGAAACCCGTTCCGCCGGAGGTGGCCGAGCGTGTGCGTGATTTGGACTATCTGGGTGTGACGATCAACAGCCAGCCCCGGCGACTGTATCCGCAGGGGACACTTGGCGCACAGATCCTCGGTTTTGTGGCAGGAGATAACACCAGTTTGCAGTCTGTGCGCGGGTACAACGGTGTTGAGGGCTACTACGAGAGCGAACTTGCGGGGCGTGTCCGTGACCAGGCGGTGAGCCAGATTCCGTTTGACCTGCCGACTGAGCGGGCGATTGGGGACCAGGGCAGTAACCTTGTGTTGACGATTGACCGTGATATTCAGTTCTTGATTGAGAGCGAACTGCAACTGGCCGTCACAGAGAACGGCGCAACAGGTGGGACGATCATTGTGATGGACCCACGAACGGGCGAAATCCTGGGAATGACCAGTTATCCGTCGTATGACCCGAACGCCTTCTTCGACTTGAATGAGGACGATTTACGAAACCCGGCCATCTCCGACGAGTACGAGCCGGGGTCCGTCATGAAGGTGATTACGGCGGCGGCGGCGCTGGACATCAACGCGGTTCCGGCGGATTTTACCTACGTGGACAATGGTGCGTTGCAGGTGGGCGGCATTACGATAGCCAATTCGGATCGTCAGGCGAAGGGGGTTGTGAGCCTGGAGCAGATGTTGGTGCAGTCGCTCAATGTGGGTGCGGCAACGGTATCGCTAGAGATGGGACCGTCGGCGTTCTACCAGAAGATGAGCGACTTTGGCTTCGCACGGGCAACAGGTGTGGACCTAGAGGGCGAGGCGATTGGGACGATGTTTACGCCGTTGGACGCGCAATACAGCGACAGTAACCTGGGCACGAACAGCTTCGGCCAGGGGATTGCGGTCACGCCGTTGCAAATGATTACGTCGGTGAGCGCGATTGCCAACGGGGGGTTGATGATGCAGCCGCATGTGGTGCATCAGGTTGTGGACGGCAACCGGGTGTATCCGTCGCAGCCGAGCGCGTTGGGGCGTCCGATTAGCGCGGAGACGGCCCAGATCGTCACCGATATGATGGTGCAGGTTATTGAGCAGAATTTGCCTGCGGCGCAGGTGCCGGGCTACACGATTGCAGGCAAGACGGGAACGGCGGAAATTCCGACGCCTTTGGGCTACGAGGCGGATGCGTCGATTGCGTCGTTTGTGGGGTTCTTACCAGCAGATGACCCACAGGTGATCGTGCTGATTAAGCTGGATCGTCCATCGGGGTATTGGGGGAGTGTGGTGGCTACGCCTGTGTTTAAGCGGGTGGCAGAGCGGTTGGTGATCTTGATGGAAATCCCGACGGACGATATTCGGCGCTCACTGGCGGCGGCGGGTGGTACTGTCAACGATGTCTGGAGCCGATAACATGGCGGAAACAGCGAGTGATTTTGCACAGGGGGGGTTACCGCTGGCACTGACGGTCGGCGCAATTGCGTTCATGCTGGGGGTGATTTGGGGGGGGCCGTTCGTGGAGGTACTGCGGCGGCTGGGGATCGGCAAGCAGATTCGGGCGGAGTTGAGCGAGGCGCATCAGTCTAAGGCGGGGACACCGACAATGGGCGGCATCATGATTATTGTGCCGACGGTGACAATCACGCTGGCGTTGAACGTCGTGAATGTGATACGTATCGGTGAGGGGGCGAGTGTACTGTTGCCGCTATTTGTGTTGGTGGGCTTTGCGATTTTGGGGATGATTGACGACTGGGAGGGGTTGCAGGAACGTGGTGCGGTTGGTGAGGGGATCACGGGGTGGGTGAAGCTCGCTGCGCAAATCCTGTTGGCGTTGGCTGTCGCCCTGGTATTTTCGCTGTACGAGGGGGGTTTTGCGTTTGTCAACAGCGTGCGGCTGCCGTTGATGTCCGGCGCGGTTGTGGGGATGCCGCCGTGGGTGTTTGTGCCGATTATGGTGTTTGTGATTGTCGGCACGTCGAACGCGATTAACCTCACGGACGGGCTGGATGGGCTGGCGGGGATTATCAGCGCGAGTGCGTTTGCGGCTTATGGGGTGATTAGCTTCACACAGGGGCAAATCTACCTGACGCAGTTGTGTTTTGTGCTGGTGGGGGCGCTGTTCGCGTTTTTGTGGTTTAACGCGCATCCGGCGCAGTTGTTTATGGGGGATACGGGGTCGTTGGCGCTGGGCGCGACGTTGGGGACGGTTGCGATGATGACGGGACAGTGGGTGTTGTTGCCGATTATCGCGATTATCCCGGTGGCAGAGACGGTCAGCGTGATTTTGCAGGTGGCTTACTTTCGTTGGACGGGGGGGCAACGGTTGTTCCGGCAGGCCCCATTACACGGTCACTTTGAGTTGGGCGGGTGGAGCGAGATGCAGATTGTGCAGCGGTTCTGGCTGATGGGCATGTTAAGCGCGTTTGTGGGTGTGGCGTTGGCGCTACTTTGAACCAGAGATTGAAAGTGACGAGCAATACGTGTAAACGTATTCCCGTTGGTGTGGCTTTCAGAAATTAGCTTAGGGGGAGGGTATGATTGATCTAAACAACAAGCACGTTATCATCCTGGGATTTGCGCGGCAGGGGCGGGCGTTGGCGCGGTGGCTCCCGGCGCAGGGCGCACGCGCCACAGTGACGGACGGGAAAACGGCGGACGCGCTGGGCGTTAATCCGGCGGACTACCCCGGCGTGGCGTTCGTGATGGGCGAGCATCCGCTGGAGCTACTAGACGATGCCGATTTGTTGTGTGTGTCTGGTGGGGTGCCGCTGACGATTCCGTTTGTGGCGGCGGCGGTGGCACGCGGGGTGCCGTTGAGCAATGACGCGCAACTGTTCCTGGAGCGGTGTCCGGCATCTGTGATTGGGATCACGGGGAGTGCGGGGAAAACCACGACGACAGCACTCACGGGGCAGATGTTGGAGAAGGCGGGGTACAAGACGTGGGTTGGCGGCAATATCGGGAATGTGCTGCTGGATGTGTTGGACCAGGTTGGGCCGGATGACCAGGTGGTGATGGAGTTGAGTAGTTTTCAGCTTGACCTGATGACGGTTAGCCCACCAATTGCTGGGGTGTTGAACGTGACACCGAATCACCTGGACCGTCACGGCACGATGGAGGCGTATACAGCGGCGAAGGCCAACATCATCCGGCATGGGCGCGAGGCAGACCACCGGGCCGTGTTGGGCTACGATGACAGCGGGAGCTACGGCCTACGTGACGAGGCTCCGGGCGAGGTGGTGTGGTTCAGTGCGGAGAGCATGGTGAGCGACGGTGCTTTCGTGATGGGCGAGCGGCTAATGTTGGTGGGGTCGGCGAATCCGTCTGGCGGGGCGCAGGTTGTCTGTGAGCGAGGGGATGTGCCGCTGCGAGGGGAGCATAACCTGCGAAATGTGCTGGCGGCCTGTGCGTTGGCTGGGTGTGCCGGGGCCACGCCGGAGGCAATGGTCGAGACGATTCGGGCATTTGCGGGGGTGCCGCATCGGTTGGAGACTGTGCGCGAATTGAACGGCGTGACTTACGTGAACGACAGCATTGCAACGGCCCCGGAACGGGTGCTAGCGGCCTTACGGAGCTATGACGAGCCGCTGGTGTTGCTACTGGGTGGTGCGGATAAGCAGCTTCCGTGGGAGGATATGTTGGCGGTTGCGGTGCGAAAGGCGCGGGTGATTGTAGCGTTTGGCGGGAGCGCGGCGGATGTGGTGGAGCGGGTGGCGGCAAATATGGAGGCGACGGACCGCGTGACTCGCGTCCAGACGATGGCGGGGGCGGTGGCGGTCGCGCAGGGGGTGGCACAGCCGGGGGATGTGGTTTTGCTGTCGCCGGGTGGCACGAGCTATGATGCCTATCCCGACTTTGCAGCGCGTGGGGTTCACTTTCGGGAATTGGTAGGCGCGTTATAATTAGACTAGCTGGCTAGTTGGACAGGGGCGGCCCTGTTCTGAATATTTGTTGAGAGAGGGCCAACGATGACGGATCGAGTACCGCAATTTTTGGAAGCTGATATGCCCGCTGTGGTGCGTGGGGAACGCCCGGCGACGGGGGCTACCCCGGCTGTGCGGCAGCGCGCTGACGCACCGAGTTCCCTGTTGGTGCGGATTTTTGCAGGGGTGGATGTTTACCTGTTGATTGTGATGGCGACGCTGTTGTCCATCAGCCTGATGATGGTTTATAGCACGACATTCGACTGGGGGTTCCGCGAGTTCGATAACCCGGCCTACTTCCTCATCCGGCACGCGCAGACGATGACCGTTGGGCTGGTCGCGATGCTGGTGTTCTCGTTCATCGACTATCGTATTTTGCGGCGGGTTGCCTTCCCGATGTTGCTGGTGGTGATCGGCGCGTTGACGGCGGTGTTGTTGTTCGGTGATGATGCGTTCGGGGCGCGGCGTGGTTTGATCGGTGGGCGATTCCAGCCGGGGGAGGCGGCGCAGTTGGTGACGGTGATCTACATGGCGGCGTGGTTAAGTGCCAAGCGCACGAAGATTCGCAGTGTTGCCTACGGGTTGGTGCCGTTTGCGACGTTGGTCGGGATTATTGGTGGGTTGGTGCTATTGCAGCCGGACCTGTCCACAACGGCGATCATTTTTGTGACGGCGGGGGTGATGTTCTTCTTGGCGGGGGCGAATATCCTGCACCTAATGGCGGCGGCGGGCGGTATCTCGCTGGCTGGCTTTCTGATGATCCAACAGTTGAGTTACGCGCAGGATCGTATTGCGTCGTACTTCAGCGGTATTGCCGACCTTACGCAGACGAACTATCACGTTCAGCAGGCGGTGTTAGCCTTTATCAAGGGCGGTTGGTCGGGCGTGGGCCTGGGGGCTGGGCGGCAGAAGTTCGGGTATTTGCCTGCGCCGCACACGGACAGTATTTTTGCGTCGATTGGTGAGGAGTTGGGGGTGTTGGGTGCGTTGTTCGTGCTTGTTCTCTACGGTGTGTTCGTGTTCCGAGGGTTTGCAATTGCCCGTAAGAGCCACGATGCCTTTGGGGCGTTGCTGGCGGCAGGTGTGACGGTTTGGCTGGTGAGCCAGGCGCTATTGAATATCGCGGTGATGACGGCGGTGTTGCCATCTACGGGGGTGCCGCTACCGCTGATTAGCTATGGTGGTTCGTCTATGACGGCGCTGTTGGCGGGGATTGGGATCATGATGAGTGTGTCGCGGGTGAGTGCTCGTTATCGAAATATGCCTGAACGCAGAAAGGATACCCCGCGTGCGAGTACTCATCGCAGCGGGCGGGACGGGGGGCCACGTGTACCCCGCACTCGCCGTCGCGGAAGCGGTCAGCACCTATCAGCCGGGAAGTAAGCTCTACTTCGTCGGCAGCCTAAACGGTTTTGAGCGCCCCCTGGTAGAAAAGGGGGGTGTTGTGTTTACGGCCTACGACGAGGTGCGGGCGGGGCCGCTACATGGGGTTGGTGTGCAGCGGGTGTTGCGAAGCCTGGTAGATTTAGCTGTTGGGACGGTGCAGTCTTGGCGGCTGATTGGTGAGTACAAGCCGAACGTGCTGCTGCTGACGGGCGGTTACGTTGGGTTTCCGGTGGCGGTGGCGGCGTGGACCCGGCGGGTGCCGGCGTTGATCTACCTGCCGGACATTGAACCTGCTCTGTCGATTAAGGTTTTACGCTGGCTTGCTGCACGCGTGGCGATCACCGTGCCGGAGAGCGCGGCCTACTTCCGGGAGGGGCGAACGGTTGTTACCGGGTATCCTGTTCGCGCAGAGATGGCAGTGGCGACACGCGAGGCCGCTATTGAACGGTTTAAGCTCGCCCCACAACGACCGATTCTGCTTGTGTTTGGGGGGAGCCGGGGCGCACAGTCGATCAACACGGCAATCATGGGCATTTTGCCGCAATTGTTGGCTGGTGGGGTGCAGGTGGTACACGTCGCGGGGACATTGGACCATGAGCGGGTGGCGGCGGCGGTAGGTGTTGGCCCGGATGCGGGGTATCATCTGTTCCCGTACCTGCATGGGGCGGATATGGGTTTGGCGATGGCGGCGGCGGACCTCGCCGTGAGCCGAGCGGGGGCCAGTGTCATTGGCGAGTTCCCGTTATTTGCGCTACCGTCAGTGTTGGTGCCGTACCCGTATGCGTGGCGCTACCAGAAGGTCAATGCGGATTGGCTGGCAGAACGTGGTGCGGCGGTTTACATGGCGGATGCGGAGATGATGACGGATTTATACCCGACACTCAACGGGTTGTTCACGAATGAGGAGCAGCTTGCTACAATGCGCGATAAGGCGGCGGCTTTGGCACAGCCGGGCAGTGCCCGGCGGGTGGTTGATACATTGGCGGAGATCGCACGAGAGAGAAACGGGGCAAAAGGATGATACAACTCGTTGGGGTCATGTGGGTGATGGCGATTTTCTTCGGCATCATCGGCTTCTTGCGGGGCATCAACAAGGAAGTCATCTCGATGTCAGGCGTTATCCTGGCGCTGTTTGGGTTATTCCAGTTCGACCCGTACATTCGTGGCACGTTATTGGTCAATGTGCCACCCACGCAGATTTTTCTGTTCCAGGCGGTTATATTTATCGTGGTGGTGTTCTTCGCGTACCAGACACGGGCGCTGGGGCTGGCGGATAATGATGGTGATGGGCGCGATGACCTGCAAACGAGCGTGCTGGGCGCGATTTTGGGGTTCATCAACGGGTATTTGATCTGGGGGTCGTTGTGGTACTTCATGGACATCAACCAGTATCCTTTGAACCCTTACATTGTTGCGCCTGCGCCGGGGTCGCCGTCGGACGAGGCGTTGAATATTTTACCGTTGGTGATTCTGGGGGGCGGGCCAGGTGGCAGCGGGGACTTCTTGGCGGTGGCGGTGATTGTGTTGTTCCTGATTGTGTTGGTGGTGATTTAGGTGATAAGTCGTTCGTTGTTAGCCCAAATGCGTATGCAGTGTTTTGTGATGAGTGTGGGACGTGACGGTTGATCTTCGACGATGTGAAGCACATACATTTTGTTGGTATCGGCGGCTTTGGGCTGTCTGCGATTGCGCGGGTGTTGCTGGAGCAGGGTTACGGCGTGAGTGGGAGCGACCGGGTGGTGAACAGCCTGGCGATTGCGCTGGAGGGTGACGGGGCACAGGTTTACACCGGGCACGTAGGGGCAAATGTCATCGGCGCGGATATGGTGATTATGTCGTCGGCGGTGCCAGAGACAAACCCGGAGGTTGTGACGGCGCGTGAGAACCACATCCCGGTTTACAAACGCTTTGATGTGCTGGCGCACCTGATGGCCGAACGGCGCGTGATTGCGGTGGCAGGGACGCACGGCAAGACGACGACAACGGCGATGGTTACACATCTGTTGATTGAAAGTGGGTTGGACCCTGGTTACATCGTCGGTGGGGTGATGGTGAACACGGGGACCAACGCGCACAACGGCACGGGCGATTCATTTGTGATTGAGGCAGACGAGTACGATAACGCTTTTCTAGGTTTGTATCCCGAATTGGCGGTGGTGACAAACATCGAGTGGGATCACCCGGATTTCTTCAAGACGCCCGAACAACTCACGGATGCCTTTCGTCAATTTGTGGGGCGGCTCTCGCGGGATCATGGGATTCTGCTGACGTGTGCGGACGACGCTGGAGCGCAGGCACTCGCTGCGGAACACCGGGCGGGGAAACGGTTGGTGTTTACTTATGGCTTTGACGAGAAGGCGACCCTCTCCGCTGTGAATGTTGAAACGGTGGCCGGTGTGACACAATTTGATGTGGTGCAGGGGGGGAAAGTCCATGGGCGAGCGGCGTTGACGATTCCGGGAGCGCACAATGTACAGAACGCGCTGGCGGCGCTGTATGTGGCAGGACCGGGCCACGATCAAGCGGTGGCGGATGTGATTCCGCACTTGTCCAGCTTCCGCAGTACGGGGCGGCGGTTTGAGGTGCGGGTGGACACCGACGGGATTGCCGTGGTGGACGACTACGCACACCATCCAACAGCGATTGCTGCTACGATTTCCGCAACGCGGGCGCGGTATCCGGGGCGGGTGCTGTGGGCGGTGTGGCAGCCACACACCTACAGCCGGACGGCGGCGCTGTGGGACGGCTACGTGGGGGCGTTCACAGAGGCGGACCATGTGATCGTGACGGACATTTACGCGGCGCGTGAGGAACCTGTCGTGGGGGTGAGCGGCGCGACGATTGCGGCGGTACTTGACCATCCCAACGTCCGTCACCGGGGGTCGTTAGGGGAGGCAGCGGATACGCTGGTCGAGGATGTGACGGCGGACGCGGTGGTGCTGATACTGAGCGCGGGGACGGCTCCGCAGGTTGGCGTGGACTTTGTGCGGCGGCGGGGGCTGCGGCGATGAGCCTAGAGAAGTTGGAGGCACTGCTGGGGGATGGGCTGCTGCGGGACGAGCCGTTGGCGAGGTACACGGCGGCGCGGATTGGTGGCCCGGCGGAGTTGCTGTATGTGGCGGAGGACACGCCAACCCTCATAGATGTTGTACAGACTGCGTGGGATTTGAAGATACCCGTGCGTTTGCTTGGAGGTGGGGCGAATGTTCTGGTGTCAGACGGTGGGGTGTGCGGGTTGGTGATTGTAAATCGAGTGAAGTCCGTTGTTTTTATTCATGAGGTGGATTCAGATTATCAGCAACTCGATAAATTAAGTGGCGATGTAAACGTATCCGCTGGTATGAGCTTGACACGACTGGCGAATGAGTGTGCGTCCAAGGGCCTGACGGGGTTCGAGTGGGCGGTAAGTGTGCCGGGGACGGTTGGGGGGGCAGTGGTGAACAACGCTGGGGCGCATGGGGCGGATATGTCGGATGCTGTGCGAAACGTGTCTGTTTTGGATCGTGTAGCGCAAGAGATGATCTTAATGTCCGCTAATAAGATGAAGTTTGCCTATCGGTCAACGCTTTTGAAGGGTATTGCTGCTGAACGCTATGTGGTTTTGGGGGCATCATTACATTTCAAGCATGATGATCCCACTGCCATCCGCGCACGGATGGACGAGTACCGTGCCCACCGCAAGCGGACGCAGCCGCCGGGGGCGTCGTTGGGGAGCATCTTCAAGAACCCTGACGGCGACTATGCTGGGCGGTTGGTTGAGGCGGCGGGGCTGAAAGGTCAAACGATTGGCGGGGCGGCGGTCAGTGAGAAGCACGCGAACTTTTTCATTAATACAGGCGGTGCGACGGCGACGGACTACGCGGCGCTAGTGCGGCATGTGCAGCGCGAGGTTGAGGCACGGTTTGGGGTCCGTTTAGAGACGGAAATCGAGATGATTGGTGAAGGCTTCTAAATGGGGCGTTGTTAGTTTTTAGCTGGAAGTGCGTTAGTCACATGGATCGGGTGAATTTAGGTCAGTGGCTTAGAATTGCGGGGTACACCTATCTCCGCTAGGATATGAGCAGATCATGATGGTGAGCGCGGAGGTGTGAGCGCGGTGGTGTCCCGGCGAGCGAAGGAACGACGACGGCGCGAACGGACGGTGAGGACGCCGGCTGTTTGGGGCGCACAACGCCCGGACACCGCAACATCTACGGAGCGGGTAGCGCACGGTGCGCGGCGCGGCGTCACGTTTAGCTGGCGGGTCGTCAGTGGGACGATTGCGGCGGCGATGACCGGGTTGTTGGCGCTGTTTTTCAGTTCAGCGGGCTTCTACGTGCAGACGGTTGCCGTTGGGGGGTTGCAAACGCTGACCAAGGAGGAGGTCTTTGGGTTGACGGGGGTGGCCGAGATGCACATTTTCTGGGTTGACCCGGCACAGGTGGAGGCAAACTTGGAAGCATCGCCGACGATCAATGGGGCACAGGTGCGGCTGGGGTGGTCGCCCCAGTTGGTGCAGATTGTGATTCAGGAGCGTGAGCCTGCATTGATATGGCAGCAGGCCGGGGCTGAAACCTGGGTTGATTTGCAGGGCCGGGTGATGGTGCTACGCGAGGACCGCCCAGGGTTGCTCCGCGTGAGTTACGAGGGGCTGGCAAGCAGCGCCCTGGGGCCGAACGACGCGATCCCGGAGGATGTGTTACAGGGGGCGCTGCAACTGCATAGCTTGTTCCCAGAGGTGGAGGTGTTGCGCTACAGCCCGGACTATGGACTGGGATTTCGTGATGGTACCTGGGACGCATGGTTTGGGACGGGGACGAATATGCCGAATAAGGTGCTGATCTATAATCGGCTGGTGGGGGATTTACAGGCGCGGGGGATGGATTTGGGTGTGGTGAGCGTAGCCGATCTGGATGCCGTATACTACGCGACACTAGGAAGTCGTTGAGGATTGCTATGGGTGATTTAGTCGTCGGGATTGATGTAGGGACCAACAAAATCTGTACCATTGTGGGCGAGGTGCGCGACGACGATATTTTCGTTGTCGGGGTTGGCATTGAGCCAAGCCGAGGCATGAAGCGCGGTGTCGTCAACGATATACAATCGCTCACGACGGCGATTTCGGCGTCGGTTCACAAGGCGGAGAAGAGCAGCGGCTACCAGATCGAACGGGCGTTTGTGAGCGTGGCGGGGAATCATATTGCGTCGATGAACAGCCGAGGCGTGACGGGAATCAACGGCTCACGCGGCGTGAGTTATGATGACATCGACAAGGCGATGGAGGCGGCACGGGCGATAGCTATCCCGCATAACCGCGAGGTACTGCATATTGTCCCACGCAGTTATGCGCTTGATGGGCAGGACCGGGTGCGGAGTCCGATTGGGATGCACGGTTTCCGGCTAGAGGTGGAGGCGCACATCATCACGGCATCAACGACCAGTGTCGCAAACTTGGAGCAGGCGGTGGAGGGGGCGGGGGTTTATGTGGACCGCTTCATTTTGAACCCGTTGGCGTCTGGGGATGTGGTGCTGACGCCGGAGGAGCGTGAAATGGGGGTTGTGGTGGTGGACATCGGCGGGGGGACGACGGACCTCGCTATTTTCATCGAGGGAACGGTGTGGCACACTGCCGTTATTCCTGTGGGGGGCGACCATGTAACCAACGACATCACCTACGTTATGCGAATGCCCTATGCCGATGCGGAGGCTGTTAAGCTCAAGCATGGGCACGCGCTCCCACGTGAGGTGGACCCATTGGAGACATTCCTGGTGCAGCCGTTTGGGGAGGGCTACCCGGACGAGAAGAAGCGCAGTGAACTGTCGATGGTGATTGAGGCGCGGGTGGAGGAGATGTTCGACATGGTCCACCGCGAGATCAAACGCTCTGGCTATGATGGGTTGTTGCGAGCGGGGGCGGTGGTCACTGGGGGCGGGGCAAAGTTGCCGGGGTTGCGCGTGGTTGCGTTGGAGGTGCTGGGCTTCCCGGTGCGGTTGGGCCGTCCTGAACGGCTGACGGGCATGGCCGACGCGCTCAAGCATCCATCGTACAGCACGAGTGTTGGCCTGTTGCGGTTGGGGCTGGAGATGGACGCGGCGGCCCCGGTATCCGACAGTGATGGGCGTAACGGGCGTGGTGCCAACGGGGGCGGCCTGAGCACATGGTTAAACGATATTTTCCGGCGTTTGCTGCCAGATGAGGACTAGCGATAGGGGGCACTTTTGTCCCAATCTGTTGCACATGTTACAGATACGTATACAATTAAGGCGATTCAGCCAAGTTAAGTAGATCATAAATGGTAAGTGAGGACTGACATGGAAGAGTTCACACCCGGAGAGAACTTCGCACAGATTAAAGTCGTGGGCGTTGGTGGCGGCGGCGGTAATGCGGTAAACCGCATGATTAATGAGGGCCTGGGTGGTGTGGACTTTGTCGCAGTCAACACAGACAACCAGGCACTTATGTTATCTAAGGCCAAGACCCGCGTGCAGATTGGCGATAAGTTGACGCGTGGCCTGGGTGCGGGCGGCAACCCGGAGATTGGGCGTAAGGCTGCTGAGGAGAGCCAGGACGAACTTTATGAGATCCTGCGCGGCTCGGACATGGTGTTTATCGCGGCGGGGATGGGCGGTGGCACGGGGACCGGCGCTAGCTCGGTAATTGCACAGATTGCCAAGGAACTTGGCGCGTTGACGATTGGTGTGGTGACACGCCCGTTCACGTTTGAAGGGCCGAAGCGCCTACGGGATGCTGAGGCGGGTATTGAGATGCTGAAGTCCCAGGTAGACACGTTGATCGTGATCCCGAATGACCGCCTGCTACAGATGGCGGATAAGCGGGCGACATTACAACAGGCGTTTACGCTGGCAGATGATGTGCTGCGCCAGGGTATTCAGGGGATTTCCGAGTTGATTACCGTCCCGGCGCTGATTAACTTGGACTTCGCGGACGTGCGGACGATTATGTCTGAGGGTGGCGCGGCGTTGATGGCAGTGGGGCATGGTGTGGGCGATGACCGGGCGCGGGCAGCGGCGGAGGCGGCGATTAGCTCTGGCTTGTTGGACGTGACGATTGACGGCGCACGCGGCATCCTGTTTAACATCACGGGCGGTAATGATTTGACGCTGTTTGAGGTCAACGAGGCGGCGGCAATCATCCAGCAGAGCGCCCACCCGGAGGTGAACATGATCTTCGGGGCGCAGGTGGACGAATCGCTGGGTGATGAGGTGCGTATCACCGTGATTGCGACGGGTTTTGAGCAGAGCAAGGTGCAACAGCGGATGCAGTCTAACCAGCGACGGACGGCTCCCCCGCCGCCTGTCAGCCGTCCGCAGGCGTCCGAGCCGCGCACGCAATCGACACCACGCCAGCAAGAGCCGCCGCGTGAGCTGCCCCCGCAGCGCCCAACGCAGCAGGAGCCGGCTCGCCAGGAACCGCCACGCCGCGAGCAACAGCAGCAGGACTATAACGTCTACGAGCAGTATGATGATGTAGATAACATCGACCTGCCGCCGTTCATCCGTAACCGTGGGCGGGGCCGTCGCGGAAATGATTAGCAGGACGAGGTAGCCCCGTTTCAACTGAATGAAATATCGCGGCGGAGGTGGTATCATCTCCGTCGCTTTTATTGTGAGGATAGCTCGAAGAGAGGGTGATATATGGGTTTGCCGCCGATGTTTCCGATGGGTGGGGGCGAGAACTTCTGGGATGAGCCGGATTTTGTGCTGACGTATATTGTGACGGCGTTGGTCAATGGGATGGGCGTTGAGGTTGGTGTCACGTTCATGGTGCGTGGGGTGTTGGTGTCTGGGACGATGATTAGCGAGGACAGTTACCTGGAACTGCTGACACAGCAGCTCCAGAATCAAATTTCGCTGGATGATACCGATGCCCCGGAGGATGCGAAGGAGGCGCTGAAGGCTGTGTTGGACCTGCGGAGCCTGAAAGAGTTCAGCCCGGAGGACTACCTGCCGGATGTGGCCCCGGAGGATTTCGATGATGATGATGGGCTGTTTGCGGTGGAGGATGTTGACATGGGTGAGGGGCCGCCGTTGTTGCAACATGTTCATATCAAAGACCCGTTGATTATCGCTAGCGATCAGTCGATAGGGTTTGGTGAGGGGGAGGATGTGTTGTATCGGTTGCGCCTCACCTCAATTGACGGGTGGATGGTCGGGCGGTTGATGCCGAATATGCCGGATGATTTCCCGCCGGACTTTGACGGTTTAGCGCATTAATGCGGCAGGCAGGGCAGGCCACGTCCGCACGGCGACGGTGGGTGTGGCGGATTGCGCGTGTGTTCACTGTGGTGGTGGGGGCGTGGGCGGTCTTTGCAGCGGGGCTGTTGGTTGCGATTATCGCCTATGGATACCGCGAGGGGGCTGTCCCGGCGGACGCGATTCTGGTGTTGGGGAGTGGGTTGGAGGCGGATGGTTCGCCGGGGGCGACATTGACGGTTCGTGCGGGGCAGGGCGCGACACTCTATGCGCGTGGGGTTGCGCCCCTGGTGATTTGTGCGGGTGGCCCCACCGGGCTGACAGACCGCAGTGAGGCGGACGCCTGTGGTGGGGAGGCGATACGGTTCGGCGTGCCAGCAAAAGCGGTCATCCTCGAAGAACGAAGTTTCAACACCGAGCAGAACGTTGCCCTCACGCTCGAAATCATGGCGGCGCGTGACCTGGATAGCGTGGTGGTTGTGAGTAGTCGCTATCATTTGTTGCGGGCGCGGTGGTTTTTCTGGCGACAACGGGAGATGTTGCCCGTTACGGTGACGACCAGCCCGGCCCCGATTGATAACCTCACGACCTCTGAAGTCGTCTATGCTTATCTGCGAGAGGTGGCGGCCTTTCACTATCAGGTTTTGCGCGACCGGGTGCCGATACCGCATATCCGTGTTCCCGTGCCATAGCATAGGGCAAGCGTAGCCCTGGCGCGTTTTCTCCCCTGACGGAACTAGATTATAATGAGTACATGACGACGCCCGTAACGTCAGCGTGATTTGCTGTGGATGATGGGCGATTATCCAGATTTCCAGTGAAGGGGAGAAGGACTGATGTCCAGACGAGTGCTGGCTTTGACATTGATGCTGACCGGGTTGCTGGCGGCGCTGGTGGTTTCCGCACAGGAGGCACAACCGGGCGCAGCAGATGAGCGAGTGTTTCGGGTAACGGAGGTGTTGCCTGCTAACGCGACGCTTGACGCGCCGGTTGAGTCGCGGGTGACGGTGATCTTTAATCGCCCGGTGGTGCCGTTGGTGGTGGGTATGGACCCGGCAGATTTGCCGAATCCGTTGACGTTTACGCCAGCAGTCGCAGGGAGCGGCGAGTGGCTGAACACCTCGATCTACGTGTTTACGCCGTCGGCGGAGGCACCGTTGGGCGGCGGGGTCGAATACACGGTGTCTGTTGGGAGGTTGGAGAGCTTCGACGGGGTGGCGTTGGAGCCGTTTTCGTGGTCGTTCCGCACGGTACCGCCACAGGTAACCCAGGTCGAGCCGGAACCGCAGGCGTCCAGCGTGTTGTTAGAGGGGCCGATACGCATCACGTTTAACCAGCCGATGGACCAAGCCAGTGTGGAGGCGGCTTTTTCGCTGACGCCGGATGGACAACCCGACGCTCCGGTCCTGGGGACGTTTGACTGGCCGCAAACAAGTGTGATGACGTTCACGCCGAACCCGCTGCTGAACCTGGACACGTTCTATCGGGTTGGATTGGACGGGGAGGTGGCGCGGGCGGCTAATGATGGGGCGCTCTTGGGCGCAGATGCGCCGGAGTGGACGTTCTTAACGGTGCCACGCCCGGCGATTGTCAGTACATCGCCGTTGGACGGCGGCGTGGGCATCGGCCAGTTTGAGGGGGTGGTGCTGAGCTTCGCGTCGCCGATGGCGGAGGACTCGATTACCGGGCGAATTCGCATCTCACCGGAGCCGGGGATGGGCACACGCGGTTTCTACAGCACGTTTAACGATAGCTATCGGTTGAACTTCTTCGCAGAACCCAGCACGACCTATACGGTGACGATTGAGCCGGGGATGCAGGACATCTACGGCAACACCATCGACACTGGGCGCACGTTTAGCTACACCACGCGCCCGCTCGACCCGGAGGTGCGCCTACAGACACCGGGGCAGATTGGTTTTTACGATGGGTTGCGCGATACCACCGAGTTGTACCTGTCCTACCGCAATGTGGAGACGGTGGACCTGGCGTTATATGACGCTGATTTGGGCGACTTTGCACAGATTATCACGCTGGACCCCTTTGGCGTGAGCCGTGCTTACAGGCCGGTTGAGGGGGAACTGCGCCGCGAATGGAGCGTGGATGCGTCCACGTTGCCGGAGAACATCCGGCGCTATGACCTGTTGACGCTGGGGGCGGCTGGCCCGGTGGGAAATTCCTGCCCTGGCGCACCCCCGTCACGGTTGCAACCGGGTGATATTGGGTCGGTGATCGTGGAGCCGAACCCACTCCGCGCACGCAGCGAGCCACCCAACGGCGAAATCGTGGAACTGATGTACCGCGACTATCGCTTCTCTGTGGTGGACGGCCCCCGCTGTATTGAGGGGATTCCCTGGTTCCAGATTACGCTGCGGGATGATTCGCTGGCGTGGATCGCGGAGAGTGTAGATGGTGAGTACCTTGTGGGGGTCGCGGGGGCGGCAGAGCAGGGCGCGGTGGAGGTTACGGAGGCAGACGGCGGCAAGCTGGCACCAGGGCTGTACTTCCTGACGGCGCAGGCGCGAGAACTGCCGGATGAGGACGCACGTCACTTTATGATTGTGGGTACGGTGAATATTACGCTCAAGGTCGGGCAGCGGGAGATGGTCGCCTGGGTGACGAATGTGCATACCGGGGAGCCGTTAGCCGGGATTCCAGTCAACTTCATCGGTACGGAACAGTCCATGTTCGGCAATGCGGTGACGGACGAAACCGGGTTGGCACGGATTGCGCTTGGCCCCGGTGAGGGTCGGATTGCGTTGGCCTATGTGGACACGCCAGACCAGTTTGGGATCGGCTTTGCGGGGTGGACACGCGGCATTGAGTCCTACCAGTTGGGGGTAAGCTATGACGTTTCGCCGGATCCCTATGGTGCCTATGTTTACACGGATCGTCCCGTGTATCGCCCGGACCAGCCCGTTTATTATCGGGGCGTCATCCGCGATAAAGTGGATGTGGCGTACACCCCGCCCAACGTTGATAGCGTGATTGCACGGTTATTCGACAGCAATAACGAGGTGATCCACGAGGAAACGCTGCCGCTGGATGAATTCGGAGCATTCGCTGCGACGTTTGAGCTGGCGGAGGACGCGGGGCTGGGTGGGTATCGCCTATCGATCTATAACCCAGCATCCCCTGATGGCACACCGTTCACGTCGATTCGCTTTGATGTGGCGGAGTATCGCCTGCCGGAGTATCAAGTGGAAGTCGTCTCGCAACAGGCGGAGGTTGTGCAGGGTGCGGACCTGCTGGCGGCGGTTGACGCGACCTACTTCTTCGGCGGCCCGGTGGGGGACGCTTATTTGGAATATCGTGTGGAAACGCGTGATTACGGTTTTCGCTATGAGGGGGAGGGGCGTTACAGCTTCTTTGACAACGACCCGTATGATTTCAATTTCCTGTATCCGTTTGGGTATGAGATCGAGTTTGGCCGGGCGACTACAGATGAACGTGGGAACGCCCTGGTTGAAGTGCCAACGTTCCTGGAGAACGACAATGGTTTTGGTGCGGAGTTGACGATTGAGGCGACGGTCTTTGATGAGACGGGGGTGGCGGTGTCTGGCCGTTCGACGGCGGTTGTGCATCCGTCCGAGGTGTATGTGGGCGTTGGTACGGAGAACTACATTAACCAGGCGGGCGAACAGGTGGATATGAACCTGATTGCGGTGGGCTGGGATAGCGCCCCGGTTGCCGAGCAGTTCCTGGATGTGCGATTGGAACGGTGGCAGTGGGCCACGGTGCAGGAGGTGGATGGCAACGGGGATACAGTGTTCACCGAGCAGCTTCGGACTGTGGTGTTAGATGAGGTGGTGATCGTCACGGAAGCGGATGGGACCGCCGACTACGATTTTACGCCGGAGCAGGGGGGCGTGTACAAGGTGGTCGTGACGACACGCGACGACAACGGCAACGAGACAACCGCCTCGCAGATTGTATGGGTGAGCGGGACTGAGTATGTGCAGTGGCGCGTGAACAACGACAACACGCTGGACATCGTTACAGACGCTGACGATTACAATATCGGCGATACAGCGCGGATCCTGGTGACATCGCCGTTCCAGGGTACGACCGAGGCGCTGATTACGGTTGAGCGTGATGGTGTGATTACAAGCGAGCATCTCACGCTGGATAGCAATTCGCTGGTGTATGACTTGCCGATCACGGAGGATTTTGCGCCGAACGTGTTCGTTGGGGTGATGCTGGTGAAGGGTGTGGACGACACCAACCCGATTGCGAGTTTCCGCTATGGCATGACACAGCTCAACGTGGAGACCTCGCGTAAGGTGGTGAACATTGAGATCACGCCGGACCGGAAAATTGCGGAGCCACAGGAAACGGTTACGTACACCGTCCGCACGACGAACTACGCTGGGGAGCCTGTCGCGGCGCAGGTTGGGGTGGCGCTAACAGACCTTGCTTCGCTGTCGATTGCACCGCCGAATAGTGGGCCGATCCTCACTAACTTCTACGGGATTCAGTCGTTGAGTGTGGTGACGAGTACCCCGTTAACCATCAATACCGATGAAGTGACCGCCTTTGTGCGCGATGTCGTCAAGGGTGGTGGCGGCGGTGGTGGCGGTGGTGGTGGTGTCTTTGAAATCCGTGCGGAGTTTGTGGACACGCCCTACTGGAACGCACAGCTTGAAACGGATGCGGAGGGGACCGCCGAGTTTGAGGTGGTGCTGCCGGATAACCTGACAACGTGGCGGTTGGACGCACGGGCGATTACGCTCAGTGTTGATTCGCCGTTCCTCGTTGGGCAGGACACATTCGACTTGATCTCCACGCGCCCGTTACTGGTGCGCCCGGTGACGCCGCGCTTCTTCGTGGTGGGCGACCAGGTGACGCTGGCGGCGGTGGTGAATAACAATACTGGCGCGGAACAGGATGTGACGGCCTTCATGGAGATTGAAGGTGTGACGTTTGCTGGGGAAAATGAGCAAACGGAGACGGTCCCGGCGGACGGACGTGCCCGCTTTGAGTGGGAGGTGGTGGTTGAGGACGTGGACGCGGTAGATGTGACGTTCTTCGCGACGAACGCGGACGGCGAATTTACCGACGCCAGTCGTCCGGCGGTGGGGCTGGGGGATGACCGCCTGTTGCCCGTGTATCGCTTCGCGGTGCGGGAAACCGTCGGGACGGCGGGGACGGTGACGCCGGGCGATGGCTCCATCACTGAGGGTGTGGTGCTGCCGGATAACCTGGCAGACGGTGGGCTACTTAGCCTGAACGTGAACACGTCATTGGCTGCGGTAACGGTTGATGGGCTGGATTACCTGGAGAACTTCCCGCATCAGTGTACAGAGCAGACGGTGAGCCGCTTCTTGCCGAACATCATCACGACCAGCGCGTTGGATGAGTTGGGTATCGTGGACCCGGAACTGCGGGCGAACCTAGACGAACAGGTGAGCGCCGGGCTGCAAATCCTGTTTAACCGCCAGAATATAGACGGCGGGTGGGGCTGGTTCAGCCGTGACAACAGCAATACGCTGGTGACGGCCTATGTGCTGGTGGGGCTGCAAGAGGCACAGGACGCAGGCTTCGCAGTAACGCCGGGGGCGCTTATGGGTGGGCAGGCGTTCCTGCGCGATGAGATGAACAGTCCGTTGTTCAATACCCCGGCGCTTGGCGGCCAAAATTGGCAGTACAACCGTGAGGCGTTCATCCTGTATGCGTTGTCTCGTGCGGGTTTCTACGATATGGGGCGGATGGCGAACTTGTACGAGGCGCGGGCACGGCTGAACCCGTTGGGCAAGGCGTATCTGGTGTTGGCGCTGGATATGGCGGACCAGGACAACGTGGGCGACGCACGGATTGACACGCTGATAACGGAAATTCTCAACAGCGCGTCTACCAGTGCGGCGGGGACGTTCTGGAGTAGTGATGATCCGTTCAACTGGACGACGGACACCCGTGCAACGGCGGTGGTGTTGGAGGCGCTCGTCACGACGCAACCGGACAGCGAACTGATCCCGAATGTGGTGCGCTATTTGGTGTCTGCCCGGACGGCGGACCGTTGGGAGACAACGCAGGAAACCGCCTGGGCGGTGATGGCACTCTCCGACTGGATGGTCGCCAGTGATGAACTCAATGCAGACTACGATTTCACGGTGTCCGTCAATGATGAGGCGGTGTTGGAGGACAGTGCCAGCCGGGATGCGGCGAACGAAACGCGCTCACTGGTGCTGGACGTGGCTGATCTGTTGCAGGACGAGGCGAATCGGTTGACGTTCGCAGTGGACGGCGACGACGGGACGCTCTACTACAGCGCGTTCTTGGAGGCATCGTTGCCTGTAGATGAGGTGGAACCGTTGGATAGTGGGATTATCGTGGCGCGGCGTTATGTGGGCGCGGATGGTGAGACGATTGACGCGGCCAACGTTGGCGACATTGTGGAGGTGCGGATTACAGTGGTTGCGCCGGAGGACCTGCACTATGTGATGATAGAGGATCCGGTCCCGGCGGGCCTGGAACCGATCGACCCGAATTTGGTCACGAGTTCGCAGATTGGCACCCGGCCAGAACTGGAAAACCTGGACAACGGCTGGGGGTGGTGGTGGTTTAGCAATACGGAGTTCCGTGACGAGAAGGCCGTGCTTTACAGCACGTTCCTGCCGGCGGGGACGTATGAGTATCGCTACACGGCACGGGCAACGGTACCGGGCACTTATAAGGTGATCCCGACGACAGCGGAGGAATTCTACTTTCCGGATGTGTATGGGCGCGGGGCGGGGTCGGTGTTTACCGTCAACGCTGTGGAGTAGCCCCGACTGCGTTTGAATGTCAGGTGGCCCTGTGTGCAGTGATGTGCATGGGGCCGTTTTGCGCCTGGCAACTGGTGGTTTGTGGCATCAAAAGTACAGTACAATAGCTCTGATGAGGTGACTGTGAAACCTGTGGGGGTTTATGACGGATAAACGATTGGCGATGCTGCGCCAAGCCATTGTTGAGCGGGAGGTGCAACGTGCGCGTCAGATGGTGAAGGTGCTGGCGAAGCAACTGCCGGCCAACGCCGATGTGTACTACTACGCGGCGTATGTGGCGCGGGACCAAGCCCATGCTGAGCGTATGTTGGCACAGGCCCTAGCGATGGACGCTTTTCACTCCGGCGCGAACCGTTTGCAGTACCAGATTGGCGAAATAGGGTATGCGGCGGCGCTTCGAGAGGACCCCGCGCTACCCCGTGGGGCGACGCTGACGGACACCGCGAGTGTGCCAGTGGTGAGTTTGGCGGACTTGCAAGCACGACAGCGACAACGGGGCCGTTGGTGGCGCAATGTTCCACGGGGACGCCTGATAACTTTCGGGGTGAGTTCGCTGGTGTTGGGGTTGTCGAGCGGTTGGTTGTTGATGTTGATGCTGGGAATTGGTGCGCGTTACACGAATGGGCTGGCAACCCTGGTGGGGGCACCGGGGCCGATTGAAACGTATGATGGCCGTGCTATTACGGATTATGCGAATCCGGCGGAGTTGGATGGCCTGGCACCGTCCTATAATACCGAGTTTGGCCGTGGGGAAGGCGGGACAACCGGGGACATCCTGCGGGACGGGGCGATGCACGAGTATGAGTTGGAGGCGCGGCTTGGGGAGGAACTGGCGATTGCGGTGCAGTTCTTCTCCCCATTTGCGGAGAACGTCCCGGAAAATGTCGCGATTTTGGACCCTAGTGGCAACCTGGCGGGGTCCCGTTGCCAGCGTGACTACATCCTGGACCAGTACACGGGAATCGTTTACATCTGCAACATCGATATGAGCGGTGTTTGGCGCGTGCGTATCTTCGGCAAGGAACGGGAGAGCAGCGGTGTCTACGTGGTAACGGCAGATTCCCTGAGCGGGTGAACGCTTTAGATTGTTACATCCTGAAGCCCGGTTAACCCCTTGCTGAAGAAGGTGAGCATCAGGTCCCGCACCTCATTGGATTTTTCGTGTTGGACGAAGTGGTTGGCGTCGTCGAAGAGGATAAGTTGACCGTCGTCACACATGTCGATAGACGGCTGTGCCATCTCGTGTGAGAGTGCAAGGTCCTCTTTACCCCACACCATGAGTGTTGGCGGTTTGACGCGCTCGTTTGTTTTGACGGGGGGTTGTGTTTCACGTTGGGCCATTGCACGGTACCAGTTAATCATGGCGGTTATGGCTCCATCCTGGCTCCACGCTTGCTGATAGAGCTTGACCTCACGCTCATTCATACCGGGGATGTCGCGAATGATGTTGGCGAACAGTTGGTAGTCGTTGGCGCTGGAGATCATTTCCGGCACGCCGGGAATTTGGAAGAAGCCCGCGTACCAGCTTTTGAACATCTGTTTGGGGTTGGTGCGGAGGGCTTGCTTAAACACCTCTGGATGTGGCACGTTGGCGATGACAAGCTGAGAGATACGCTCTGGGTACCACATTGCCATATACCACGCGACCACAGCACCCCAGTCATGGCCGACCAGGCGGAACTGCGCGTGGCCGAGGGTGTCCATTAGTCCAATCATGTCTGCAACCAGAATATCGGTGCGGTAGGCGTCTACGCCTTTGGGCTTATCGCTGAGGTTGTAGCCGCGCTGGTCCGGCAGAATTAGCCGATACCCGGCCTCTGCCAGTGGGGTGATGTAGTCGTGCCACGCATACCAGAACTCCGGGAAGCCGTGCAGCATTAAGATGGGGTCGCCGTCCTGAATGCCTGCTTGCATCACATGGAGTTGGATGCCGTTGGTGTCGATATAGCTTGGCCTGGGAAGATTCATGCGAATGGTTTCGGCCTGCATTGTCTGTACTCTCTATCCTCACAGTGTACAAAGTGATGTTAGTATAACGTGTTTCGAGCCAGAATCGTTGTGAAAACTTAATGTTTCTAGCGTTTGGAAACTGTCAACTCGCTACGGACACCCACGTAGAACACGGTTTCGGGCGTGTGTAGGCTGTAGTTCTCGCCGCCGTCTACCGGGTCGGTTTGGTCGCAGAACAGCCGCAGGGCGAGGTGGTTGGCAAAGTGTAGCGTGAGATCTAGCCCCGGCCAGGTGATTTCCCAGGCGGTGACCGGGTGGCCGAGCAGATGGCCGAGGGTTTCGCGCTGTACGGTTGCGTCGTCGCTCCATGAGGTGCCGATTACGTCCGGGGCGTCCAAGCGCCAGGTGCAGTTGGCAACGGATAGCTCGAAGGCTCCGGCGAACTGTTGTTGGTCTGCGGTGAGGTTGGGGGCGTCGAGCGGGGTGGGGCGTTTGACCTTATCCCCCAGGCTGAGGGTAACGCCGTTGTCCAGGCCGCCATGCACTAGGACCGCCCAGCAGGGGTGGAACTCCTGGGCGAGGGCGTTCAGGGCGGCCTCGAGTTGTTTGAACTTATCTGCCATTGTTGTGCCTCCGTAGCCACGCCCGCAGCCGGGGCATGGCCTGTGTGTAGCCCCAGTAGAGCAGCCGACTGGTGGTGTAGTCCCATGCGCCGATGTGCCGTGTGACGGTCCCGCGAAAGCCGCGCTTAAACTCATAGACGCCCCACATGCTGTCGGCCTCGGTGAAGTGGTCCGGTGCGCCCCACATGTCATAGACGGTGTAACCCTGTGCTTTGGCCCATTTCATCGCCTCCCACTGGAGCGCGTAGGTGGGCATCCGGTTCCGTTCGCAGTTGGCGGACGCGCCGTAGAAATACCAGCAGGTCGTGCCGAAGTGAAACAGGATCACATGGGCGACTGCCTGCCCGTTGTACTCGGCGATGAGGGGGTGGGCCAGTCCAGCCTCGATAAAGACGCTCCAGGCTTGTTGATAGTAGCTGAGGGGGCGCGTGATGAAGTCGTTGCGCTCCCCGGTTGTCTCGTAGAGTGCGTGGAGCGTTTCGAGGTCGGCAGCCGTGCCGGGGCGAATTATCACGTCTTTTTTGTACGCCTGCCGGACCTTGCGGCGGGTGTTGCCGCTCATCGCCATGAGCAGGTCGTCCTCGCTCTGGGTGAGGTCTAGCTTGATGGTGTTGCGGAACTGCGGTTGGTCGTCGCTGAAGCGCCAACCACGCTCGGTTAGTGCGTCGGTGAATAGGGTTCCGGGTAAGTAGGTTGTGTCGTCGTCCTCGCCGGGGACGCCAGTCGCGGCCACCACATCTGGATCAATCTTCAGCCAGACGGTCCCCATTTCGTTTGCGCGGCGTTGGAGGTCATCCAGCACAGCGCCGACGAGCATTGGATCGTCGTGGGGCATGGCGGGGCCTTTGGGCGCGTACATTACCCGTAGGGGGCCGACTTTCCGCACACCGATGGACACTGCGGCGACTGTGTTACCGCCGCGCTTGTAGAGGATGCGTAGTGGCTCCCAGCTCGTCGTCTGTTGCTTGAGCGCTCCCCACTCCCAGGTTTGTAGGACGTGGGCGTTGGGGAGGGAACGTAGGGCGTTGTTCCAGGTCGTTTTGTCGGTGATGGTTTCGGTTTGGAGCACGGTTTTCGGGTTGGCCTCTCGCTCTTAGAAACTTGCGGACGCGACAATATCGAGGAGTTGCTGTTCTTGTGTCTCGCCGAACGGAACCTGTGTGCGGCCCTGCATGGTGAAGGTTGTCAGGGTACCGTCAATGGTCGTCCAGGCCATTAGGCGGTTGAGCGCGGGCTGTAGAATGATCTCACGCCCGTTGATGGTGTAGGTTTCGCCCGTGACCTCGGCTAAGAACGACTCCGGCGGCAGCGGCAGTTCGGAGAGTGACAGCACGGTGACAACGAGATTGCCGTCGGTGATGCCCTCGCCGGACGTGGACAGTTCCCAGCCCTCCGGCGGGACCACGTTGACGGTCTGTAGGCTTCCAGTAGCACGAGGGTCGGTATTGGTAATGGCAACAGTTCCTTCGGGTGCGGCGCTGCCACAGGCGGCGAGCGTCAGCAAGAGTGCGCCGATAAGCAGTTGACTGATACGATTAAACATAGTTTTCTCCCCCTTAGTCGCGTAATTGGGTTGCGGTCCAGTAGGCCGTGTAGATGAGTGGGTTATAGATTTTGTCCCAGGCTCCGGTGCTACGCACGACCTCGCCGCCCCAGCCCCGCTTGAAGCCGTAGACACCCCACAGGCCGTCGTTGCGGTCTTTGAACTCGCCTTCGAGTGTGTCTTCATTTTCGTCTGGGATGCCCCACATATCGTAGTAGCGTGCGCCTTTGGCCCTGGCCCACTGGATCGCCTCCCATTGTATCCCATAGGTTGCCATCAGGTTGCGTTTCACGTTGGACGATGAGCCGTAGAGATACCAGGCGGTACTGCCTTCGACGAACACCATTAGCCCGGCGAGTGGATCGCCCTCGTGTTCGGCCAGTAGGAGCGCGGCGGAGCCATCCTCAACGAACAGGTCATAGGCCATGTCGTAGTAAGTGGGGTCGTGGACGCCGAAGTCGTTGCGTGCCGCAGTGGTCTGCATCATACTGGTGAAGGTTTGCACGTCCTCGCGGGTGCCCTCGTAGTAGCGGATGCCCTTGCGCCCACTGACACGGACCTTACGCCGGGTGCTTTGGCTCATCCGCGCTAGAATTTCGTCGTCTGGACCGCTGATGCCCAATATGATGGTGTTGGGGGGCTGGATGGTTTGGTGGCTTTCGCGGAAGCCCCAGCGGTCAATGTCTGGCAGGCCACCCTCGAAAATCCCTGGCTCCCACTTGAGGAAAGCCGCGCCCTCCGCCCGCATCCGCGCATTGACGGCATCCCAGAGTTCGGTGAGCGCCTCGTCGGTGCTGGCGTATGGTCCCATTGGCAGGTAGCCCATTGACCCGATGTTGAACGGCAGGCTCCGCATGAGAACCTGTGCCCCAGCCACGATGGTGTTGTCGTCGGCCAGGGCAACCCGCACGACCCGCCAGCCGAAGGCGCTTTTGAGTTCGCCCCAGGGAGCGCGTTGGAGGAGGTGGGCACGGGGTTGTTGGCGGACGAATGTGTCCCATTGGAGGGGATCGGGGTCTATCACAGCTAAGGTCATGGCGTGTTCGGTTCATCTCGTTTCGTGTTTGGGCGGGTATTGTCTGGCAAAGACAACCCAAAACGCAAGACACAACCCGTTAGAAAGTGGAATCCGCACAGCTTTGGTGATGTGGTCGAGTTTCATGAGTGCTGTGTTAGAATGCAGCCGGATGTATTGCGAAAATTAATTGGCATGAGTGCAGCATGAGTCATTGCGGTGGGTAGGGGGCAATGCTATACTCGCGCTAATTGATTGTTCTAAATGGCACGAATGCAACCCTGTTGGTATGTGGATTATAGTTTTGTGCAAGGGGAAACTTAATGAATATCCTCAATCAGTGGATACCCATTGGCCTATTTTTCGTGATCGCGTTCGTCCTTCCGGCTGCGCCGCTTGTGGTATCCGCGATTTTCAACCCCAGCAAACCCAACGACATCAAACTCCAGACGTATGAGTGTGGTGTGGAGACGGTGGGTGATACCTGGGTGCAGTTTAAGGTGCAGTACTACATCTACGGCATCATCTTCCTGGTGTTCGATGTCGAGATGATCTTCCTATTGCCGTGGGCGTTGGCGTTTAATGAGTTGAGCACGTTCGCGTTCTGGGCGGGGTTCCTGTTCATCTTCCTGTTGACCGACGCGCTGATCTACGCGTGGCGTAAGAACGCGCTGGAGTGGACTTAAGGGAAAACCCCCTGAATTTCGGAGAAAAGGGTTCGTAATTCTATGGAAAATCAGAATTTTATCGTACTACTGTTGACGGTTGCGGCCACAGCGACGTTGCCGCTGTTGCTGGCGATCCCGCTGATTTGGCTGGAGCGCAAGTTCGCGGCACGCGTCCAGGACCGCCTGGGGCCGAACCGTGTTGGCCCGGCGGGGTTGGTTCAGCCGATTGCTGACGCGCTCAAGATGATTACTAAGGAGGACATCACCCCAGCGGGTACTGATAAAGTGGTCTTTAATATCGCGCCGCTGTTGTCGGTGGCGTCGGTGGTGATGATCTGGGCGTGTATCCCGTTTGCGCCGAACTTGATCGGCGTGGACCTGGAGATTGGCATTTTGTACATTATCGCGGTGGCGTCCCTGGGGACGTTGGCGGTGGTGATGGCGGGGTGGAGCAGTAACAACAAATACGCGCTTCTCGGCGCGTTTCGCGTTGTGGCGCAGCTTGTGAGCTACGAGGTGCCGCTGGTGCTGTCGTTGCTGGTCCCGGTATTGCTGGCGAGTAGCCTGAGTATGCAGGAGATCATCGCAGCGCAACATGCGGTGTGGTTCATCTTCATGTCGCCAGTGGCGGCGTTGTTGTTTTTCATCAGCGCCCAGGCCGAGACAGGACGCGCCCCGTTCGACTTGATCGAGGCGGAGTCCGAGTTGGTGGCTGGGTTCAATATTGAGTACAGCGGCATGAAGTTCGGCCTGTTCTTTGTGGGTGAGTTTGTCCATGTGTTCACTAATGGTATTCTCATGTCTCACCTGTTCTTTGGGGGTTGGTGGGGCTTCGGGGTGAGCATGGACGGCGGGTTTATCAGCACGACGCTGGCGATCATCTACGTGTTGCTTAAAACGATGCTGTTTTATCTGTTCTCGTTGTTGTTGCGTAACAGCCTGCCGCGTATCCGCATTGACCAACTGATGAACTTCAACTGGAAGTTCCTGGTGCCGCTGTCCATCGCAAACTTGTTGATGGTGGCTTTTATCATGATGATGGCGGCGAGCATGGGGTGGGCACCGGCGGACGGCTTGACGGCAGACACGACGTTGGCTGAGGCGTTCCCGCTGATGATTTTGCAATTGATTGGTAGCATGATCTTGATTGCCGGGACAGCGGAGATTGTGCGGCGGCAAGGCCGTGAAGAACGGCTGGCAACCGAAGCCGCCGCTGCTGTTGGCGACTAACCAGAGAGGCGAAAATACAGACTATGTTTGCACAGTACTTGACGTTTGGCCTGTTCAGCCTGTTTACGCTGGGCGGGGCCGCGCTGGTGGTTTGGTCGCGGAACTTGGTTCACAGTGCGTTGTGGCTGGTGGTGAGCTTGTTCGGGGTGGCGGGGTTGTTTGTCCTGCTGAGTGCCCCGTTCCTGGCGGCTGTCCAGGTTCTCGTTTACATCGGCGCGATTGCGATTCTGTTTATCTTTGCGGTGATGCTCACACGTGGGTTGACGAGCGCGAGCCTAGATGAGTTGTTTACCCGGCAGTGGTGGGTGGGCGCGGTGGCGTCTACCTCGCTGGTGGGGGCACTGTTGTTGGGCGTGGTGTTGCCCGTATGGGGGCCGGATGGCACGATGTCTAGCCAGCCTGTATCTGTGGATGTGGCGACAACGCGTGAGATTGGCCTGGCGCTGGTCAGCGGTAACGGTTATGTGCTGCCCTTCGAGGTGGCGTCCGTGCTGTTGACGGCGGCGATGGTTGGCGCGATTGTTATCGCCCGTGAGCACGATAGCGAATAAGAGAAAGACGACCAAGACTGATGCTAGTTCCGTTATGGATGTATCTCGTCGTGAGCGCGTCGTTGTTGAGCATTGGGGTTTTTGGGGTGCTCTCCCGGCGCAACGCGGTTGCGATTTTGATGTGTGTTGAGCTAATGCTCAACGCTGTGAACATTAACCTTGTGGCCTTCTGGCGCTATACCACGCCAGATGCCGTGAATGTGACGGGCCAGGTGTTTGCTGCTTTTCTTTTTGTGGTGGCGGCGGCAGAGGCGGCTGTGGGGTTGGCGATTGTGATTTCGGTGTACCGAAATCGCGAATCCGTCATTGTTGAAGATGTTGACCTGCTGCGCTGGTAGAGGGTGACGATTTCCTATGAATTTTACTGATCCAAATAACCTGCTGTGGTTGATCCCGGTGGGTCCGCTGTTGGCGTTTGTGATTATCTCGGTCGTCACGAACCGTGCGCGGATGCTCCCGGCGACAGACCCCCATTATGGGGGTCACCACCCGGACTACGATGGGATGAATGTCCCGGTGGTGAGCGACAGTAGCCGTGTGCTGTCCATCATTGTTGGTATGAGTGGCGTGATTGCCGCCTTGATTATGTCCTGGCGGGTGTTCTTTTATGGGCTGGGCCTGCCGAACTTCGGCGAGGAGGTCATCGGGAGTCGCATCGGGTGGATGAACCTGGGCGATACGGTGTTCAATATTGGTGTCTTTATGGACCCGTTGAACGCGACGCTGTTGTTTATGGTGCCGTTGGCGATAACGATGATCTTCATCTACGCGATTGGTTACATGGCGCACGACCCACGTCAGGCGCGTTTTTTTGCGCTGTTGAGCCTGTTTGCGGGGGCGATGCTCACGCTGACGGTTGCGGACAATGTGCTGCTTATGTTTGTCGGCTGGGAGGTTATGGGCCTGTGTTCCTACATGCTCATTGGCTTCTGGTTTGAGAAGGAAAGCGCCTACAAAGCGGCGATCAAGGCGTTCACGACGACGCGTGTCGCGGACGTGCTGATGTTGCTGGGTATTGTGTACCTGTACGCGCTGACGGGAACCCTGAGTTTTCGCGAAATCCTGTACAGCGACCCCATGCTGGAACTGTTGGTGGCGACACCCGCATTGTTGTTCGGTAACGTGCTGAACGCATCCGAGTTGATTGGCATCCTGCTGATTACGGGCACCATCGGCAAGGCGGCACAGTTCCCGCTGCACGTTTGGCTGCCGGACGCGATGGAAGGGCCGACCCCGGTTAGCGCGATGATTCATGCGGCGGCGATGGTGTCTGCGGGTGTGTATGCGGTGATTCGCATGTTCCCGGTGATTGAGGCTGGGCTGAACCCGCACGACGGTAATTTCAGCGCGTCGATGACGTTGCTGGTGGTGGTCGGTGGGTTTACGGCGCTTTTCGCGGCGACGATTGCGCTGACCAAGTACGACGTGAAGGCGGTCCTAGCCTACTCTACGATTTCGCAGCTTGGCTTTATGATCGCGGCGCTGGGTATTGGCGCGTATGTCGCGGCCATGTTCCACCTGATTACACATGCCTTCTTCAAGGCGTTGTTGTTCATGAGCGCGGGCGCAGTGATTCACGCGGTTGAACACGGCGAACATCACATTCATGAACACGCACACGGTCACGGGCATGACGACGAACACGAGTATGAGGTGAGTGATGCACCGGGAGTTGTTCATGCGGACGCAACGCATGACGATCATGACCACGGCCACTTTGACCCGCAGGATATGCGGAACATGGGCGGCTTGATGTACAAGATGCCGTTTACGTTTGTGGCTTTCACAATTGGTGGGCTGTCGCTGGCGGGGTTCCCGCTGCTTACGGCTGGGTTCTGGTCTAAGGACGAGATTCTGGCGGACGCGTGGTTGGGCCTGTCGCACGGCTACGGCCAGCAGTTCTACGTGTTCATTATGTTGGCGGCGGCAGCCTTCCTGACGGCCTTTTACACAACGCGGCAGATTGGCTTGACTTTCTTCGGGGAGCCGCGTAGCGAGGCCGCAGAACACGCCACGCTGGGCGAACCCGTGGTCAACATTACAATGGTTGCGCCGTTGCTGATTCTGGCATTCTTCGCCGTGTTTGCCGGTTTTGTCGGCGTGCCGCCGGACTTCCCGATTTTCGGCCTGTTCTATGAGGTAAACCCGTTCTTCGAGTTCGTGAACGCGTCGTTGTTACACCCGATTCCGAAGCCGAAGTTCGTCGATATTTGGCCTGCGGTGTTGACTTCTTTCTTGGTCGCGGGTGGGGGTATCTACCTGGGTTGGCGTATGTATATCCGCAAGCCGCTGGAGAAGGGCCAAGAGGACCCGATGGTTAGCGTGCTGGGGCCGCTGTGGCCGTTGCTGGAGAACAAGTACTACATTGACGAGCTGTACCAGATTGTCTTTATTCGTCCATCTCAGGTGATTGGCCGTTTGACGGCAGATGTAGTTGACCGTGGCGTGATTGACGGATTTTTGCATCTGGTGGCGCGGGTTGCGACCTGGATTGGCGACCTGTTGAAAGTGTTCAACTACTGGCTTATTGACGGGTTTGGCGACGCCATCCCGGACGGTGTGGGGGCGTTTGGCCGCTGGTTCCGCCGCGTCCAGACGGGCAGTGTGCAGCAGTATCTGCTGTTGGTGGCGCTGGCGATTATCATGATCGGTGTGCTATTCGCGCTCTCCACTGGCGTGCTGGCAGCCGGGTTTTAGGGGAGTATAGGTATAACATGATTCCGATTCTCAATATCGATTACCTGACCTTTCTCCTGGTCGCGCCAGCAGTGGCAGGGTTTACCCTGTTGCTGCTGCCGGACAACGACACGGTCCAGCGATGGATGGCGTTGTTGTTCTCTAGCGTGATCGGGATTTACTCGATTTTCCTGTTTTACGGTTATAACGCGCTGGCGGACACGTCCCGTTATGTGTTCGAGGTAAGTTATGCCTGGTTTAGCCCGATTGGGGCAAACTGGCACCTGGGTATAGATGGCATCAGCGCCGCGATGATCTTGCTCACGGGGATACTGGTGCCGCTGGCGGTGCTGGTGAGCTTTGAGGTGCATGAGGGTGTCAAGATGCACATGGCGCTGCTGATGTTCTTCCAGATTGGCCTGTTTGGGGTGTTTGTCGCGCTGGACCTGATGATCTTCTTTCTGTTCTACGAACTGAGCTTGGTGCCGATCTACTTCCTTATCAAGCAATGGGGGGGCAGCAACCGCCTGTACGCCAGTACCAAGTTCTTCATCTACTCAATGGGTGGCACGCTGGGTATGTTGCTGGCCTCGCAGTTGATTGGTTGGTCGATGTCGCTGACCCCGGTTGGGCAACCGACGTTCGATATGACGCTGATTAGCCAGTATTGGCCGTACCTGCGCGACGGTGAGACCTTCCTGGGGCAGCCTGTCGGCCTGATTAAGACGTTGGCGTTTGCGGGCTTCTTCATCGCTTTCTGTATCAAAGTCCCGGTGTGGCCGTTCCACACCTGGCTGCCGGATGCCCACTCCGAGGCACCGACGGCGGGGTCTATGCTGCTGGCGGGCGTCATGCTGAAGCTGGGAGCTTACGGCTTCCTGCGTCTGGTGATTCCGTTCTTTCCGGACATCTGGGTTCGTGAGTACAGCCTGATGGGGGCGACGACGTTCACCCCGGCGGAGCTATTCGCGTTGTTGGCGATGCTCGGCATTGTGCTGGGGGCGCTGGCGGCGTTCGGACAGACAGACATCAAGCGGCTTGTGGCTTACAGCTCCGTGAACCATATGGGCTTTGTGGCATTGGGCCTGGCCGTGACCGCAGTTGGCTATGGTAATGCCTTCATGACGGGTTCGCTGGACGGGGCACAGGTGGGCCATACGATTATTGCGACCAATGGCGCGGTGTTCCAGATGTTTAACCACGGGTTGAGTTCTGCGGGGATGTTCCTCCTGGCGGGGGCGATCTACCACAAGACGCACACCCGCGATATGACGCAGTACGGGGGGGTGTGGGTGAAGGCTCCCGTTTATGGCGGTATCTTCATCTTCACGAGTATGGCGAGCCTGGGCCTACCGGGTTTGAACGGCTTCGTGAGTGAGTTTTTGGTGGTACGTGGGTCGTTCCCGGTGTTCCCCTGGTTGACTGTGTTGAGCATGATCGGCCTGTTGTTTACGGGGAGCTACATCTTGAAGGGTATCCGCGCTGTGTTGCATGGGCCGTTCAACATGAAGTGGCAGGACACCAACCTGGAACTGGAACGAAACGAACTCGTGGCGATTGCGCCGCTGATGGTGCTGATGCTGGTGACGGGCCTCGCCCCGAACTGGATTTTGGCGACGATCAACGGGGCTGTTACGCAAATGCTGGCTGGCATCTTAGGGTAAGGGCGGCAAAGACTTATGATTCTGAGCTTGATTGTATTCATCCCGATTGTCGCCGGGGTTGTGCTGTTGTTCCTCCCGCCGGAGAACAAGCAGACCATTCGCGTGATTGCGCTTATGACGGCGTTTGCCGTCCTGGGGCTTTCCGCAGCGACTTATGTGAACTACTTGCAGGGCACGGCTGCCCTGGCAGATGACCTGGCGGCGATAGAAGAGGCCGCAGAGCCGGGTTACGCGACGGCGATGTTTGCCGCGCAAATCCAGGCGGAGGAGCGTTATGAGTGGGTCAGCGGGTTGGGCATCGCCTATCATGTTGGTGTGGACGGCCTGAGCGCCCCAATGGTGTTGCTCACGGGGATGGTGGCGGTGACGGGGGTGCTGATCTCCTGGCGTATCGAAAACCAGGTCCGCGAGTTTATGTCGTTCTTCCTATTGCTGGTGGCTGGCGTCTATGGTGTGTTCATCAGCTTGGACCTATTCGCGCTGTTCTTCTTCTACGAGTTGGCGCTGTTCCCCATGTACATTCTGATTGCGGGCTGGGGCTGGGTCGAACTCAGGCAGTACGCGGCGATGAAACTCACGATATATATTCTTGTTGGGTCGGTGTTTGCGCTGGTTGGTGCGATTGCGATGGTGATCGTTGCGAACAGCTACTTCCAGACACCAGACGGCGCGGCGTTGTTCCAGGCGGCGATTGCTGACGGCACGCTACCAGCGAATAGCGGCACGTTTAGCTTCAACATCACACAGATTATGCTAGCAGCCGAGGGCGGCGCGTACAGCCAGGCTGGGTTCCTCGGCTCGGAGAGCTTGACGTTCGCGAAGCTGTGGTTCCCGTTCATCTTCATCGGTTTTGCGGTGTTGGCGGGTGTGTTCCCGTTCCACAACTGGTCACCGGACGGCCATGTGGCGGCACCGACGGCAGTCTCGATGATCCATGCGGGTGTGCTGATGAAGCTGGGGGCGTTCGCGGCCCTGCGCGTTGGTGTGCAGTTGTTGCCGAGTGGTGCGGTGGTTCACCTCCCGTGGATTGTGTTCTTGACGCTGATTAATGTGGTGTTGGGGGCGTTTATCGCTTTCCGTCAGCGCGACTTTAAGTACGTGATCGGGTTCTCGTCGGTGAGCCATATGGGGTTGGTCAGCATGGGCTGGGCCTCAATGAATATGCTTGGTATGACGGGGGCGGGCTTGCAGATGTTTAGCCACGGCGCGATGACGGCGCTGTTCTTCGGCTGTGTGGGTATGGTCTACGACCGGGCACACACGCGAGACATCCCAAGTTTGGGCGGTTTCATCCACAAGATGCCGTGGGTGGGGTTGGCCTTCGTGGTGGGTGGTCTCACCAGTATGGGTATGCCTGGATTCAGCGGGTTTGTCGCGGAGTTCCCGATCTTCATGGGGCTGTTCCAGGCGTCGGAGAGTGTGACGCTGCAAATCGGCAGTTACACCCTGAGTAACTACTACTGGTGGATCGCGATTATCGCGGTGCTGGGTATTGTGATTACGGCGGCCTATGTGTTGCGCGTGGCGCATCAGGTATTCTTCGGGGAGTTCAACGCGGAACTGTACCCGGATGTCGGCAACATTACCTGGAGCGACCGTATCATTCTGCTGCTGCTGGCGGTTCCGTTGATGGTGTTGGGTCTGTATCCGAATGTCATGGCTCCCATGATTGAGGTTGGCCTCACGCCCGTTATTGCAATTCTCGGAGGGTAACCCGACGTGGAAACGTTTGACTTTCTCGCAAGCCTGCCGTCCATCTCTACGGAGATTGGGCTGGTGATTATGGCGATGGTGGTGTTGTTCTTGGATGTGTATCTTCCAGCGGACAAGCACCGCAACATTGGCTATGTGGCCTTCTTCGGGCTGTTTGTCACAGCGCTCACCCCGCTGATGTTTGCTGGTACGGTGGACGCTGGCCTGTACTGGGGTGGGATGATCCGCCACGATGCGTTGGCGCAAATCTTCCGGTTTATGGTCACGATGGCGGGGGCATTTGTCGCGTTGATGGCGATTGATACCTTCGACCTGGGCCGCCGGGGGGAGTTCTACCTGATTGTGATTGTGTCTACGTTGGGTACCTCCCTGGTGAGCGCGGCGGCGGACCTGATTATGATCTTCGTGGCGCTGGAGACGATCTCTATCCCACTGTATATCCTGGCGACCTTCAAGCGTGATGATGACCGCTCGGCAGAGAGTGGTATCAAGTACTTCCTGTTCGGGTCGTTCGCCTCCGCGATTATGTTGTACGGTTTTAGCCTGCTGTACGGTTTCAGCGGCACGACGGGACTGTATGAGATTGCCGCTTTCCTGGGGTCGGAGGCGTTTGCTACGAACCCGGTCCCGGTATTGGGCGCAATGGTGATGGTGGTGGTAGGCTTCGGCTTTAAGATCAGCGCCGCGCCGTTCCACTTCTGGACGCCGGATGTGTACGAGGGCGCACCGACCCCGGTAACGGCCTTTGTTAGCGTGGCGAGCAAGGCCGCGAGCTTTGCCGTGATGATGCGGTTTTTTGTTGCTGTGTTCCCGATTGATTTGTCTATCGGGGGGGTGGGGGTGGAGAACTACTGGGTGCCGCTGTTGGCAATTTTGTCGGCGGTGACGATGACGCTGGGTAATGTGCTGGCGTTATGGCAGACGAACATCAAGCGTCTACTGGCTTACTCATCAGTTGCTCAGGCGGGGTATGCACTCATCGGCGCGGCGGCCATCCAGGGGCAAACTGAGTCCGCTGTGGCGGCGGTTGGCTTCTATATGCTGATGTATACATTCACCAACCTATTGGCATTTACTGTGGTGATTGTCTACAGTGAGCATAACGACAGCGAGGTGATTGTGGACTTCGCAGGCCTTAGCCGACGCAACCCGTTACTGGCGCTGATGCTGACGATTGCTTTCCTGTCGCTGGCTGGACTACCGCCCACAGCGGGGTTTATTGGTAAATTTTACCTGTTTAACGCGGCTGTGGAGTCTGGTTTGACGTGGTTGGCCGTCGTGGGTGTGGTGAATGCGTTGATCGCCGTTTACTATTACTTGGTGGTGGTGAAGGTCATCTACTTTGACGAGGTTGAGGAGCGATATGCCACGCACGTACCGATTTCGATGACGAACGGTTGGATCCTCGCGGTGAATGCGTTGATCGTGCTTGCACTGGGGACGGTGGCGGCTGGTCCGGTCTACAATTGGGCTGTGGAAGCTGCACGGCAACTTTTTGTCTAGATTGTGGTAATCGAGAATTGTTTGTGATAAAATGCACGGCGCGACTTTGAGGGGGCCAAATTGTCACGCCGCGACAAAAAACGTGAGCAATATGTCAAGAATCTTTCGCTTGCGGGGGTAGCGGGGCTTGCAGGGTTGGCTTCTATCATTATCATCTTCACGGCGCTGTTCATCGGCCTGTGGTTGGACAATCGTACCAACCAAGATGGGATGTACACGATCATCTTTTTGCTGTTGAGCGTGCCCGTGAGTCTATTCACAATGGTGAAAATTGTGATGGGTGCGGTGTCGCGGATTATCCCGCAACCGCCCCAGCACAAACAAGATGCGTCTGTGCCTGAAACGGAGGAGGAAGAGTTATCTTGAAATTGAAGTTTGTTGCCCGACAAGGAGGTCAACAACATGAGCAACCCTAGAATACGGGGGTTGGTTTTCCTGGGTGTCGGCAGCGTCGCAGCGTGGTTTTTCTGTGTGTTCTTATCGTTCACGGCGATGCCGGGCGGTGGGTTCGGCATTGCGCTACCTGTGATCACCGTACCTGGAGAGGTCATCCACTATAACTGGCTTCCAGGCTTTAACCTGACCAACACGCTGATGGGTGGTTTTCTCGCCACTTTGCTCTTAGCGATATGGGCTGGGTTGAGCTACCGAGACACGAACGGTTGGACCCGTGAAATCCCTGACCGTTGGCAAGCCTGGACGGAGTTCGTTGTCGAGGCGATTTATAATTTCCTCGATGGACTAGGCGGGGAGAACTTTCGCAAGGCCCCGCTGCTGTGGCCCTTCGCCGCAGCGATTTTCTTCTTTTTATTAGCCGGTAATTTGGGCAAGCTGCTCCCTGGTTTTGAGACCGTCGGCTACATCCACTGTGGCTACGAGGGTTTCGCTGGTTATGCTCGCCTGGGCGAAGGCACCAGTGGTCGCTTATGGGTGGATCGTGCGTTGGACACGGGCGCGACGCAGACGGCTGAAACCGAAGCGGAGTGCATCAACCAGATGAAGGTTCTGGACATCTACTATGGTGACTACGACCCGGTAGACTACGCTGAGGCGCGTGAGGCGTTCTATGCGCGTTTGGCTGCCATCGATGGTGATGTGCCAGACGAGTTCGCCTCTGCAACGCCAACAACCCCAGATTCAACATTGATGCTGACGGCGAATCGTCAGGTGTCTGAGGAGCCGGTGGCTGTGGTTGAGGAAGAAGCCGTCGAACCTGCGACGGGGACCTGCTTCGCTTACATTGACGATACTGAAGTGGCTGCTGAGGCTGCTGTGGTGGATGAAGTGAGCGAAGATGCGACAGAGGAAGAAGCTGGAGAAGAAGAAGCCCCTGAGGAAGAAGCTGGAGAAGAAGAAGCCCCTGAAGAGGCTGAGTCCGACGGTGCTT
>CAYWZS010000006.1:71244-74621 GCA_964462905.1 uncultured Anaerolineaceae bacterium
GAGGAAGAAGCTGGAGAAGAAGAAGCCCCTGAAGAGGCTGAGTCCGACGGTGCTTCTCTGTTGCTAACCTCGATGCTGCACGCCGAGGAAGGCGACGACAGCGCGAAGCCGGAGACCGTTGAGCCAGAGGTTATCCAGTCTGCGTTTGTGGAGCTGGTGGCAATGGAAGAGGCGGGTGTTGAAGGTGCTGAACTGGAAGCGATGCAGTGTGAAGTCACGCGGATGATGCACCCTGGTGCGATCTTCCCGATGACGAGTGCTGAACTCCAGGCAAACAACATTCAGCCCTACATCTTCACTGTTGCGCCCTGGTTCCGTGGTGTTTCGACGGACCTGAGCTTTAACATTGGTCTGGCGTTGATGTCGATCATCGCGGTGCAGATCTACGGTGTGTTGGCCCTTGGCCCCACTTACTTTGAGAAGTTTATCAACCTGAGTGCAATCGGTAACGCGGGCCAGCGCCCGATCGGTGCTATCGACTTCATTGTTGGTATCATTGAAATCGTTTCTGAGCTTGGTAAGATCATCAGTCTGGCTTTCCGTTTGTTCGGTAACCTGTTTGCTGGTGGTATCGTGCTGATCATTTTCTCCTTCTTGGTTGCATTTGGCCTCCCGGTCATCATGTTTCTGTTGGAGGTTATTATCGGTACCGTTCAGGCGTTGGTGTTCCCAGTGTTGACAGTGGTGTTCGCCGTACAGGCGATGGAAGCGCACCATGGTGACCACGACGATGATCACGCCGATCACTAAAATCTGACAAATTAACCTAAGCAATGAGATTCTCAAAAGGAGAGAACCTACGATGGAAGGACTCGAAATCGGACTGAAGGCGGTTGGTGCTGGTCTGGTGATGATCAGCGCGATTGGCCCGGGCATTGGCATTGGTCTGCTGGCGCAGGGTGCGATGCAGGCGATTGGCCGCAACCCGGACGCAGCCGGCCAGATCCAGACGAACATGATTCTGGCGATTGTGTTCACGGAAGCTATCGCGATCTACGCGTTGGTGGTCGCCCTTCTGATCGTCTTCGTTCTTTAATTGGTGCGAGGGGATGAACCATATGCAGCAATGTGAACTCAAACGCTACGGAATTGCCGTAGCTGGCGCAGCGATGTTGAGCTTTGCGCCGACGGCACTGGCCGTAGAAGCTGGTCCGGCGGGTGCGCTCGGTATTAACGGTGGGTTGTTGATTGCACAGACAGTCAACTTTATCCTTGCCGCGCTGCTCTTGTACTTTTTGTTGATCGGGCCGATGGGGCGGATGTTGGATGCCCGTAGTGCCAAGATCAAGAAGGGGTTGGAGGATGCCGCTGAGGCTGCTTCTGCCCGTCGTAGTGCGGAAGCTGATGCAGAGAAGATTTTGGCGGAGGCCCGTGTAGAAGCTCAGAAGATCATCGAAGAGGCCCGTGGCCGTGGCGATGAGATGGCGGAGACGATCCGTAGTGAGGCCCAGGCTGACGCGGAAAAGACCCGTTCCGACGCACAGGCTGCTGCGGAGCAGGCCCAGGAGGTCGCGCTGTCCGACATGCGTAGCCAGGTCGGGAACATCTCGGTTGCTCTGGCAAACCGCCTGATTGGTGAGGGCATGGACGACAAGCGTCAGAAGGTGCTCATCAGCGATTTCTTCGCTCGTGTGCCGGAGGGCGCACTAAACCTGTCTGGCGATGTTATGGTTGTCAGCGCAATGCCGCTGGAAGACGCTGAGAAGTCCCGCATTGAGGGTGAGCTGAACGCCTCCAGCGTCAGCTACAGCGTAGACCCGGACATCCTCGGTGGTTTGGTGATCCGCAGTAGTGAGAACGTTGTCGATGGCAGTGTGCGTTCAGGGCTGAACAGCCTCGCGGCACGTATGCGCTAAATACCCTCTTCTCCAAAACAGGTACGGCAGAACGCGCCGGGGCAAGTCCCCCGGCGCGTTTTTGTTTCCCCTGGTATCCCCCCATAGCTCTCAGCTACACTGTTGCGCGACTTTGCGGATACAGAGAAGGACAACAACCCCGCATGACCCTCACACTAGGGCAACTCGCAGAGGCCGTTGGTGGTCAATTGGTGGGCGACGCACAAACCCGCATCACTGCGCCTGTGGCCGAAAGTAGCCGCGACGTTGAGCCGGGCGGTTTGTTTGTGGCAAGGCGTGGACTGAACACGGACGGCCACACCTACGTTGCGGATGCGGTGGAACGTGGGGCGGCGGCGGTTGTTGTGGAGCGCACGCCCAAGGTTGATGTCCCGCACATCCTCGTCCATGATAGCGCGGCAGCCCTGGGGCATCTGGCGGCGGCCTACTACGGGTATCCCTCGCGGCGGTTGACGGTGATTGGTGTTACTGGGACGGACGGCAAAACCTCCACCAGTACGTTGCTCCACGCGATTTTGCGAGCGTCTGACAACGTGAAGGCTGGTTTGATTAGCACAATTGCGGCGGACTACGGGGACGGTACCACGGCGGATACCGGGTTACACGTTACGTCGCCGGGCGCACCGCAACTTCAGGCGATCCTGGCGGAGATGGTGCGGCGCGGGCTAACGCATGTTGTGTTGGAGGCGACTTCGCACGGGCTGGCGCAGGGGCGGTTAAACGGCGTTGACCTGGATATTGCGGTGATGACCAACGTCACGCATGAGCACCTGGATTATCACGGGACGTGGGAGAACTACCGCGCTGCCAAGGCGACGTTGTTCCATATGGTGATGGCATCCGAGCGAACACACGGCCAGTCGAAGGTTACAGTGATTAATGCGGACGACCCCTCGGCGGGCTACTTCGCGGCGATTCCATCCGAGGAGACGGTCCTGTATGGGATTCAAGGCGGGGATGTTCGGGCGGAGAATATCGCTTTTACACCGTCTGGGACGGACTTCACGGTAAATGAGGCGTTGTTTTCGTTGGGGTTGGTGGGCGCGTTTAACGTCTACAACGCGCTGGCGGCGATTGCGGTGGCGCGGTCCGGCTTGCGGATGAGTTTTGACACCATCCGGGCTGGTTTGGCAGCGGTGACGGCGATTAGTGGGCGTATGGAACAGATTGACGAGGGGCAGGACTTTATCGCGATGGTGGATTTTGCCCACACGCCGAACGCGCTCAAGCGGGCGTTGGAGGCCGGGCGGGGGATGGTGGGCGACGGTGGGCGTTTGATCGCCGTGTTTGGCAGCGCGGGGCTGCGTGACCGTGAGAAGCGGCGGCTCATGTCGGAAACGTCGGCACAACTGGCGGACATCACCGTGCTGACGGCGGAGGATCCGCGTACTGAATCTCTAGACGATATTCTTGAGGTGATGGCGGCGGCGGTGGCCGTGCAGGGTGGCGTGGAGGGGGAAACGTTCTATCGGGTGCCAGATCGCGGGGCGGCTTTGGCGCACGCTTGCAAGTTAGCCCGTA
>CAYWZS010000007.1:0-11732 GCA_964462905.1 uncultured Anaerolineaceae bacterium
AGACCCAGCCCCGCCCACAACCAGGGGGCAACCCGTACCCCACGCCGCACACGGTCCGCAATCGCCCCCCCCGCCCACATCGTCAACAGCCCGAAGAACAACAGGCTCCCCTCCATAACAGCCCGTCGCGCATTCAGCAGCATCAACGGATTGGTGGCGTACAGGGCCAGCGCGGGATAGGCCGCCCATCGCCCACCGAGCAACCGTGCCAGCCCCAACAAGGGAATCAACCCTAGCGCGAAGAACACCGCCGACGTGTAGCGCGACGGCCCCAAGATAGACTGTTTCGGACGGTATCCGTTGTCAATATTGCTCGTGTAGGTGCGGCCCCAGTTCCAGCCCGGCTCACGGTTAAGGTCGCCGTCGTTGTGGCCGCGCAGGTGCAACACCGCCCCCGCCGCGTAGCGTTGCACGCTCCCGTTGATGATCCGTAAGTGGGCGCGGCTATCGATCTGGTAGGGGGGATTCGTCATGAGTGACAGGGGGTCGCCGTCCATAACGGCGGTGATGTAGTCGAGGGTGGCGTAGACCTGCATCCCCTCGTCCCCGTGCAGCGTCGCCAGCGGCACCCCGGCCAGGATATACGCCGCCAACACCCCAATCACAACGAAGTCCACCCCAACCCACCATAGGGACACCATTTTTGGCGTCCGCCCATCTTGTTCCATCATGCGCTACAGTGCGACCTGTACCGCGTGCCGCACGAAGTCCAGCGCCCGCAGTTCATCCATGAGCACATCGGATATTGGCCCGTCCAGGCCCAGCACCGTGAGCGTGTTGCCACCGGGGGCCGCTCGTCCCGTGTACCAGCTCGCAATATTGACCTCGTTTTGCGCCAGCAACGTCCCAATCCGCCCGATAACACCCGGCTTGTCGTAGCTGCCCATCACCAGCAACCGCCCACGCGGGACGAAGTTGATCGCGTATTGGTCGATCTGTACAATGTGCGGCTCGGAGCGGTCCAACAGGGTGCCACTCATCACAATCTCGGTGCCGTCCTCCCACGTGACCTGGCACGAGAGCAGGTTGGTGTAGTTGGCAGCGCGTAGTCCCTTGGTCTGCGCCACCTGGATACCCCGTTCGGCAGCCAGTACCGGCGCGTTGATGTAGCTCACGGTCTGGCTGAGGACGGGGGTCAGCAATCCCTTGAGGATGGCGACCGTCAACGGCTTCACCATGCCGTCCATCTCGTCGCCCCGTGTTTCGACCTCCACCCGGCGGATAGGGCTACGGGCCAGCGCGTGTTGCAGCTTGCCCATGTACTCACCCAGTAGCAGCAGAGGTTGCACGTCCTCAAAGCGCATCCCCGGCATCAGCGGCATGTTGACGGTGTTGCGATAGTCGGTGCCACGTAGGGCATCAAGCGTCTGTTGGACAATCTGAATCGAAATGTCCTGGGTTGCCTCGACGGTGTTATCCGCGATGTGTGGTGTGTGGACGACGTTGTCCAGCCCAACCAACGGGCTGTTGTAGGGGGGTTCCTGGGCGAAGGTGTCCACACCGACGGCACTCAGGTGGCCGCTCTTGAGCGCGTCCGCCACAGCCCCCTCATCCCAGATATGCCCGGCAGACGTGTTGACAATCCGTGCGCCGCGCTTCATCGTACCAATGAGGTCTGCGTCGAACATATCACGGGTCGTCTCGGTCAGTGGGACGTGAATACTCACATAGTCACTGCGGGCCAACAACTCGTTCAGGCTGACGAGCGTCACCCGGAGATCGCTAACCTGCTCTTCTGTCACGTAGGGGTCATAGGCCAGCACATCCATGCCGAAAGCCGTCGCCCGTGTCGCCACCACCCGGCCCACGCGCCCCATACCGACCAGCCCCAACGTCTTACCGTAGATTTGTGTTCCGGCCTGCTGTTTGCGGTCCAATAGCCACCATCCTGCCTTGATGTTGTTGTGAACAGTGGGTAGCTTGCGGCTCATCGCCAGCATCAGCAACATCGTGAGTTCGCCAGCAGCGGTGGCCGTTGTGCCGGGTGTGTTCATCACCAGCACGCCGCGCTCTGTCGCTGCGTCAATGTCAATCCCCGTTAGCCCTGCGCCCACCCGCGCAATCACACGCAGATTTTCCCCTAGTTCGATGATCTCACGGTTGAGTTCCACATCATCACGGGCAATGAGCGCGTGCGCTTTGGGTAGGTTCTCCCGCACGAACTTGCTGCGCGGCGACGTTGTGATGATCTCAACATCCTCGGCTTCCTCTAGCAACTTCAGGCTGAACTCCGTTAGGTCCGCCGTGACGTAGACCACAAATTTATCCGTCATAACACCCCCGGATGACTGCCAGTGCCTCGTGCAGGGTGCCGAAAATGTGCGGTGTGATCCCGTCGAACTTCTCTAGCGCCGTGTGGGATAGGTCCGGCACGCTGAAGCAGGTCATCCCCGCTGCGACGGCTGCCCGGCTCCCAGTAGGGCTGTCCTCCAGCGCGATGCAGGCTGTGGGGTCCACGCCCAGCCGTTCCGCCGCCAGTAGATACACATCCGGCGCGGGTTTACCGTTCGGTACCTCGTCTGCACTACAGCGCACCGCGAAACGATCTTGCCAGGCCGCCTGGCTGTTGACGGTCGCATTGATAATTGACATCGGGGAGCTAGAGGCGATGGCGTAGGGGATGTTGTTCGCGACCACAAAATCAACGATCTCGGCTGCGCCCGGTTGTGGGACTGTGTCCCTCTCGATTTTTGCAATCATGCGTTCAACCAGTTCAGTGATAAGTGTGTCCACATCATCTTCGAGTTCGTAGACGCGCTTGACATTCGGGACGAACTCCGGTAATGCCATCCCGATGAATTGCGCGTGTTTCTCGTCGCTGTAGGTTGCCCCACGATCCGCCAACCACTGTATCTCAACAACCTTCCACAGCCGCTCGGAGTCCACCAGTAGGCCGTCCATATCGAAGATGATCGCCTGTGGGGGGCAAGGGTACGTAGCGTTCGTCATAGTAGGGAAAAAGCCTCCTCAAAGGCGGCACGCTTATCATCAGCGCGGATTTCGAATAGGGCGGTGCGGGTGAGGGCGATGCCCTTGTCGAAGACCTTCTGGTGTGGTGTGCCGATACACCGGGCATAGCCACCTGGCCCGGCTGCCAACGGCAAGATCGGCGCGAGCGTGTTCGCCGCCAGCCAGACCGCCGCCGCCTCACGCACGTTGTCCCGCGCCACCACGCCACCGAACCCCACGAACAGATCTACCGTGTCCTGCGTGGCGAGGTCCGACGCACCATCCCCGACGAACAGCCGCTTACCGTGCAGGTCGCCCGTGAGCGCCTCCACCACATTCGGCTTGCCGCTGGAAACTGTCAGCGGCCCCTCGTAGTAGTCCATAAACTTCTGTTGCGCCAGTTGCGACGGGTCGTGGTAGCGCCACCACGCGCCGGAAAGTTCGTTGTACTCCAGCTCGACGGCCCGCACCCGCTCCGCAGAGACACCAAGCCGCCGCGCAAAACCACGTACCGGCTCCGCTAGGCCGCCGCTAATCACAAAGACACGCTTGCCGAGGAAGTGCAGTGCCGCGATAACCTCCAGCGCATCCGGGACTTGTGTTTCCCAGTAGCGTTCCTCAACGGCCTTGAGTTGCGCCTTCGTCGGTTGGATGGCCTGGAGCCGTGCGCCGTACACGTCGGCCAGGTCCAGTTCACCGTCCATCGCTTTATTCGTGAGTTCGGCAATCTCGGCCTCTTTGCCTGCGAGCTTGGCAAGCTCGTCAATGCCCTCAATGGTGGACAGCGTGCTGTCACAGTCGAAGAAGATTAGGTCGCATGTAGACCAGCGATAGGTGTTCAAAGCGGGGGGGACTTCCGTGTTTCGAAACAAACGGACGATAGTGTACTCGGCGTGCTGGGTTTTTCCAACGCGAAATCTCGCTTGTGTAGTGTACGCGACACTGGTAGAATCTAATGTGTGTTAGATTAATTTATCTCATCCTCAACTATACTTTATGGAGGCAACCCTTTGGCACGTAAACCCGCAGACCAATCTGTCAGTCGTGATGAGATTATCCACGCCGCCGCCGACGTGCTCAAGCAAAAGGGCTATGAAGCTACCACCATGAAGGACATCGCCGCCGAGGTGAACCTCACCGCTGCCAGCCTCTATCACCACTTCGACAACAAAAATGCGCTGCTTTTAGCTGTGCTAGAGGGCGGCATGGACTACGCGCTCCAGCAGGTCACGCCGCTGGCCGAGCGTGACGCCAGCGCCACCGAACGCCTACGGGACATGATCACCGTTCATGTAGTCAGCCTGACGGAACACCCGACAGTTGGCGCGGCCATGATCTTCGAGATCGGCGCGTTAATCGGCATCCGTCCGCCGTCGGCGGAGAGCGGTAAGATGGCGACGGCCTTTTTAGACCGTCAGGGCGTGTTCTTCGAGCGGCGGGATGCCTTCGAGCAACACTTTACCGCTGTGATCCAGGCGGGGATTGCAACGGGTGAGTTCCGCGCTGTCGATGTGCCGATCTTCGTCAAGACAATGTTGGGTGCTAACAACTGGGTGAGCGTCTGGTACCAGGAGGGGGGCCGCCTGGACGGGCCAACCATCGCCGCCAACATCGCAGACACCTTCCTGCGGGCGCTTGCACTCGATTAAATCATAGCAAAACCACAAATTTTTGTCATTGCAGACCCAAGAAAGGTAAATTAACACCTCATGTTGTATTCGATTCAAAAGGTCGGTGTTATCGGCGCAGGCACGATGGGCAGTGGGATCGCCGCCGTGCTCGCAGGCGTCGGCATCCCCACCGTTTTGTTAGATATTCCCGGCAAGGATACCACCCCGGACAGTGACTTAAAAGCACGCAACGCCCCGGCCCTAGCAGGGGTCCAGCGCCTGAAGAAATCGCTCATGGGCAAGCGCCCAGAACTCTATCACGCCGACGACCTGGACCTGCTTACCGTCGGCAATCTGGACGACAACCTGGATATGCTGGCCGATGCCGACTGGGTGGTCGAGGTCGTTGTGGAGAAGCTGGACGTGAAGCGGTCGTTATTCGGCAAGCTGGCCGAGGTCGTCCGCGAGGACACAATTCTCTCCACGAACACCTCCGGCCTGCCAATTGCGGACATTGCCGAGGGCATGGACGAGGGTTTCACCCGCCGCTTTATGGGGACACACTTCTTCAACCCGCCGCGCTTCCTCGAACTGTTGGAGCTAATCCCGCACGCAAACACAGACCCCGAACTGGTTGCGTTCATGGGTGATTTCGCCTCAACGCGGCTCGGTAAGGGGGTTGTGGTTGCCAAGGATGAGCCAAACTTCATTGGCAATCGGTTTCTATCTGTTGTGAGTTCGCAGGCGTTTAACTATGCCATCGACAATGGTTTCACAGTGGATGAGGTAGACGCGCTCACAGGCCCGCTGATTGGCCGCCCCAAGACGGCTACCTTCCGCCTGTTGGACCTTGTGGGTAACGATGTGGCGGTCTACGTGGCACGTAACCTGTATCCGGCCATCCCCAACGACCCCGACCGCGAGATATTGGCGCACGGGAAGGCCAACGCGATCTATAGCTGGCTACTGGAAAACGGCCACCTGGGCAACAAGACGGGCCAGGGCTTCTACAAGATGGTGCGCGGCGAGAGCGGCAAGGAATTCTGGACACTCGATTTCGAGACGCTAGACTACCACGCGCCGCAGAAAGTTCGCTTCGAGAGTGTGGGCAAACACCGCAAACACGCGAACACAGGTGAGCGCATCAAGGCGCTGCTGGCCGAGGATGACCGCGCCGCACAGTTCTTGTGGCACCACCACGCCTTCTATCTCGCCTATGCCTCCAAGCGCGTGCCAGAGATCACAGACACGATCGTGAACGTGGATAACGCCCAGAAGTGGGGTTTCGCGCATGAGATGGGGCCGTTCGAGATATGGGACGTGCTCGGCGTGGCCGAAACGGTCCCGGCCTTTGAGGAGGCGGGTTATACCGTCGCCGACTGGGTTAAGACGATGCTGGCAGACGGCAATACCACCTTCTACCAGCGGGATGAGGCGGGCAAGGTCGTCGGCTACTACAGCCCACAGTCCGGCGATTACGTTGCACTGGAGCGCGACCCGCGTCGTATTACCGTTGCCGATCTCAAAGCGGCTGGCGCAATCATCAAGCAGAACGCCAGCGCCAACCTGCTTGATGTGGGCGATGGCATTGGCCTTTTGGAGATGACCTCAGACTACTTCGTCATTGATGGTGACTTCGTACAGATGGGCCTGGATGCCGCCGAGATGATAAACAACGGCGAACTGCGCGGTTTGGTCATCAGCCATGACGGCGAACGCTTCAGTATCGGTGCTAACCTCGGCCTCGTGATGATGTCTGCTATGAGCGGCGAGATTGACCAGTTGCGGGCGTTGGTGCGCGGCCTGCAAGACTTTACGCTGGCGCTGCGCTACTGCAATGGCCCGGTTGTGACGGGCGCGTTTAGCATGGCGCTTGGTGGTGGCACCGAGGTCATGATGGCTGGTGACGCGACGGTCGCGCACATGGAACTCTACGCGGGACTGGTCGAGTTCGGCGTCGGTGTGGTTCCAGCCGGGAGCGGTACTAAGGAACTGATGCGCCGTGCCCTCGGCCCGGTTATGTCTGTGAAGAATGCGGATGCGCTCCCCCACTTGCAGAAGATCTTTGAGCAGACTGCCTTTGCGTCTACGTCGTTCAGCGCGAAGCAGGCTAAGGAGATGTACTTCCTGCGTCCGCATGACCGGATTGTGATGAATCGTCGTGATGTGCTAGGCGAGGCCAAGCGTACTGCCTTGTTCCTTGCAGAGAACTACACCCCACCCGCAAAGGCGAAGGTGTGGGCCGCTGGCCGCGATACCTATGCTGCGTTGCTCATCGCAATTGATGGCTTGGTTCGTGGCGGCTATGCCTCGGAACATGACGCGCTCATCGCCCGCAAACTCGCCTGGATCATAACAGGTGGTGCGGTGTCCGAACCGGGTTGGGTCAGTGAGCAGTACATCTTAGACCTAGAGTTAGAGGCATTCGTGGAACTTGCGCAGACGCCCAAGACACTTGAGCGCATCCAGCATATGTTGCAGACCAACAAGCCGTTGCGGAACTAGGGTTTCGCCCGTCCCTAGGGATCAAAAACGGGAATTGGGCGGATGATCGTTCCGCCCATCCAGTATGGATACAAATTCCGAAATTGATAGATGGAAGGAAACAGACCTCATGCGTGAAGCAGTAATTGTCGCCGCCAGCCGAACCGCCGTAGGTAAGGCCAAGCGTGGCGTGACCCGTAATGTCCGTGCCGATGAGATGGCCGCTGCCGTCATCCAGGACCTGATGCGCCAGACCGACGGCAAGCTCGACCCGATGGAAATTGATGATGTGCTGATCGGCTGTGCCATGCCGGAGGGTGAACAGGGCCTTAACATGGCGCGCTTGATCGCGTTACGTGCGGGGCTGCCCGTTGATGTTCCTGCCGCCACCATTAACCGTTTCTGCTCCAGTGGTCTCCAAACTATTGCCCAGGCAGCCCAGACTGTGATCGCCAATGGTGCTGATGTGATGATCGCGGGCGGTACGGAGACAATGTCCGGTGTCCCAATGACCGGGTTTCGCATCAGCCCCAACCCCTACCTTGCAGAGCATGGGCCAGAAGCCTATATAAGCATGGGCCTGACAGCGGAAAACGTGGCGGACGAGTTCGGCGTGAACCGCGATGACATGGACGAATTCGCCTACAACAGCCACCGCAAGGCGGCAGAGGCCTGGGCCAACGGCAAGTTCGATGGGCAGGTGATCCCTTTTGAGTTCGAGGAAACCTATATCACCGACAACGGGGAGCGTGTCACCGTGACAAAGGTGCTAGATCGTGACGAGCACGTTCGCCCGGAAACGACTGTGGAGGTACTGGGCAAGCTCAAGCCCGTATTCCGGCAGGGTGGGCGCATCACTGCTGGGAACAGTAGCCCGCTCAGTGACGGTGCTGCCGGGGTGATCGTCATGGAGGCGAATAAGGCCGCCCAGTTGGGTCTTAAGCCGCTGGTTCGTTTCGTCGGCTTTGCTGTGGCAGGCGTTCGCCCAGAGATCATGGGCGTGGGGCCAGTGAAGGCGATCCCGAAGGTGTTAGCGCGTACTGGCCTGTCCATGAATGACATCGACCTGTTTGAGTTCAACGAGGCGTTTGCAGCCCAAGTGCTCGCCGTCATGCGCGAGGTGGAGATGGACCCGGCCAAGACGAATATCAACGGCGGCGCAATTGCCCTGGGGCATCCGTTAGGTTGCACAGGCACGAAGCTCACGACACAACTGATTCACGAGTTCCAAGATGTTGGGGGCAAGTACGGCATGGTGACGATGTGCATCGGGGGTGGCATGGGGGCTGCGGGCATCTTCGAGAATCTGAATTAGTTGTGAATGTGGATTGAACAACCACCCACTGAAAGCGGGTGGTTGTTCAATAGTTCATCTTGCACAGATTCAAACTGCAAAGTGTTTAGCGTGTGTTCACGCACATACCGGTGGATGACAACTACGAGGAGCCGGGGGCCGTCGAAGAAACCTACCTGCGGGACGCCCTATACGCGATCCTCGCTGGGAACGCGCCCACAGTCGCCACAACAGACCAGGTCGGTTGCACAATCAAGTGGAAGTAGGGTCGTTAACCCCGTGTGCGCTCACGGGTTAGCCCGCGCTGACGGCCCACAGCCAGATGTCACCGCTCTCCCCGGCCCCGGCCAGGGTCGTGCCGTCTGGGGAGACTGCGACCGCATACAGCGACCGTTCGCCCTCGCTCGCCGCCGCCAGTAGCTCACCCGTGGTCGGTCCCCACAGCTGGATTGCGCCGTCAAAGCCCACACTCGCGACCCAGGTTCCATCCGGGCCGTAAACCACGTCGAATACCCCACCGGGATGCGCGTCCGCAACCGAGGCCAGCGGCTCCGGCGTAGTCGGCAGGTCATCCTCCAAAGCGTACAGTGCGAGCGTGCCGCCACTCTCACCTAGCGCCAGCAAATCCCCGTCCGGCCCAATATCAACCCCGTGAACAGTCCCCCCCTCAGACGCCAGTGTGAACAACGTGTCTCCCGTTGCCACATCCCAGGCAATCACCGCATCCGTGGGGAAACCGAACCCCGCCGCCAACCAATCCCCGGACGGCGCATAGGCCAATCGTTCCACGAGCAGGCCGCCCCCCGGCAAGCGTTGTACCACCTCACGCGTCTCTGCGTCGTAGAGCCACACCTCCCCGACGCCCATTGCCACTGCAAAGGCCGAGCCATCCGGCGCGAACTCTGCATCGCTCATGGACGGGTAGCCCTGCCCGTTAACCGATGCCGCTCGTGTCCGTGAGCGCACGTCCCACACAAATGCGATCCCGTTAAACCCCGTCGAGACAATCTCGCGTCCATCCGGGGAAAAATCCACTGAGCGTACCTGATGCACCTGCCCCTGAAGTTGCGCCACCTGTTCTGGCTCCGGCGTGGTTACGTCCCACAGCCGCACGGACAGGTCATCGGCACCACTAACGAGCAAGGTGCCGTCACTGTTGAAGGCGAGGTCATTCACAGGCAGGCCCTCCCCTACAATCGTTGCCTGTAGGGTGAGTGTGCGTGTCGAATCGGAGGTCGCAGGTTGGGCAAAGGCCGGGACCACAGACAAAACGAGCAACAGAGCAAGCCACATACGAGCCATTGGCGCGGGCGATCCTCTCAAGTAATGAACGGGTTTCGCCGCAGTATAACGACGGCCCCACCCAGGCGCTAGAGAACCTTGCTGCAAAGCTGGGCGTGTTGTGCCAACAACCACGCATAGGCCATCTGCCGCCGTGTAGGGGCAAAGAACCGCACATCAATCTTCACCTCCGGCGACAACGACCGTATCATCTGCCGGGCGGCAGTCGTCACAGGGGATGTGGGCATCACCCAGGCATAGCGGACCGGCATCAGGGTGCGCTGCTGACGAGCGTATGTTTTCATCTGTTGTGTGATGTTGCAGAAAAGCATCACATCACGCCCCTGCATATCAATCAACATCAACAGGCCCGGTGTATCGTGAGTGGGTTCAGTCGTGATGATGGGACGTTGCAACGCGTGCCAAGCGGCCACCGTCTCCGGCGTGACCTGTTCAAATGTAAAGACCAGAATCCGGTTCTCCACAGCTACACTATATCCGATTTGTGTTGGCGGTAAAATAAACATGATCTCAGTCTCCTATGTGTCTACATTTGTCAGCAACGTTTCATTTAGGTTATGATACCACAAATTTAGCGTTGGCTAAGTATTGATTTAAACACACTGCGTAAATACATAGGTGGTATTTCGACGCTCTGTAGCCCAATTCTTGTTAGAATATACGTAGAAGGTAATCACCAAGGAGCTTTCAACCACATGGCCTATCCGTCTTTCTACGATCCCGCTCGTGCTGGCGACCTCTACACGCCGGATGTTGTCGCCGCAACTGCCGCCGGACACAGCCTGAACTTCCCCCCCGCCGCCGCCGACATCACCCGCACCTTACTCTTGCTGATTGATGTTCAGGTGGACTTCGCGCACCCGGACGGCGCGTTGTTTGTCCCCGGCGCACCAGAGGACACCCGCCGCACTGTGGAATGGATTTACGACAACCTGGGGGGCATCACGCAGATTGCCGCCTCGCTGGACAGCCACACCCCAATTCAGATTTTCTCGCCGACTTGGTGGCAGGACAGAAACGGGGAGCCACCCAATCCCTACACGGTGGTCACTGCGGAAGAAGTGGCGGCTGGCGACTGGACGCCGCTCTACGACGTGGCGTGGTCGCGCCAGTACGTCCGTAAATTGGAGACCGACGCCAAGAAACAGCTCATGATCTGGCCGTTCCACACGTTGATTGGCACGCCGGGCCACAACCTGATGCCGTCGCTCTACGAAGCAATTACACATCACAGCGCGGCGCGGCAGGCCAACCCGCAGATGGTGACGAAGGGGACGATTGCGAAGTCCGAGTATTACTCCATGTTGGAGCCAGAGGTGAAGATTCCAGACCACCCGCTCGGCTCGGTGAACAAGGCGTTTCTGGACGACCTTGCCACCTATGACCGCGTGTTCATCACCGGGCAGGCCAAGAGCCACTGCGTTCTGGAGACAACGACCTCCATCATGCGCTACTTCGAGGGCCAGTCCGAGATCATCAAGCGCCTGCACCTCATCGCTGACGGGACGAGCGCGGTCCAGCACCCGGAGATTGACTTCGACGCGCTGGCAGACGCGCAGTACACCGCGTATCAGAAGCAGGGGATGCAGATCATCACTGTTGGGGGGTAAGGCTGCCATGTGTGGGCTGATGTGACGGTCGGCCCACATACGGTCATTGACGCTTGACGTGAAACGGGATTACCATTCGGCGATTTATGGCACATATTCGACCAAAGGACGCTACCACCTATGACCCTAACGGATCGTAACCACACCACCCCGCTCAAGTTCAAGCTCATCCGGGCCGCCTTTCAGGTCGGCGGGGTCATTGCGCCGGGTTTAGCGGCCCGCTATGCCATGAACATCTTCCGCACCCCGCGCAAGCGCAGCGAAACCAACGGTGACCTGTTCGACCGCGCCGCAATTGGCAGTGTACCGTATGTGGACTTCAATCTCACCACCTACACCTGGGAGCCGTCCACCCCCACCGAACAGACCGTGTTACTCGTCCACGGGTGGGAGTCCAGCGCAGCGCGGGTGAGTGTTCTGGTGGAGCCTTTACTAAACGCAGGCTATCGGGTCGTCGCGTTTGATGGCCCTGCACATGGCCGC